>JBBECD010000092.1:0-27338 GCA_040881995.1 Planctomycetaceae bacterium
ATAGGTGTCGAATTTGGTCGAAAGAGCGATAGGCCTCGCCAGTGGCACCCGGCGGCCACACACAACTCTTTGGATTAATGAGAAATCGTAATGAGCTCAGCCAATGACCAAAGCCGCATTAAAGGCACCTGGGTACTTCCCTTAATCATTGGTTTCCTTTTTTCACTTACTTCTTGTAACCGAGGCACATCTATGAAGCCAGATTTTGATTTCGCTCTACAGCAACATTTCGCAGCGATCTCCAATCGAGATATAGAAGCATTCAAATCACATCTCACGCGCGGCGAAACTCTTTATACTATTGTTCAAAACGGGCATGCGTTTACTACTCCGCCGGAATTGATTGACATTCATGAACAGTGGTTTAAAGACCCGAACTGGATTTGGGAAGGATCGGTCGTTCATAAAGTTGTCGGTGAAGATATGGCTATGGCACTTGTCAAATACCAGTATCGTGCTAAAGCGGATGATGAGCCATTTAGCACTTGGCTTTTATACGTTTTTCAGTTGCAGGAGGGTGAATGGCGAATCGTGCATGACCAAAATACAGCGCTTGATTATGCTGCTTTTGCCCGGTCGGCCGGAATTGAAAATCAATGAGATCGCCTAACAAGGCAGGGATGTGGCCGTCGGCTCGTTATGATCTGTTGCAGCCCGAACGACAACAGTTCGCCGGCTTGCCCTTCGTGCATGGGATACCGTCTGATATCATGAATTGAAGGAGGAAAACCAAAGGCACACTGGCCAAGCCCGTGGCACACGAGCGTAGTCCTTTCCGTCGGATTCTTTGTTATCGAAGTTCTGCTCAGTTTCCAGATGAACCGTGATCTATGGTCGAACCAGGCATGGGAAAGTCGCTGTGTCATGACGATGATGTTCGTCGTGGTGTCAGCGGTGACGGCATGTACGATTTGGAAGATCCGGCCGAACGTTTATGATAGGTCCGCCGCCGGTCTGTAGCCAACGTTGAATGATAATGAATGATAGAGGCCGTCAGCCGCGATTTTCGATGTCCATCGGCGAGTTGCTTGTTGTCGTGGCAATCCTCTCGGCGCTATTCGCCATCCTTTTTCCAGCCGTAAATGCTGCAAGGGAGGCACAGAACCAACCGCTCGTATTTCCCAGTTTGGAACCGCTATATGCATACAATGTGTGGGCGTTTCTTTTTGGTTTCCCCGCTGTAACCACGAGTTTCGTCGCTCTTGTTGTTCTCGCGATTCGTAGTATCATTCCCGTTCGATTTCGCAGATACTTTCGATGGAAGAAATCTTGAAGCCAGCAAAGGTCGCGAAGCGAATAATGGCATGATAAACGCTACTTGATCAACACGAATCCCATCAACAGCCGGAATCCGCTCCATGTCCATCCTCGAAGATCCCATCGCCGGGCAACACGTGAGCCGCCTTCGCGATTCGGCAGAGTTCGTTCCCTACTTTGCGCCGTTGGTCATCGTTGTGGGAGTCGGTGCGCTTGTGTTCGTCGGCTGGTTCGGGTTGGATAAGTGGACGGCCTTCATCGCGCAAGCCGATAAGTCGCATCTGGTCGCCGTCAAGATGGGCATGCTCGTCGGTGTGATCCTCGGCGGGGGGACGGTGTTCGGGCTGATCTCGGTCTGTTATGGTTTCTGGCTGCTGTTTCGACGCCGCAACGATCTGCTGCTCGTGCGGCTGTGGGATGAACTAACCGACGTGCGATCCGCCGATTAACCAGGAAGACTCAACAATGCTCGCGTTCATGCCCGGCTTCTTCGAATTGCTGATCGTTGGGTTTATATTGCTGATCCTCGTGGTTCCGTTCTGGATGATCTGCTCCAAAGCGGGTTTCCCCGGCTGGATCAGTCTGGCGATGTTGTTGCCTCTATTGCACCTCGCTCTGTTGTTCTTTCTCGCGTTCGCCGATTGGCCAGCGCTGCGGCGGTTGCCTGACAATGATGAAATGGTATGATCAACTGCTGGAGGCGGTTTTTTGAAATCGAATTCACTTGATACGCCTCGGTCGGCTCAAGAGTCAGTCGATTCGGAATGGAACCATGAAGACGCCCCAAACCATTTTTCTTGTCATCGTTCTCGTTACCACTCTCGCGCTCGGCGGGTGGTTTTTCCGCGGTCAGATCTCGAATTCGCAAATTGCCTTCGATGGCACGGCGTGGCAGCGTGCCGATGCAATTGATCGATACCGCACCGTGCGCAGTCAGATGATCGACGACCTGTTGCGTCATTTCAATTTCGAGGGATGGAGACGTCAGCAGGTGGTCGAACTTCTGGGAGAACCGACTCCGGGCGAACCGGCGAACATGGGGTTTGGGCAGTGGGACATCGTCTACATAATGGGATTGGAACGAGCCGGAGCATACTCTCTCGATCAAGAGGCGCTCGGTTTTAGATTCGACGGTGACGATCGCGTAGTGAGTTATGGAGTGTCGGTGAATTGAGCGGTGCTATCGGCGGAATCGAGTGAATTGGCGACGGCAGTTTCAGTACGAGATCAGCTATCAAGAAGTCGGACGGTCGAGTTTCAAATTACGTCTGCCGCACCCAGAGGACTCGAACAAGCCGATCTTCGGTTCGCACGTCGAAAATGATTTCCAGCGGCGAATATTCCAGCGTTCGAAAGGTTCCTTTCACGTGGGTGCCAACCAAATCGGGATCGGTTCGGAGTTCATCGTCAATGAGATTCGCCGCTGATGCGACGGCGCGGCGGTTAGCGGCGTCCATCCAAATCCTGCCAAGTTCGTCTTCAGCATCCCGCAGCCAGACGACGGTGTATTTCGTCATTGTTGTTCCAACGACTTCAGTCGCTCGAGCACTTCTTTGGTCGTACGATAAGGCTGATTCGATTCCGCACGCTTCTGAGCCAGTGCGACATCTGCTTCGGAAATGGGGCGCGCAACAACGCCCAATCGATTTCCTGCATCATCGAAGAGTTCTATCTTCTCGTTAGCGGTGGTCAGAATTTGGGCTTGCTCAGATGTTACCACCATGCGAACCATTTTAATTTCTCCAAGAGATTTGATCATGCGTCTACTCTAAGTTTACCACTGGCTGGACGCAGCGGCAAGCTGATTCTCTAAAGCATTCGGCATTCCGGCGCGCTCGCGAAGCAGGAGTTTCGAAGACCTGGCGTTCCCAAGCGGAGCTTGGGAACGAGGAGTGCGTATGAACTCGCAAACTTCACACCCACTCGTCAATCGCCCGGCCTTCGATCAACCTTATCGGGCGGCCGTCGGGGGCGGTGACCATCAGGTCCAGGGGCATGCCGAGCTTGTGGTAGATGGTGGCGGCGAGGTCGTCGCTGTAATACTCTTTATCGGTGACGACGCCGCCGTCGTCCGATGTCGCCCCTAACACCAGCCCGCCGGGGACGCCGGCGCCGGCCATGATGGCGAAACCGCTGCTGCTCCAGTGGTCGCGGCCGCTGGCGGAGTTGATGTTCGGCGTGCGGCCGAAATCGGTGAACCAGCAGACGAGCGTTTTTTCGAGCATTCCCTGGTTCTGCAAATCGTGCAGCAGTTCGGTCAATCCCTGATCGACGCGCGGGATCAAGTTGTTTTTCAGCGATGCGAAATTGTTCTGATGCGTATCCCAGCCGCCGTCGGTGACGGTGACGAACCGCACGCCGGCTTGAATCAATCGCCGGGCAAGCAGGCACGACTGGCCGAACGTGTTGCGGCCGTATCGCTCGCGGAGTTTGGGATCTTCGTCGTCCATCTGAAACGCCTGCTTCGTTTCGGGAGCGGTGATCATATTGAGGGCGGCGGAGTAATGTTTATCGAGCGCGGTGAACGCCGTCGGTTGAATCTCCGCGGGAACCTGATGCGCGTCGAGAGCCGAGAGCATGTTCCGCCGGCGGGAAATGCGGTCGCCGCTGATCCCTTTCGGCGGAGTGATGTCGCGGACTTCGAATCGATCGGCGTTGGGATCGGCGAGCATCACGAAGGGGTTGTGCTCCATGCCGAGGATGCCGGCCGTTCCGCCGCCGTAGCGGGAATCGATCGAACCGCCGAGCTGCACATACGGCGGCAGTTTCGTGCGAAATCCTTTTTGATGGCTGACGACCGCACCGTAGGTGGGGTACGTCAACGCGGGGTTGAATTTTCGTCCCGAGAGCACCCATTGGTCTGCGGTGCCGTGACTGCCGTTACGCGGATTCCAGCCGCGAAGCAGCGAATACATCCCGAGATTCTGCGCGAGTCGCGGCACGATTTCGGTGAAATGCACTCCGGGAACCGAAGTAGGAATCGTGCCGAATTCGCCGCGGACGGCCGCCGGTGCGGTCGGTTTGGGGTCCATCGTGTCGTGATGGCTGGTCCCGCCGCGCGTCCAGATGACGATGCAGTTCATGTCATCGGCCGGGGGAGACGCAGCATGGGCTTCGCGGCTGGCGAGCAAATGCGGCAGGCCGATGCCGAGGCCGCCGAGCAGGCCGACTTGTAATGTTTGCCGGCGAGAAATCCGTGTGAGCGAAAGCTGATTCAAGGTGTCCTGCGGATTCATGGAGTCTCCTCGGCGTCACGGCGCAAGCTATGAGGGTCGACGGCGGGGGTAAACCCCGCCGCTCATTTACCAAATTGACGCTTCGTCATTGTACCAGATCCGGCCCATGCATCAACGCTTGTTTAACTGAAATTTGGTCAGAATGCGTGTATACTGATTTTTCGGTTGATACGCGGCGGATTATGATAGGCGAAGACAAAGAATGAAGGATGAGTCAGAAAGGAAACGTCGTGTGCCACTGGCGGCTTGTCCGCCAGTGCTCTTACGTCGAAAGGCACACTGGCGGACAAGCCGCCAGTGGCACCCATTTTTTGAAAATCAATCAGCGAAACAGGAACTGAAATGACGATCTCCAATCACGAATTGCTGAAACGCCTTGGCGCCGGCGAACGGATTGATGCGGTCTGCCAATCGCAGAATTGGACGCGCGACGAATTCGATGCGTGGTGGAAAAAAACGCTCGCCGAACGCGTGCCGTCGACGAATGGATCTCGCAAAGGGCCGTTGAAATCGTCCGTCGAAATCTTGCGCGATGCGCAGGGCGTGCCGCATATCCACGCCGAGAACGAAGACGATCTCTTCTTCGCGTACGGCTATGCGATGGCGCAAGACCGATTGTTCCAACTCGACTGGCTGCGCCGAAAAGGAGCAGGGCGGTTGGCCGAGATCATCGGCAAGAACGGCTACGATTACGACTTGCTCGTCCGCACCGTCGGATTGCGCCGCATCGCCGAGCAGGAGTGGAACGACCTACCCGATTCGACTCGCAAAGTGCTGACGGCATTCACGGCGGGAATCAACGCCGTCATCGACGAATCGAAAGATCGTCTGCCGATCGAATTCTCGCTGCTCGATTATCAACCCGAGCCGTGGACTGAGATCGATTGCCTGACGATCGAGGTCGAATTCCGCTGGTATCTGACGGGACGCTTCCCGGTGATCGTGATGCCCGAACTCGTGAAGCGCGCCGTCGGCGACGGGCCGTTGTTCAACGCGTACTGCGTCGCCGAGGCCGATGAAGAGAGCATTATGCCGCCGGGTTCTTATTCACCGAAGCCGAATGGCGAAGAAAAGATCGGCCGCGCGAACGGCGAGCCGCAACCGGCGACGGGGAGCAACAACTGGGTCGTCGCGGGCTCGCGAACGACCACCGGCAAACCGTTTCTGGCCAGCGACCCGCACATCGCCTTCGAAGCGGTTTCGTGCTGGTACATGGCGCATCTGCACGCCGGGGATTATCACGTCGCGGGGATGACCTACGTCGGCATGCCGACGATCATGTTCGGCCGCAACATGCGGGCGGCGTGGGGGATTACCAACAACATCTGTTCGCAGCGCGATCTGTACCAGGAGAAAACCGACGACGCCCATCCCGGCTGTTTTCTTTACGATGGAAAATGGGAGAAGTCGCGCGAGATCGAAGAGACGATTCACATCAAAGGTGCAGAGAGCGTTCGCAAGACCGTCCGCTTCTCGCGCAACGGTCCGCTGGTGAATGAAGTCCTCCCCGCCCCCGGCAACAAACTGGGACCGGTTTCGGTGAAGTGGGTCGGTGCCTACGGCGGCGGTTTTCTCACCGCGCTGCTTTCGATGAATCGTGCGAAAAACGTTGCCGAATTGCAGGCCGCGATGCAGCCGTGGTTCGTGCCGACGTTTTGTCTGGTGCTCGCCGACGTCGACGGCCACATCGGCTTTCGCACGTCCGGACGCCTGCCGCTGCGGAAACTCGAATCGCGGGGTTTCCGTCCGGGCTGGGATCCCGAGCATCAATGGACGGGATTCATTCCGTTCGAAGAGATGCCGTCGGTCATCGATCCGCCGCGCGGCTGGATGGGTTCGGCGAACAACCGGCTGGCACCGCCCGATTTTCCTTACCCGCTGTTCGGACGCTGGGTCAGCGGTTACCGCATGAAACGCATCCGCCAGATGATCGAAGCCCGCGATAAGTCGTCGCGCGATGATATTCGCGACATGCAGCAAGACGCCGTCTCGCTGCGCGCCGTCGAGCGGCTGCCGGCGCTGCTTAAGGTGCTTGGTGCATCGATCGATCCGTTTGTGATGCAGATCGCCGATTTGCTCGACGGGTGGAACGGCAGTTGCGAGCCCCATTCGGTCGCCGCCGCGGCGTTTAACGTCTTCGTCATTCAATGGGCGAAACTCGTCGCCGGCGAACGGCTCGATGCGGCGCCGGCGTCGCTCGTCGTCGCGGGGATTGAACCGCTCTCGATGAACCTGCTCGAGAGCGATCCCGCCGGATGGTTCGCGAAGGGGGACGCCGATCGCATCGAGAAGATTCATCAGGCGGCGACGGCGACGTTCGCCGATCTCGCCAAACGACTCGGCAACGAACCACGTCAATGGACATGGGGCCGACTGCATACCATGTCGATGAAACACGTGCTTTCACCGATTGGCGACCTGGGTCAATTGCTCGATCAAAGCCGCGATGCCGTGCGGGGTGACATGTCGACCGTCTGCAACACGGGCCGGAGCCCGGATTATCAGGCGATGACCGGAGCCGGTTATCGCTTGATCGCCGACATGCAGACGTCGCCGCCGGTGCTGCATCACGTCGACGCCCAGAGCAACTCGGGGAACCCGGGGAGCGCGCATTATCGCGATCAGTATGACGCCTGGGTAAGCGGTGAATATTACGCAGTGACGCTCGATCGAGCGGCGACGGAGCAAGCGGCAGTGGAACGGTTGAAATTGGAACCACGGTGAGAGGGATGAGACAAGGAGACTGGGAGACTGCCGATGGTGACGACGAAGGCTCGAACTCTGCTGCACCGCACGGTCTTGACGCTGAGCACGCCCTTACCTTTTGTTCTGTTGCGTTTTTTTGTGGCCATTCATTCGTCTTCGTCAGCGACTCAGCGTTTCAAAATGCATAGCCGTGTGTTGACGCAGTTTCGCCGTTCGGCTAAGTGACTCTAACACAACCGGTTGTGCTTGTTAAGAATGCCTCAAATTCAGCGGAAAATCGCTACGCACAGAGGTTGTGTTAGGATCATTAAAGCCGCAACGCATTGATTTGCATCTCATGCAGGAGAAATATGGTGAGTCATTTCACAAAAATCATCGGCGCGTTCTTGCTCGCCGTTGGACTCTCTCAACCTTGCCCGGCTCAGACCACGTTTGAGTTCGGCCCGCTGACCGACTTGCTCACCGACGAAGGGCGGATGTCGTTCGGGACGATCGTGAGTGCCGACGTCGTGGCGTGGTCGGCACCGAATGCACGAGACCTGCTCATCGCCCGGCTGTGGGATGGCGTGTATCTCTATCCGTCGCACGATCTCAAGACCATCGGCGATCCCATTCGATTGTGCGGTCAACTCGGGCATACCGTGCTGATGGTCGAACCGATCGACGCCGGCGGCGACGGCCGCCCCGAAGTCATCGGCACCGATCGCGAGGGGAAGATCTTCTTGATGAAGCTCGTCGGCGAGTATCCCGACATTCATCTCGAAGCGGTGCAGGATCCGCTCGTGACCGCCGAGGGGATGGCGTTCAACATTCCGTTCGTGAATCCGAAGTATCGACTCTCGGACAATCCCGAGGCGATCTGGCATCAGGATTTCAATTACACGTACCCGACGATTTATCCGGCGGCGGGGAAGAACTCCGCCAGTCTGATCATCGGCGACTGGGGAGGCGAGTTGTGGTATCTGCCGCATGTCGGAAACGAGAGCGGTCTACCGGTGTTCGCTGGTGAACCGTTCTCGAAGCGGGATGGACGCCAATTCGCACGGCCCAAGTTTCTGCTCAAGGACGAACAAGGCGAAACGCTGTTGATGGGGGAAGGAAAGGAAGGCGCCGTCCGCTACCCCGGCGGCGCTTCGCGCCCGGTGATGTATCGCAATACGAGTACAACATCCGACGACCTCATTGTCCTGTGCGGCATGACGGCGATTGAGTTGCGGTACCTCCAGCGCGTCGAGACCGGCCCCGACGGAGAGCCGATCTTTCGCGACCTCGGCGAGATGACGATCGAAGCAATGCCCGACGAAGGCTACGACGCCTATAACTATCACGCCGTGCTCGCGACGGTCGGAGAGGGGCCGTGGCCCGACTTGTTAATTTCGCGCGGCTGCGACATCGCGTTTTGCAAGAATCAGCGAGTCAAAGGGGCGATGCCGAAGTTCCGCTTCAGCCATTGGATCAGCGATACGGACGCACCGACGCGCGGCTACAATTTCACCGAAGTTCTCACCGATCATCAGGGAAAACGATATCTGCTCGACAACGATAACCAGTGGTTGATCCGCGAACTGTTCAACGTCGACGGCGAACCGCGACTCGCTGAGAAGCGATACCCGCTGTATGATCAAAACGGCATCTTTCGGGTCGACGGCGACACCGACGCGCAGCACGGCGTGAACTGGGGCTTTCATCGCGCCGCGCTCTGGGATTACGACGGCAGCGGCAAACAGCATCTCATCGTAGGGACCGACAAAGGCTTGTTGTATCTGCTCCGCGAGGATCAACCGCTCGGCGAGGAGGGCCGGTTTGAATTTCGTTCGTACGGTCCGCTCAAGGATGCTGATGGGACCGAAATCCGCGTGCATCATCGGCTGGTCGCCGCACCGATTGATCTGGATGCCGACGGCGATCTCGATCTGGTGCTCGCTGCCGCGACGTACGCACCGAACGATCCGCATCCCGGTAGCGGGATTTATTATTCGCTCAATCTCGGCGTCGAAGACGATCACACACCGATCCTCTCGCCGGTCGAGCGGTTGGAGACGATCGGTCATGTGCATCCCGACTTCAAGAATCTGCACGCGCAGGCACAGGCGCTCGACCTGATGGGGAACGGCGAACGTCTGGTCGCCATCGGCACGCAGCAGGGGGACAACTTCCGCACGTACGTGTACCGCCCGGCGAAAGATCGCATTGCGCTGGAGCACACCGGTATGATCTTGCCGCCGATTTCGATCGAAGAACGCCTGCTCGATCTCGACGGGGACGGCGACTGGGAATACATCCGCAGCGGCGGCGAGTCGCTGATCGCCAAGTTTGCGGAGTTGGTTGTCAGGATCGCAAATCGGCAATGAATGTCGAAAGCTGATGCCATTGCCACTCGATTTTTCTTGCAAGGAATTCCATTGTGATTGGTTCTCGCTTGATCGCTTTATCGTTTTTGGCCAGTGTGCTGACGATGACATCACCCCTTTCCGCCGGCGACATTTCGACGTATTACCATCACACCGGTCCGCTCGCGGGGACGCTGAAAGACGATTCACCGTTGCCGCTATTCGATGATGATCCCTCTCACTTGTGGAACCGCCTTTTTGCGGCGTTTTACATTCGCCCGCGCGTCATTCCTGCCGGCGACGGGCAACCCGAAGTGACTCGCTTCGAAGGGGGCGACGTCATCGAGTTTCTGGCGTGGGGCAAGACCGAATACTGGTCGAGCGCGGAAGTCTTCGACAAGGTCAATCCGCTGCTTGATGAATTCCTGACGAACGATGGCGCGATGTTGATCTCCGATCCGCTCAAGCGGTCTCTGTTTCAGCACGATGTATGGGCGGTCTACGATCATCTCATCGATCACAACATCCGTCGCACCGCCGATAAGCCGACCCGCGCACGGCGGAACATCCTCTGCGAAAAATTCGCACGAATTCTGCGGCGGCTCGCGCTCCCGAAGAGCGAACTCGCATCGCTCCCCGATACCTACACTCTGGCGGTCGCGTCGGGGGCCTTCGTGCCGACGCACGACTTTGACGCCGGCCGCGACTATCTGCCGTTCGGCTTGCTCGACAAGCCCGACGAATGGGTCGAAGTCGATTTTCACCAGCCCCGAGTGAGCTCCGACATCTCCGAACGCTTCATCACGCTGCATGCCCGCTCGCTGCGCGGCCGGTCGTATTACCGCATTTTTTACCGCTTCCCCGAGGGAAGGCGGCAAGTGCTCGATTATCTCAAGCAACTCGATGAAAAGGGAATCGATTGGAAACAGGCCGCTAACAACGGTTTCGTACGCATGGGAAAGGATGCCCCGGCGATTCCGGTCGGCACCGAAGTGGTTTTACTGCAACTGATGATGTCGCTCGACGATGAACTTAAACCGGTGCCGACGCGCGTGGTCGAATCGTTTCAGTTTCGCGCGTATGCTAACATCGACGGTGCGATCGAACCGCCGACGAACACCGGCGTCGGCATCAACGTGCTCGATTACCGCATGAAACGGCATCTGCTGTTCGACGGCCTCAAACGCGGCGGACTCGAGCGCGAGCCCGAAGGCATGCCGCAATATCGTGTGGCGATTGACGGCAATTCTTACAAGGCGCCCGATTGGGGTTTTGCCGATAAGACGGTGTTATTTCAGCAATGCGTCGATTGTCACATGTCGCGGAATCTTGATCATCTCGGCGTGGCGAGCATTCCGTCGATCATTCACTCGGGCGGTTTCGACGCCGGGGCGCAGATGGGGGTCGTCCATCCGGTTGAAGCGAGTCAAAGCCACATCCGGGGCGAACGCGTCGCGAAGTACAAATCGCGGCACGAAACGTTCCGCCGGATGCTGGAGTTTCTGGGCGAGTGAGGTTTCGTTACGGCATTGCCTCGGATAAGGTTCTCATGCTCGGTTCTCGTGATTTCGCGTTCGCTCTGGCAATGGCCCTTGTCGCCAGTGCAATCCTGCTGCATCCCGGCGAAGGGAACGCACAAACACCGTCACCGATCGTCGGCCGGCTGGTCGACGACGTGCAATTGCGCGGCGTGGAGGACGTGCATCTCGACGGCGATTATGCGTTTCTCCCGTGTCGCGAGGGGAAACGGCTGACGATCTGCTCAATCGCCGACCCGACCTGCCCGGCGGTTGTATCCAGTTTCACACATGCGGAATTGGAATCCGCCGCGGGGTTGGCGATCAACGGTGAGGTCGCATATCTCACGTCGCAGGGAAATCACCGATTGCTCGTGCTCGACGTGGCGGACAAAACCGCGCCGCGACTGCTCGGCTCGGTGAGCGTCGGCAGCCCCGATGTGAAGGGAGTGCTCTACAAAGTCGCCTATCGCGACGGGTACTGTTACGTCGCCCATCAGGCGGAGAAAAAACTGTTCGTCGTTGACGTGCGCGATCCGCAGAAACCGTTCGTTATTGCCGATGCGGTGGTTACGACCGACGACGACGGACCGTTCAGCATTCTCGTGCGCGGCGACCACGCCCTGGTGGGGACGCTCTTCGGCCGACGCAATCGGCTGGCGGTCGTCGACATCGCCGAGCCGACGCAGCCGCAATTGGTCGCGCAGGTGTTCGACCCGGCGATTTCGCAGCTCAGCGGCGACGTAGTCGATGATCTTTACTTCTGCGTGGCGTGGGATCGCAATGCGTTTCTCGTTTTCGATGTGCGCGACGCCGGCGATCCGAAGCTCATTGCCACGCTGATCGACGAACGCCTCGGCGAACCCAACCGCTGCGTCGTCAGCGGCGATCGCGCGTACTTGCCGATGGTCAAAGGGGACGGTGTTGCCGTCGTCGACGTGGCCGACCCGATGAAACCGAAATTCGTAAGGGCGTTTCGCGATCCGGTGATGAAAAAGACCTACGGCGCGGCGGTCCGCGACCACTGGCTGTTCGTCGGTTCGCGTGAAGGGAACAGCCTCGTGGTCATCGATCGCCGCCGGCTGGACGAATAACGTCGAGACGAGCCAACGTCGTGATATGCTGCGCGGTTTACAACTTCTTCAACAGCTCCACCGCCCTGGCTTCATAAATCGGATACCACTCCGGGGCCAGAATGCAGTCGCTGTCCTCCTGTGCGTTGCCGACGTTTTTGAGTTGCTCGGGCGTCGGACAGTAATAAATGTAGCCGTTGGTGTAGCCGGCGACGAAGGTGTTTTCGTGCGGCGACATCTCTTTGAGGGTCAGTCCGATCTGCACGGTCAGTTCGCCGGGAAACGTCGTCAGCACGAAATCGCCGACGCGCAGGCCGACGAGTTCGACGTCGATCGTTCGCGAGCCTGATGCCACGTTTTTCGCCTGATTCTTCTTCAACAGCGCAAGATTCGTCTGCGTGATCGTCAATTGTTCCATCGTATGAATGTTTTTGATGTAACTCTCCATATTCGCACGATTCTGGGCATCGAGCTTCGTCAGACCGTCGCGGCCGACCATGGCTTCGTTCAGATACGAATGCGAATAGTACGTGGGAAACTCCTCGTTCAGCCTGTACTTCATCACCAGCGGCAGAAACGTCTTCAGATTCAGACTGGTCGCTCGTAGCGATTGCACGAGCCGCGTCACCTCTGATTCCTGGGCGGCGATGCGGTCGGCGAGATCGGCTCGCGGCAGCGCGATCGTCTCGTTGAGGACTTTTAATTCCTGATTGCCGTCGGTCTTGATCGAATGAAGTCCTTTGAGCACGCTCAGGCCGAGCATGTCTCCCAGCGGTTCGGCGTCGCGCGGGTAATCGACCGCCTTGTAGAAGATGGGGTTGATATCGCCGCCGCAGCCCTGCACGAACACGGCGACGGCACCGTCGCCGAGGGATTCTTCAATTGCTTTGGATGAGAACCCGGTCATATCCGCCGTGTTGCCGCCGTTGGGAACGCCCTGTATCGGATGGCACGCAAACACATAAGCGACCGCCAGCGTCGTGCCGTCTTCGCGGTCAACTTTGAGGATGCCGATTTCGGGATCGATCGGGCCGACTCCCACGACTTCTTCGTCGGGGGGCAGCGAATAGGCATGACGCACGTCGGCTTCTTTGCCGCTCTTGAGTTTCAGACGGCGGTTTTCCTGCACGCGGTCTTCGTGGCCGATGCCCACGCCGACCGTCACAGGCACAAGATTGCCGGCCGCTTCTTTGATCGCCTGCACGGTCAGTTCGGCGGAGTCGCCGCGGACGATGCCGTGACAATGGCTGGCGTTGATCATGATATTTTTAGGCGAAATGCCGAGATCTTTCTCGATCTGCGAGCGAACGATCCCCAGGTATTCGTTGTTGATGGGACCGATTTCGCCGATGGCGACGGCGTCAACCGAAACGATCACGGCGGTCGTTTTACCGTCTTGGATGACGAGAGCCCGGGCATACATGCGATCGTTGACGAGCGGAACGTCGTCGTTGGTGATGTCGACCTTGCCGACTCCCGCCAGCAGCGGCGCGGCGGCAGCCGAGTTGAAGGGTGAAGCCGCGGCGAATGCCACGACGAACGCGGAAAACGCGAGTTGAACATATGGCCGCAGTCGAAACCGCATTCGCGAATTCGCTCGAACGAAGTTCAATGTCATCGAAAATCTCCTCTACCTGATGGAAAATCGTCAGTGTGGTCTGTGATCCGGCACGTCCATCGTAACGGTCCGTTTGCAGCCGTTCAAGGAGGCCGCTCTGCGGCGAGTGGCGGGAGAATCGTCTCAGCGATAAAATTGAACCGTCGAGCGATCGGCTCGGTAATAGAAGACGTTACTCATTACGTTTCATAGCGAATCAGGAACATCATGCAATCATACGACACATTACGCGAGACAATCGATGCCGACGGATTTGTGATCATCCGCGGCCTGTTTGCCTCCGCCGAGATCGATGAGTTGAACGAGCAGGTTGCGCGGTACATTCGCGACGTCGTGCCGACGCTGCCGAAAGAGGCGGCGTTCTTCGACGATTATTCGCGTCCCGAAACGCTGCGGAAGATGCAATCGCTCGACAAGCGGGACGCGTGGTTTAACGACTTTATGAACAAGGGGAAACACGTCCCGCTGCTCGAACATTTTCTGCGCGATTCGTTTCGCCCGCAGGGACTGGAGTGGTTCACCAAGCTGCCATACGACAAATCGGCGACGCCGGCGCATCAGGACGGCTTTTACTGGTGCCGCAAACCGAACATTGCCTGCGGGCTGTGGATCGCGCTCGAACCAGTCGACCGCCACAACGCCTGCGTCTGGTACGCCCGCGGCTCGCACAAGCAGGGAATTCTGCCGCACGCCCCGAGCGGAGTGCTCGGTTTCAGTCAGGGCTTAGTCGGCTTCGACGCGGCAAAAGTCGACGCCGTCCCCGCTGAACTCGACGTGGGGGACGCCGTCGCGCACACCTCGGCGACGATTCACTGGACCAACGCGAACGAAACCCCGCGCACGCGCAACGCGATTTCAACGTTCTGTTTCGGCGGTTCGACGGTCCTGGATGAAGAAGCCCACGCCCGCTACATGGCGAGCTTAAAGAGCCAACTCGCGGCGCGGGGAATTTGAAATCAAAGGATGAAGGATGAGTCAGAAGGGCAACTCGAAGCGTAAGTTGTGAAGTGACGCTCTTAACCCTCGCCCCGTCTTTCGTCAGAAAGACATAGGGGAGAGGGTGGCCGCAACGCGGCCGGGTGAGGGTGCCTTTTAATTCTCGTGCTGTTCGCCGACACGGTTGCATGCGGAGAATACACGGCGATCTTGCCGGGGAGTTGATCTAATCGCCGAGTCGAATTCGACGATAACGGCTGGGTTGGGCGTCGTCGTCAGCGATCGTCAACATGCCGACGCGGCATAACTTGCGAAACGCGCGATACACCGTGGCGCGGGAGATGCGGTAACCTGAATTTTCCAATCGCTGAACGATCTCGTCAGGCGTAATCAATTCGGATGCCTCGCGATCGGAAAATACCTCGCCCAAAACCACCGTCGCCCCGAACGAGGGCTTGCGGATGCCGTGAAGGGCGGATCTCAGTTGGTAATGTTCTTCGGGTGTCATGCGTGAAATCGAATTTGCGTTTTTACGCCTCTCGCCGGTGCCATCAAACGAAGCGGAGCTTCGAAGACCTTGCGTTCCCAAGCGGAGTATTCATGAACTAACGTTCGCCCGGAACGACGAAAATTGGCCGTTTCACTCACCTTTTGTATATGAAAACGGCCTGTTTTCGTTGGAGCTTGGGAACGAGGGAAGATTCTGACTCATCCTTCATCCTTCCGCCTTCATCCTTTTCTTATTCCTCGCTCTCCCCCGATTGCAACTTCTCCAACCGTTCGCGGGCGTCTTTGTATTCGTAGTCGACGCCGAGAATTTCGTTGTAGTGCGTTTCGGCGGCGGGTTTGTCTTTGGCGTCTTCGCAGATGCGGGCCAGGTAATAATGGGCCTCTTTGAAGGCGTCGGGCTTTTCCTCGAAATTGATTTTGGGAACCGCCTTCTCGAACTGATGCCGAGCGAGCGGCAGCTTTTTCTCCTGAATGAAGCACTTTCCAAGCGCGACCAGCACGTCCCCTTCGATGCGGTTGTCGGCCGACGCCTTCTGCAGCAGGGGAATCGCCTTGGAATACGCGGGGACTTTCATGTACCGCTGCGCGAGCTGAAACTTGAGACGCATGTCGGCGGGATAGCGTTCCACCCGGGCCGACAAAACTTCGACTTCGCGATTCAAATACTCCTTGCGCAGGGCTTGGACGTTCTCGGCGGATTGCTTGTCTTCCGGATTCTTCGCCGCCTTGGCCCGCGCCATTTCGACGTTCTGCTTCATCTTTTCGAGCTCGATGTCTTCCAGCAGTTCGCGAATGTTCGGATCGCCCCCCGAGGCTTCCAGGGCTTTCTGAAAGGCTTCGGCGGCATCGTCGAGCCGGCCCTCGCGGCGATAAAAATCGGCGAGTTTGAGGTAATTGTCTTTGTTCGCCGGGTCTCGGCGAATCTCCCGCTGCAGATCGGCTTCGAGCGACATGCCGGGACCGTCGGCCCCGGCTTTTTCTTCCTTGCTGCGGAGGCGTTGTTCGAGGTCTTCGTCGTACGCGCTTTTGACGTCGATCACCTGCCGCGTCGATTTGGCGCCGCCGTATCCGCCGCGATCGATGACTTCGCTGGCGCGCAGTTGCGTGACTTTCGAGCGGGCGTCGCTGTCGAGCGGATCGAGCTTGAGGATGTTGTTCCATTGTTCGAGGGCGGCGGCGTACTCGCCGCGCTCTTCGAGCATTTCACCGAGTGTGCGACGAAAGTCCCGATTTTCGGGCACGCTCAGGACAGCCCGCTTGTAGCTGTCGATGGCGATTTCCATGAAATCCTGAGCGCGGCACGCGTCGCCCAGGTCGGCGAGCAACTGGGCGTCCCAGGGGTAGAGCGTAAGACCTTCCTCGGCGGCCTTGTCGCATTCGGCCCATTCCGATTTCGATTTCGCCTTTTTGATGCGACTGCGGATCGACATGATCTTCATCTTGCCGCCGAGCCCGGCCCCGTTTTTGTTGTCGCCGTACTTGCGATATTCGCAGCCGCGCAGCGACTGGCGATAGACGAGGTAATCGGGTTGCAGCCGGGTGGCGGTGAGCAGCATTTCGATGGCGAAGCCCCAGTTTTCTTTGGCCATCGCCTCGGTCGCTTTTTTGAAGCAGTCGTTCGCAATTTTTGCCTTGTCGGTCGACATATCACCTTCCATTCGGAAATCGTCAGAGTGGTTCGTAGAGACGAATCCCAGTCGATGTCATGTGAAGCATTGTTTCGAGTCGTGAATGCGCTGCTTCATCGCGAAGTGTGCTCAATGATTTTAGCACATTCGGGGCTGCGGGACAGTAGATCCGGTTCCCGTTGGTCCCGCGAGCGGGGCGATTTGCTGAGATTCGAGACGATTCCACCACTCAAGTACGTCGTTTTGCCTTATTTTGAGGGAATAATCCGACGTTTGCAACCGGTTTTGGTGAAATGGAAGGTTTGTCGGGAGCGTCTTCGATCCTGAAGGGATCGCAACCATTAGCCCGGATTTATTCATGGCCAGGGACATCCCGCGCAGTGTGCTTCATACTAGCCCGAAGCGCAAGCGAGGGTGCCTTTCTGATCGATGAAGAACCCTCGCTGGCGCTTCGGGCTAATCATGTCACCCGCACCCCGGTCCCCAGCCGCGATCAAATAAAATTCAGCAGATTCAGACTAAACGTCTGAGCCGCGACTTTGAGCGTGGTCTCGAAGTTGGCCTGTTGCTGCGTCAGCATCAAAATTGCTTCGGTGATGTCGGTGTCGATTTCGTTCGACAGCGCTTCCTGGATCTGCAAGTTATTGTCCTGCAGGCGGCTTTCGACGGTGTCGAGCAATTTCAATTTGCTGCCGGTCTCGGCGCGCACGAGATTGAACCGGCCGATCTCTTGCGTCAATTGCGACTCGAGCCGCGACAAGGTCTTATTGTCGCCCGATCGCAAGGCTTTTTCGAGCTCCAACAGAATGCTGAACACGCCGCCGGTCTCTTGCGGATGCACGTCGCTCCCCGTGAGAAAGGCGGCCGGGTCGCTGCCGCTCTCGGTCCCGGCGATGCCGAGTGCGGCGGCGACGGCGTTGTTGTCGATGATCAGCGGACCGCTGCCGCTGCCGTCGGCGATTTCGATCCCGTTGCCCACGGTGTTGAACCTCGCGAACAGCGCTGTCGCGCCGGAAAAATCGTCGACGGCGTTAATGGCGTCGATGACATCCTGCACGGTGACGGCGGTTTGAATGTTGACGGCGACGCTTGTGCCGTCGCGCCGGGTGATGTTGATCGTCTCCGATCCGTCCTGAATCACGCCGGCTCCGAGATTGAGATCGGACAAAAACGTGTCGGACGTCATCGTGCGAATGCCGAGGCCGGCTGCGTTGGTGCCGCCGTTTTCGCCGATCGTCAGTTGTTTGCCGCTCAGCCGGCTCGAAATAGCGATGCCGTTACGACCGGTATTGAGGCCGACAACGAGGTCGAGGCCCGACTGCCGCAGCGTATTGAGAACATCCTGCACCGTGTTGGCCGACGAGAGGTCGACGGTCTTCGACGTGATGCCGTTGTCGATGAGCAGTCCCGTGCCGATTGTGCTGCCGATGCCGGTCCCGCCGTTGAGTGCGGAGACGGACGTGTAAATCGTGAGCGCGGGGTCGAGGTCGCTGCCGACGATCGACGCGGCGGGACCGCCGAGGATGCCGAGATCGCGGGCGACGGTCGAACCGGTGACGTCGGCGATGGCGATGGTTCCGCCGGAAGGCGTCAAGCGAATGCCCATCTGACTGGTCGAGTCGATATCGACATCGAGAGTGATCGGGCTCCCGGCGAAGGCGTTTTCGAGCCGCGTCTCGATATCGCCGATGGTCTCGGCCGAGGTCAAATCGACGATCGCGGTCTGCACCGGGTTGACGCCGTCGTCGAGCGTGAGTTCGATTTTTCCGAGCGTCACTCCACGGCCGGCGAGCAGATCGCTGATGCGGGTGGAGGAGGTCAACGCCGGGTTGATATCCGAACCGATCTGTGCACTCAGCGCACCGAACGCGGTGGCCCCGTCGACGTTATTGGCCACGAGCGTGTTGACGTCGATGAAGGAATTGATCGCGCCGCTGTCGCCGACGTAGCGGACGGCGCCGCCGATCAATTGAAACGGCGGCTGAGAATTTTGCGTGCCGGCGAAGAGGTATCTCCCCTGGAAATTCGCGTTGGCGATGCCGAGCGCTCCTTGCAACATGGTGGCGACTTCGTCGGCGAGGGCGGCCCGCTCGACGTCGGTCGATGAACTTCCCAGTCCCGCCTGCAGCGCACTTTTCGCCCGGTTGAGGAGATCGGACACCGGTGCCAGGGTCGATTCGGTATTCGCCAGAAACGTGCGATCGGTGCTGATGTTCGCTTGAATCTGGTTACGCGAGTCGAGCGTCTTTTGCAGAATGAGAGCTCGAATGGACGACGTCGGATTCTCGCCGGGGAGAAAATATTTCTTCCCGCTGGCGATCTGATCCTGCAGCCGCGCCAGCGCCGTCGAACTCGCCTGAATATCCCGCGTCAGCCGCGAGGTAACCAGCGAAGTCGGCAATCGTCCGGGCAGTATTGGTCCTAAGCTCATTTCCTAATCTTCCGCCCCAAAGGGGCACCCACAAACTAGCCCAGGGCAACGCCCTGGGTAGCGAGCCCATCTATAGATAAGCCCTGAAGGGGCGAAACAGGATCCCCTCAATCCCACACATAACGTTCGTCGAAATCAATACCATGCTTTTTGAACAGCGCCCGCATTTCATCCTGGAATGACATCGTGCGATGGTGCTCTTCTTGATTCTCGATGTAGCGTCATACCTCAGCCAGATTCGACTGACTCACCGAAAACGCGGCGTAACCGTTCTGCCAATAATAATCGGGGTTCATCGATCCATCTGACTTCATCCACTTGGAACTGGTTTTTTTCACTTCTTCCACGATCGTTTTCAACGCGTGGTTTTTTGATAACGCAAACAAGGCGTGGACATGGTCCTCGACGCCGCCGATGATAATTGCCGGGCTTTCCCATTTGAAGAATGTGCCGGACTGGTATCCGTAAAGATGAGGTTGAACTTCCTTGGGGATCCAGGGCATGCGGAGTTTTGTGCTGTAGATTAGGTGTAGATAGTTTTTAACGAGAGACTGCGGCATGATTGGCCCGCCTGTTTCGCCCCTTCAGGGCTTATCTATAATTTGTGGCCCGCCCACCCAGGGCGTTGCCCTGGGCTAGTTTGTGGGTGCCCCTTTGGGGCGGAAGAATCACGACTTAAACATTGTAGAGAAACCATCATTTCTCGACTCGATCGACCACCGACATCCTATATCTATATATTCAACAACGTATCAAACAACTCATCAATCACGCTGATCAATCGGGCCGAGGCCTGGTAGGAGCGTTGGAATTGCATCATCATTAACGCCTCTTCATCGAGACTCACGCCCGAGAATTGTTCGCGTTGGCTGTTGAGCGAATCCTGGTACGACTCAAGGCCCTTAGTCAAGGCGGTGCTGGTCGCGGATGACTGGGCGATCGTCGAGACCAGCGTGTTGTAGTATTCGCTGAGACTGACGTTCTGCAGACCCGCTGCCGGGTTATCGATAAACTCCGCGAGCAACTGGGCGTTGCCGCCGTCGGACGCTCCGCCGCCGCGCGCCGTGGCGAAGTAGCGGTGATCGTTCGCGACGACGGAATTGACGGCGACGTCGGTCGAATTTTCACCGGTGAAAAACGTATTGATCCCCAGCGACGCCAGCACGCCGCTGGTGTCGTTGCCGAAACTGAATTCGTAACCGCTCCCGGCGGTAATCTTCAAGCGGCTATCGCTCGTAATGCTCGCCGTGATATTCGGATTGGCGGCGTTAAGCGCGTCGCGCAAACCTTCGAGCGAGGTATCGGCGCCGATGCCGTCCAGATCGATGTTAATGATCGCCGCCTCGGCGATGCCGGTCTGCTGATTGGTGACGGTGAATTCGAAGCTGCCGTGATCGGGTGCAAACTTCAGCCCGGCGTCGTTGAGCGCCGCGGCGGCATCGGAGACGGTATACGTCCCGGTGACGTTAGAAAATCCTTTAACCCCCTGCCCCGAAGCGTGGATTTTGTTGAACTCTTGAATGAAGCTGGCGACGTATTCGTCGAGGTCGTCGACGAACCCTCCCAGCACGTCGTCGCGTCCTTCGATGATTCCCTTCAGTTCGCCGCCGAGATGCGACACGTCGGTTCCGGTGTGTTCCAGCCGGACGTACGTCACGTTGACGCCGCGATCGAGTTCGGTCGAGGTCGTGAGATGCTGATAACTCCCTGCGAGAATGATGTAGTCGGAGGGGGTGCGCACGTCGACCGTGCCGTCGCTGCGCTCGTTGAATTGAATCGGCATGATTTCGGAAAGCCGCGTGAGCGCCTCGTAACGCTGGCTGCGCAGCGCACCGGCATCGCTGTCGATCAGCCCGCCGAGTTCTGACCGCTGAATGTCGTAATTGAGTTTATAGATTTGATCGATCAGCCGATTCGCCTCCTGAACCGAGGCGTCGACGGTGATCGTCTGCGCCGACCGCAAATCGTCAATGCGCGCGCGGAGCGATTGAAACTGGCCGGCCAGCGTCGCTCCGTCTTGCACGGCGAATTGCCGAAACGACGTCGACTCGGGCTGATTGACGACGTCGTGAATGGTGGCGAGAAATCCGCCGACGAGGTCGGAGAGCGAGCCGTCGCCGAGCGCGTTGAGTTCGGCTTCGAGCTGTTTATAGATAGACGAGATCGAACTCGACGCGGAGACTTCCGAGTTGGCGCTGTGGATGCGGGATTCGAGATAGAGATCGATCTGCTGTTTGATTCCGTCCGCCTTGGCTCCGGTCCCGAGAATGAGCGAACCGCTCGGATAGGGGAGCCCGGTGCTGACGTTGAGTTTTTCGCGGATGTAGCCGGGGGTCGAGCTGTTGGAAATATTCTGACCGGCGACCTGAATGCCGGTGCTGAAAATTTCCAGACTTCTGCCGACGGCGGCTAATGCCCCGTTGAGACCCATGTGATCCTCTTTCGTCAATCCGGCTCGGGCCGGCGATTCATCGTTCGAAAGGCTCCCTCGCTTATGCGTCGGGATACCAATTCTCGTTCCCAAGCTCCGCTTGGGGACGCTCGTCTTCGAAGCTCTGCTTCGTCGACTGTGATTCGGCGTTCAAAGCACACTGGCGGACAAGCCGCTAGTGCCACCCGCCGGTCGAAAGGCTCCCTCGCTGACGCTTCGGGTTACCATGAAGAATGCTGACTCATCCTTCATCCCTCATCCTTTATCCTTCGATTCAAATCGACGTGTCCAGCAGCACGCCTCCTTTTCCTTCGCGCTGCGCGTGCTGGCTGTATGTCGGCGAGCGATGCCCTCCCTGGGCGATCAGGTCGATCAGTTCGTTGTAATGCGCTTGCGTGCGATGCGCGACGACCCAATGCGACCAGCCGATTAACCTGAGTTGTTGCGACCGCTGTTGGATGCGCGAGAGCGCGGCGTTCAGTTCTTCCGACGGCGCATCCGGTAACTGGGCGATCAATTCTCGCAGCGAGCGATGCGGCAGACGCAACTGGCCCGCGTCTTTGAGGATCGCCCGGCGTTTGTTCAATCCTCGTTCGAGGCGCTGGGTCAGCGTCAGTTCGATCTCCGTCAGTTTGAGCATCTCCTCCGCGGAGGCCCGCTGCATCGCGGACGACTTCCGCTCGTAATGCTGCAACAATTCTTCGCCGGTCGTCAGCAGTTCCGCGACGAGCTGCTGGATCTCGACGAGCAATTGCGCGGGAGTTCGCGGCGTCGCCGCCGGCGGAATCGTTCGTGACGAAGTGGCTGACGCCGACGTCGGTCGGCCGGAGTTCGGTCGTTTCGCGTTCATGGGTCGATAGTTCGCTCTCGTTCGGCGAACGAAGGCGGGACATCGTTCGCTGGTGCGCAGCGGGAACAGACGATCGTTCCCTCTCATCAGTTAATGTCGTCCTGACCGGACGAATAACTTCCGAAGGAATAACCGTTGAGAGCAGCGAATTCGTCACGTCCATGTATAACCGTCAGAGTTTAACATTCTGACGGAAGGGACGTCGGGCCGGCATTCGTTCCCTTAACGAGAACGTGGGCCCGCGGCGAGACGCGTGGACGGAACCGGCATTTCAAGCTGTCGCGGAGAACTGTCCGCCGTTCAACTGCCGCTTGAACGACTCATAAAGCGAATCGGAGAAGGAACTTCCGTGATTGGCGGCGAGATCTTCGGCGACCTGCTGGTCGAGCTGGCCCTGGAACATTTCTTCGGCGGCGCCGCCGTGCAGATAGGCTGGTTTGTCTTGTCCGCTGCGTAATGCCTTGAACATCTGCTTGTAAAATGTGCCGGCGACGAAGTCCTGGAAAGCTTTGCGGACGGGGTCGTCTTTGTCGATTTTATCGGTTAAGGAAGAAGCCGGCGGGTTTGCGGAATCGGCGTTTGCTTCCGTACCGCTGCCCGATCTGCTCAATGCGGCGGCGAACGGCGGCGGTATGTCGTTCGTCATCAATGCGACTTTCGACGCCACGTCCGCCGACCGGCCTAATGAATTGACGGCGGAGAGTGAATTGACCGAAGAGGCGGCTGAAAGTCCTGACATGACGGTTATTGCTCCTCATACACGGCGTGCAGCCGGCCCGAGGCGTGAATCAGGCGGATGATTTCGATCACGTCCGCCGGCGGCACTTGCAACTGCTTGAGGGCCGCCACGAGATCGCGAAACTGTTGCGGCGTTTCCCGGTTCTGCGGATCGATCTTGGGAATTTCGGCAAACGACGAACCGCGTGGCGGAGCGGCGCCTCCGATTTCAATCATCAGGTTTTTGTGAGAGATGACAATCGGGCTGATTTCGACGTCTCCCGTGACGGTGACCACGCCGGTCTTCGCGTTCACGATCACGCGGGCTTCCGGTTGCGGGTTGTCGATGCCGATCTTCAAAATTTCGGCGACGAAGTCGACCGGGGCCACGTGATACTGTTCGGGAATCGTGACGTCGACGGTCCCTGGTCCGACGGCTCGCGCGATTTCGCGTTCGACTTCCTTGCCGAACTCTTCATTAATGACGTGCGCGACTTCACCCGCAGCGTTGAAACTCGCATGATCCTTGTCGAGCAGCAGCGTAATAACATATCCGTGTTCGGTATCGACGAACGGCGAGATGAAGTCTTCTTCAACGTTCAATCCTCCCGGAATCTTGCCGCTCGTCAGCGGGCCGTCTCCTTCGATGTAAATCGGTCCCGAGGCGAGGCCCACGACGGCGTCATCTTGAATGTCGGCGGTTTCGACCGCCGCGGCGAGCAACCGCCCGCCGCGCAGGCTTTTCGCTCCCAGAAACGAGCTGACGTAACAATCGAGTTTTTGTCCCCGGCGGATTCCGGTGCGCGGGATGGTCGCTTCGATCATCACCAGCGCGACGTTGTCGGCGTCGCGCAACTGTTCGGGGGAAATGACGGGAAGATTATTCAGTTTCATCACCGAGGCCAACGCCATCATCGTCGATTGATTCTTGCCGCCGTCTCCGGTTTTGTTGAGGCCGACGACGAGTCCCATGCCGATCAGTTTGATTTCCTGCTGGCCGTAGACCGTGCAGATGTTTTCCAGCCGGGTGCGGGCGAACGCAGGCGTGCCGATGCAGAGGCTGCACACGGCGAGAACGGCGCTCACGACACAACGGGAGGCGTTCGAACGCAGGCGAGATGTTGCTCCGCTCTGAAATGGTTGCGAGAATCGGTTCATGGCAGTTGGTTTTTCCGAGACATTAGAACGGCATTAACATATCCCACAGGAAGATGCCCCACGGTCGTTTCGTGGCGTCGAAGACGCGTCCCCGCTGCCGCTTGACGATGTGCAGATTGGCGATGTTTTCACTGAGCGCGGTGTTGTCGCGATTCACGTCTTCGCTGCGGATAATGCCGGTGAGCGTATATTCCCAGACGTCGAAATTCGCGCGAATGCTTTTGCGGGCTTCGAGCACGAGATGGCCGTTCGGCAGCACGTCGACCACGGTGGCGGCGATGCGATATCTGATCCCCTCGCGATCGACGGTGTTGCCCGAACTTTGCAGTCGCGACTGCAAAGTTCCGTCGATGGTCGGCTGATTGGTGGCCGCGGTGGCCAGGTTCAACTCGTCATCCAGCCGTACGAACTCCTTGAGTTCGGCTTTCAGTTGCCCCATCCGCTGACGGGTATATGTGGCATTCTGTGTGACTTCGCTTTTCTCGTCCACGACGATCGTGATGATGTCGTGTTCTTTGACTTCGCGCGGCTGCGGCTGATCGATGTAGATCCACGAAAAGTCCCGCATGTGTCGCGACTTCGTCGGGCGTTTGATAGAAATCGACTCATACTGCACGGCGTGGGGGGACGTACTTTCGCCCGTCTGCGCGTCGGCTGGGGCTTGCAAAGGCGCTTTCGCCGCGAGAGTGGTGGGCCTTCGCTGCGGCGAGTTTGTTGCTTTTGCCGACGTTGCCGTCGCGTCGACCGGCGCCACGATGCGCGTTTGCGCGCCGGACGCAGCGGAATATTGAGCCGCCGTCAGCCGCCTCGGCCGCGATTCTTGCGCCTGGCCGATGCTTGAAATGAACAGACAAACGCCGAGTACGGCGAGAGATTTCAGGCCGATTCGAATCGGGTTGGCTTTGCGTAAGGGCATTTCACGGCCTGACATGATGTGCGTCATTCACGGGAGATTGGCGGCGGGCGACGGGTGCGACCGCCGGCATGGCGGAGGTTTGCTTCCATCGGCGCGGCGGCTGCAGCGGCTGCGCGCTGCCGTCGTTGTTCAACTGTTTGGGACCATCGGTCTCCTCGGCGCGGGCATCGCCGATGCTGATGCGAATGCCTCCCGTTGTTGGCGATGAATCGGCGGCGTCATCCGCTGTTTCTTGCGGCGGGCGAGGAACGGTCGGTTGTTCTTCGGAGAGATCCGCTACGGGTAACGCCGTGCGCGGCTCGGTAACGACCTCGGCTTCGTGCAGTCCGGTAACGCGAGCAGTGATTTTCTGACGACCGTCGAGCGATGTCAAAGGGACCGTCTCACCCAATCCTCCCTGTGCGTTGGCTTTGAATTCTTTACTCACTCGAATGCCGCGAATGTTGACCGTCACGCTCACGATATCGTTGTGGCGAACGAGAATCTGCCGGCGGACGTCCTTTTTTGTCAGCGGTGCCAATGCACGAAGCGGGCGGACTGTCTCCTTGCCGACCACTTCCTCCCAGCGGACGACGTCGACGTCGCGACGCGAGGAGGGGGACCATTCGAGATCGTTCGCCTGCAAGACATAACCCGACGGAACGTTGTGTTTGAGCGTAAGAATCTGCGGAGGAGGAAGAATCTCGGCGGTGACCGCCACCATTTGCTTCGTTCCTGCGCGATCGGCGAACGACAACGTCCAGAGTTGCACGTAGCCGGCTTCGGTCGATTCCGCCTCCGAGGCGGAGTGTACGTCCCACGTCCCCGATACCGCCGAGTTCACGAGTTCGACGTCGTCGTCGTTTAACGTCGTCACGATCTCGGCGGCGTTCCAACCGGCATCGTGCTCGATCAATTTTCTGCGAATCAACTCAGCGACGTACTTCCGGGCGCGGTCGCGGTCGCGATGCGTCAGCGATTTTTCGACGACGCGGTGTTCGACGACTTGGATGACCGGTTTCGCCGCGGCGATTTTCCGCACGGGTTGCTCGTCGAGTTCGGGGCCGACGACGGTCACCAGCGGGCTGCCGGTGAATTCCACGCGGGCCAGATTGATGCCGTGAGCGTTCAGCCGGGCTCTGATCCAATCGTAGTCGACGCTCACTTTTCGGCCGCCGGGGGGAGCGGGGAATAACGTCAGTTCTTCGAGTTGCCGTTGGAGCGTCTCGTCGTCGGTGACGATCTCGGCACAATCCCCCAGCCGCACGAGGCTGTTGGCGCTCGATGTTTTTTCGCGAAGGCGGATGATCAACTCAATCGTCCCGCGCGACGAACCGGCAACCAGGCGATCTTTGGCCAACACCGGCGACCCGGCGCAGCACAACACCCCCCCCAGCAGGCTGCAGATCGCGATAATGATTTGACGTTGATTCATAATTTCACCCATTCTCGTTCCCAAGCTCCGCTTGGGGACGCAAGGTCTTCGAAGCTTCCGCTTCGCCTTTTAGCCCCCGGTCAATGACCGGGGGGATTTTTCGCGCACGATACCCCCGGCGACTCGCCGGGGGCTAAAAGAAAGCGAGTCGCGGCTAACCGAAAGGCCCCCTCATCCCTCAATTAGAACCGTCTCAGGTTCGCGACGAGTTGCAGCGCCTGGTCGGCGGCTTGGACGGTTTGACTGTTCAATTCGAAGTTGCGCTGCGTCTTGATGAGATCGACCAGTTCGCGGACCGGTTCGACGTTCGAGGATTCCAGAAATCCTTGAGTGATCAATCCCGCGCCATCCTGTCCCGGATTCGACAGTTGAGCCGGCCCCGAGGCGGGTGACGGCGAATACAGGTTGTCGCCCCGCTGAATCAGACCCTGCGGATTGATGAACCGGTACAAGTTGATCGTCCCCGCCTGAATCGGATCGGGCGTCCCTTGTTGCATGTAAGAGACCACGCCGTCGGCGGAAACCGACACGTTAATCGCGTTCTGGGGAATCGTGATCGGGGGATCGAGTAATCGGCCGCCGTCGGCCGAGGCGACGACCAGGTTGCCGG
>JBBECD010000092.1:27348-32944 GCA_040881995.1 Planctomycetaceae bacterium
TTCAATATCGGCCGAGGACCGCAGGCCCGGGGCGATGGCCGGACCTATCGTTACTGGATTGCCGTGACCGAAAGGAACCGGGCGGTGCTCGCCAAGGAATATTTCGACCTGCCGGTCAATTTCGACGGGGCGCAAACCGCGACGATTACGCGGGACCAGACCATCGTCATCCCGCGGGCCGAGGCGACGACCAGGTTGCCGGCGTCGTTCACCGTCAGGTTTCCCGCGCGGGTGTAGGTGGTTTCGGTTCCGTCGGTCACGCCGAAAAACCCCTCGCCGTTGATCATCAGATCGAGGGGCCGGCCGGTGGTCACGGGGGTTCCGGTGAGGAAATCGAGCTGCGTGCTCTGCAACCGGGTTCCCAGTCCGACTGCCGAACCGACGGGGGTCAACTGTCCCGAAGTGGTTTGCGTACCGGGAAGTTTTATCTGCTGATAAATCATGTCCTCGAAGTTCGCCCGCGACCGTTTGAAGGCGGTCGTGCCGGAGTTGGCCAGATTGTTGGCGATGACGTCGAGGTTGAACATGTTGGCGCTCATTCCCGAAGCGCCGGTATTTAATGCACTGACTGCCATGTTGAGACTCTTTTTCGCGTCGCGTGTTCGCGTCGTTTCATGTTGAGTGTTTTGAGTTGTGCCCGCCGTCCTTCAATGGCTTCTCAGCGGTTGGGCATCGCCTGTAACAATCGCCCCAGCGATTCGTCCTGCAACTTAATGGAATTCACGTTCATTTCGAGCACGCGCGACGTCTCGATCATTTCGAGCATTTCCTGCATCGGCCGCGTTCCCGAGGCTTCGAGAAAACCTTGTTGGACGGAGACCTCGTTTCCCGCCTGTTCGGCAGAGCCGTCGTCGACGTAAAGTCCCTCGCCGATTTTCTGCAGTCGATCGAACGACTCGGGCTGGACCACGCCGACCTTGCCGAGCGTGATCGGTTCGAGAGTTCCCTGCACTAGCCCGGTGACGCCGCCGTCTTCGCCGACGACGATCTTGCTGATGTTCGAAGGGATGCTGATCGGCGTCCCCGAGCTGTTCATCAGGCTCAGGCCGTGACTTTGCGTCACGACCTCCCCTTTCGCGTTCATCGCGAAGTTGCCGGCCCGGGTGAGGTACTGCTGCTCGCCGTCGGAGACGCGGAAGAAACCGGGGCCGCGGATCGCCAGATCGAGCGAGTTTCCCGTATCGGTCAGGGAGGCGTCGCGATAGTCGGTCGCGATGCCGGCGAGGGTGGTTCCGCCGGTCGCATTCTTGACCGCATCGGGGTCGGCGTTTTTGCCGTTGATTTTTGAGAAGGGGGGATGCGACTGAATGAGCGCCAAGTCGCGCTTGAATCCCGTGGTCGAGGCGTTGGCGAGATTGTTGGCAATGACGTCGAGACGCCGTGCCTGAACGTCCGCGCCTTGTGCCGAGAGGTACATGCCGTAAATCATGGGACGATTTTCCTCGCCCCCCAGCGAGTTTGTCACGTCTCTATTCATCGACGCCGGCGGCAGTTTCCCATGAGAATAATCCGCAAATTCAACTCAAATTACGGAAACCGATTAATCAGAAAACTCCACCAGGTCGGGAAAGTGCGTCAAGAGAATAGTGCGCAATGCCCTTACGCACTTCACATTACGCCATATTGATCCAGAAATTTTTCGGCATTCCGCGCGGCTCTGCGTCCCTGCGTCTCCGCGTTAACAACTCTTCTCGTCTTCGCGTGCCCCGATGACGGATCGGAGGAGAAACTGAGCGTGGCGGCGTGGAGGCGTAGGGATCCAGAAGGTATTATTCGGATCTGGCGTACACTTCCCGCATTGCTCACCTCCCTGATATCACTATTGTCTCATCGACTTTTCGTCGGCGGGTAGGAATGGTGACTCGAAGCGTGAGTTTTTGAAGTTGCGCGTATTTTCCTTCTCCCCGGCTTTCTTACGAAAGTCGGGGAGAGGGTGAAATGCACAACTTCAAAACATGCGCTTCGGGCTACGATCAAGACCGTTTCCAATCGGCGAGGGGGGAATCGCCGCGTTCATTTCACTTTCGATCATTCGTCACGGCAGAATTTCACGGCCGTTTTCCCTCGGCGGAAAATGAAAAAAAATGACGGTTTTTTCTCGCTCCGTAAGGCGATTTGCCGCACACTCAGATAAGATATCCGCTGATGGATCGCACCATAAAACGTCTCCGAATCGATGCTGCATTGCTCGGCGTCACCCATTTTCCTCACTAAGGATCCCCACTCATGTTGCAAAAACTCTTCTTGTTGTGCTTGGTATCGTCCAGTCTCTGGATGGCGGCCGGATGCGGCGATGCTGAAAAGCCCGCGCCCGACGCCGCGGCGACGACCAATCCCGCCGATCCGATGAACATGGATAAAGCCGGGGCTCCGACGTCCGATGCGGATCAAACCGCCACGACCGACGCGGCCGACATGCCCATCGACGACGCCCCGCCCCCGACCGACGACGCAAACGACGACGATGCATTGGCTTCCAACACGAAGCCCGCGCCGCCGAAGACCACAACGCCGCCAGTCGTCGCATCGGACATCCCGGCTGAAACTCCCGACGCCGCCATGCTGGCGATGATTCAGGGCATCCGCAATCAGCAGCTCGAGGTCTCGTGGAATTTCATGCCTCCCAGCTACCGCGAAGAGGTCAACGGTCTGGTGCAAGAGTTCGCCGGCAAGATGGATCCCGAAATCTGGAATCGCACCTTCGAAGTGTTGAATCATCTGGTCAGCGCTCTGGAAGCGAAAAAGGAATTGATTCTGGCCGATCCTAATCTCGAAGCGGCGCCGCTCAATGCCGAACAGCGGGAACAAGGCTTCGACGCCATTATCGCGTTGCTGAAAACGATCACCGAGAGCGAATTGTCCGATCTCGAAAAACTCAAGGAGTTCCACGGCGGCGAATTCTTGCGCGGCACCGGTTCCAGCGTGATGGCGCAAATCCTCGGCATGGCCACGATGATGCCCAATGTTCCGGTGCAGTCCGAGTTCCTCGACAAGCTGGATCAAACGACGGTGACCGTCGTCAGTTCTGAAGGGGATACCGCGACGGTTCAGCTCGAAGCGCCGGGCGAAGAACCTAAGGAATTAGAAATGGTGCGCGTCGAGGGATACTGGATCCCCAAAGACTTTGAGGAACAGTTTGCGAGTTCGATCGAACAGGCCAAGACGCAAATCGCGGCGATCTCCCCCGAAATGATTGCGGCCCAGAAAGATCAGGTTCTCGCCGTCCTCGGTCAAGTCGATCAGATTGCGAGCAGTCTCGAAGCGGCAGAAACGCGGGAGGAACTGGCTCAGACGATCCAACAGGCGGCCGCTCCCATTATGATGATGGCGATGGGGGGCAGCATGGCCGGCCCCGGAAGCCCTCTCGGTGAAGAACCGACCGATCTGGTGACCGTGATGGTTCGCGGCAAAATCGACGACGATGCCGCCGTCAAAATCGAAGAAGCGCTGACCGCGGCCGCCGATGATCCGGACGCCGCCAAGGAGAGCGTTACCACGCTGAAAGTCGAAGACCTGCTGAGCGTCGAAGTCGGCCCGGTCGCGGACATCGTGAAGTTTTCGGAAGCGATCGAATTCGGCAAAGTGATCGACGTCGACGTCGATGCCAAGATCATTACGGTTGAAGTCGAAGAAGATTCCGATGCGGACTCCGAATCGAAAGACGACGATGCGGACGAAAAGAAAGAATCTTCCGAAAGCGAATCGGAAAACAACTGATTTTCCCGCTCGGCGATCCGACATCCTAAAAACACGGGCCGCGGAAGAATTGACTTCCGCGGCCCGTTTGCGTTGTGGCGGGCGTCAATGGGATCGGACCGTGATTACGCCGCTTCGGAGATATCTTCCTTGTCGTAGACGAGATGGAAGATGTTTGAGGCGGCTTCTTCGAGGAAGAACTTGATGTTTTCGCTGTGGCAGGCATCGATCAGATCGTCCAGCGCCGCGACGATGCGGTCGACTTCGTCGCTGGTGATTTCTTCGAATTCTTCATCGACGTCGGCGGCGGACTGATGCGACAGGGTTTGACTTTCGAGCGACGGACGGGGGGCAAGTTGATCCGACACTGTTACCTCCATGTTCACAGAGAGAGGATCGTTCAGGGGAATTCCAACGGCCAGGGGCCTGTGGAACGACGAATTTTTCGACTGAGATGAGACGAGTTGTGGAGACGGGAATCGAGATGAGTTAAGGCGACTTGACGGGCTGATTCGCGGCGGCGACGTCCCTGTCGGCGACGCGAACCGTTTGCCGGATGGCGTAATGGTTCAGGATTTGGATTTCTTTCGGGCTTTGACTTTGCGAGTAGTTTTCTTCGCGGTGGATTTGGCGGCCGATTTCTTCGATGTTTTCGCGGCCGAACCGGCGGACGACTTCGGCTTTTTTCCGCCGCCGAAGATTTTGTCCCAGCCTTCGCTGAATTGTTCGTTCGACCCGGTGTGTACCGTGTAACCTGTCATGTGTTCCGTCTCGTTTTCTGAACCCCGTCTATCGAAGACGGTTGTCACACCAGCGGCGGCTGCAACATGTTGTATTGCTCACCCCACTTCTGAAACTTACCAATTCCTCAAATTTGACTCCAGAGGATTTCGGCCACGTTTTTCGAATTTGCGGAAATCGATTTTCCTCGCGGGGGGAGATCGCCGGCGAAGCGAAAACCGGACTTGACAGACGGCGCGAAAATAAGGCGACGGCGACGGCATATCGTCACGGTTCGAGTTGGAGGCATCGGCGAATTCCCTGCCAGGGCTGCAGGTACGTCAGCAGCGGTAAACCGTCGACTGTCGCCTCGGGCAGCCGCGTGACGCCGTCGACCGCCGGGCCTTCCGCGATCATCATTTCGAGCACTTGTTGTTGGTGCGCGCTGTTCCATCGGGCGAGCTTCTCCGCCTGTCCGGCGAGCAGTAATGTCGCTGCCGCCAAGGCAAAAGCCCCCCAATTGCTGGTGCCGGCCAGAATGTTCCAGTCGGTCGCGACGCGGCACGGAATCAGCGGCGCCGTCGCGCCGGGAAGATGTTCCGTCAGCACTTCCCAGGGGAGTTTTCCCATGCCGATTTCGTTCCCGCCGTCGCCGATGCCGATCGTCCGCGCGTCGGGCCGATACCGCGGCAAGTCGTCGAACAGCCGATGCAAGTCGGCGGTGAATTCGTCGATGATCGCGCCGCGCATGTTGTGGCAGCGGTTTCGTTCTTCCTCCGGAACCGAGTTTGTAAATTTTTCAAGCGGTGCCTCACCCGATCGAATTTGTACTTGTAGCGATTCAAGCGTATGACTGGGGCCGACCCGTTCGACGGCGATGAGATGCGTCAGGTTCCGTCCGACGCCGTTGGTAAAGAATTCGCGCGACCAGTCGCCGCAACGATGCGGCGCCGTGAGGATGCGATCGTCGCCGATGCCGTATGCTTTTCCCGCCGCGAGCACGGCGCTGCGACAGCGTTCGTCGGTGATGAGATAACTCTGCATCCCCCGTTGTGCGAGGGCCGCGGCGAGCAGCGCCGCACCGGGCGGTCCGTCGGTTTCGGCGGATGGAGTCGCCGCCGCCGGAATGAAAAAACCGGTGACGATGCCAACCGATTCGCCGCATGTGGAAAGATGGCGG
>JBBECD010000093.1:0-5255 GCA_040881995.1 Planctomycetaceae bacterium
GCCGACGGCGAAACTGGATTCCGGCTTGACAAGGCTCTACATAACAGGCGCAAAGCTCGCAAAGGCGCAAAGGGAAGAGTTCGACTTGCCGAGGCAATAGTTTTGGATTTCTTTGCGCCTTCGCGCCTTTGCGTGAAACCTGCCTTTCACTGGCGGCAGACATCAGGCATTGTCTGCAGATTTTCGCAGATAAAAGTCACGAATGAAGTGTAAGTCACAGGCACGACGACTGTGCTCGCAACTCATGAATGGAATTGATCTTGCGTTTTCGGCATCGAAAAATTTACGCGCCGTGCGCAAATTCTGTTCGTTAGTAGTACAGAGGTTATGTTAGGATTTCTTAGTGATAATCCACGATCTCGACGATGACCAGCCTATTTTTGGGTTGACCCTTTTCGATTTCGATGATCAATCGCCATTGGCTGTTGAGACGCATCGAGTGCTGATGTTTTCTGTCTCCGTGGAGCTTCTCAAAGTGCAGGGATTTCATCGCATAGAATGCCCGTTCGTCGGTCGCCGCGCGGATGAATTGCATCCGCATGCGGAAGGCGCGAACGATGTCCTTCGCAAATCCAGCGGTGAAGTCGATGTCCTGCTCCAGCCGTTGCAGTATCTTGTTCGCGAATCGTACTTCCATCATGGCCCGCCTTGCGCTTGACGAATCAGCAATGCAAATCCATCTGCGATGATTATATATCGGACAACGCGGAATATGAATTCATATTTTCACGGAAAACGTGAAAATATTAAAATCAACGCGGGAAACAGCGAAATCATCATGACCAAATGAACGGCATGGGTATGTTGCAGGAGGGCGAAATAGCTCCGTTGCGCGACGGCAGGACTGAAAATCCGTGGGTCACGCGCGCATCGGATGGGGGGCTACGGATCGAGATCGGCCGCCGGCAGATCAGCCCGGCACGCACGATGTGCCGGCAGGTTCGCCATCCTCGTCATCCCTTGATCTTCTTTTCAACGCGCAGCAACGCGCGATGAATTCGATCCACCGTCTCGACCTTGGGAGACGTCTTCCCCGTTTCAATCCGGCAGATGGTCTCGTAACGGATCTGGGCCAGCTTTGCCAGTTCCCGCTGCGACAGCCCCGCGGCGACTCGACGCCTGATGAACTTGCGGGCCAGCGAGACGCGGGCGTAGTGCAGGGCCGGATAGCGTCCCTGACGATCAGGCTCGGGAAGCGGGGGAAGCTCGGACATTTTCACCAGGCGGTCATATTCTTCGCGCGGCACAAGCACGTATTTTTTATTCTCGATCGTGATCGATTTCATGATTTAACGACCGTGAATCGGCTCGACCAGGGCTTCGAGTGGTTCCGCCGCCGACGATTTGAGTATGACGGTTGCCATGTCTTCAATAATAATTCTGTATGACATACATGTCAACAACACGCGTCAGGTGGGCGTTTCCAAGCGGGAAGTCCGCTGGTTCCCATGACAGATGTCGAAGAGCCTGCCATGCATGGGACGGTTCAGGAACGGACAATTTTCAATCCTCGTCGATGATGGAATCACGACTGGCAATCAACCCCACCTGCGACTACACTATATGCACGTTGGTTGATGCAACTTGATGCGTTCTCTCGACATTGAAAGTCGCGAATGAACTCTCCCGCTTCCCGCCTTACGGCCGGCCGGCATCTTACCACGCCGATTTCGCGCCGCCGATTGCTCGTCGCCTCGGGTGCCGGATTGGTCGGATTGCCGTTCGGATTGATGCCGCGCCCGGCTCATTCCGCCGCCGCAGTCCCTTCCCCCGCTCCACATGCGACCGCCAAATCGACGATTCTGTTTTTTCTGGCGGGCGGCGCTTCGCAAATCGATACCTGGGACATGAAACCCGACGCCCCGGCCGAAATTCGCGGCGAGTTTCATCCGATCGAAACATCGGCGCCGGGCGTCCGGCTGTGCGAACATCTACCGCTCTTGGCCCAACGCGCGCATCACCTGGCGCTCATCAATTCGGTCGACGGAACCGACCCCACCAATTCGCATCTCGGCTACTACCGTCATCTCACCGGACACGAACTCGACCCGCGCACAATCTTCGTCGTGGGCGAACGGCGGCAACAGCGGGACGACTGGCCGTTTATCGGGTCGGTCGTCGCCTCCAAAATTCCGCAGCGCGGCGCACTGCCGAACGCGATTTCGTTTCCGTGGATTCCCGAAAATCCGCCGGACATCCGCGCGGGGCAGTTCGCGGGAAAACTCGGCCTCGAACACGATCCCCTGTACGTGTTGGGGAGTCACGATTCGCCCCTCTCGTTTCAAGCTCCCGCGTTGGTTCTCGAAGGTGACTTGACGGCCGAAAAACTGCAACATCGCCGATCGCTGCTGAGTCAGCTCGACGGCACCCGGCGCGAACTCGATGCCTATCGCGAAACGCAGACGTGGCAGACGCATCAGGAGCGGGCCTTCTCGCTGCTCTCATCGGTCAACACCACCGACGCCTTCAATCTCGAAAAGGAACCGGTCGAACTCCGCGAGCGATACGGGCAGTCGGTCAACGGCATGAGTTTGCTCCTCGCCCGCCGTCTCGTCGAAGCCGGTGTGCCGTTCATCACCGTTTACTGGATGCAAGACCGCAAACGGGCCGAAGAACTTAAGTGCGCGAGCGCCGGCGGCTGGGACACGCACGGCAACAACTTCGAATGCCTGAAGAAAATGCTGTTGCCGCAATTCGACCAGGGTTATTCGGCGTTGCTCGACGATCTCTCCGACCGCGGTTTGCTCGATTCGACATTGATTTTGATCACGAGTGAAATGGGACGCCAGCCGAAAATCGGCGACCCCCGTTCCGGCGGAGCTTCAGGAGCCGGCCGCGACCATTGGACGTTCTGTCTCACAGACATCCTCGCCGGCGGCGGCATCCGCGGCGGGCAAACCTACGGCAGCAGCGACAAGCAAGGCGCCTACCCCGCCGACCGCCGCGTCACTCCCGCCGACATCGCCAAGACGGTGTACCACACGATGGGCATCCAGGATCTCTGGGCGAAGGACAACCAGGGCCGGCCGTATCATTTGCAGGAAGAGGGCGAGCCGCTCTGGGAGTTGTTGTGAGCCGCGGGGTTTATCCCCGCCGTCTTCGTGCGTCGAGAGAAAGGCACGGCGGGGATAAACCCCGCCGCTCATGTTCCCAAGCTGGGCTCCCGCCTGCGCGGGAGTGACGCACGCCACCTCCCGCTCTCAGCGCGACATCGAATGACGCAATTCATTCCGCGTCGTCTTCTTCGGCTTTGTAGTTCTTGACGAATTCCATGCACGCGGTGACCGCTTTGTCGCGCTCGGCTTCGGGCCAATACACGCCGAAAGTGGGGCTCTTCTGCCGTTGTAATTCGTGAGCGTAATAGTCGCAAAGGCGAACGGGCAATTTCGTGCCGACGGGCGGGAGCGGAGGATCATTGGGCTTAGGCTTAACCATTCGCCCCATCTGACGGCCCGTCGCCAGCTCGATCTGGATATGCTCCGGTCCTGTGATAGTCACGTATCCCACGACTGTCGTGTTGTTGAGACCGCGAAGAATCTGCTGCCGAAAAGCGGCATTTTTAATCATCGGTGTGCGAAGGAAGTCCAACTTCGAAACGTATTTGCCCAGATTTTCATCCGTCATGATTGGATTCCAAGGGGATGCCTCTCCGTTGAAGATCGAGTCTGACACGTCGGCGATAGCGGGATGAGCGGCATGAGTCCCTAATGGTTCAAACGCCTCGCTGGCGTAACCTTCCAATTGCTGCGGAGTGACATCTCGCACCCACGCGGCGTATTCGTCCAACGCCGCCTCGTCGCCCGCTTCGACTCGCTTGAGCGTCAACTTTGCGATGTAGGATCCCAGAATTTGCGTCGTCCAGCTTCCACTCTCCCATCCCGACTCAAATGTCTTGAGACAATCGGCCATTTGTTCGCGCAGCGTGGGAAGAGAACCCTCCAAGTCCCAAGTCGCCAACATCAGCGCTAAGTTGCACGCCTTGTGCATGCGAAACATTTCCCTCGACGAAGGGGCTTTGTCCTTCAATGTGAGTTGCCTCACCCGCTTGGCCATTAACTCCGTTACGCTGGGATCGCTGATGTCGCGGAGCGGCTCGCCGCGCATTGTGCTATCTTTGGTCTTGAACGACGTCGGCCGTGTGATCAGATTCGCCGCCTCGAGCCATTTGTCTGTCGCCTCGTCATCCGCCAGAGCGTCGTACCAGCGCTGCGTAAGCGGCGTATCCTTGACCTTGTCCCAATACTCGCGAATTTCGTCCGCGACCTCTTTCTTGTGCTCCATGACTTTATCCGGCGCAATCAACACCGAATATGGCCTCGGTATCGTGCGCGTTTCGAGGATCGCACCGATCGCGGCATGTGCGGCTTCGTCGACTCCTTTTGGCTCGCGGTGATAAAAGAAATCCCGATGGAAACTCACCGACCGCGTCAACCGCATGTCGCTCGCGATGCAATCGATAAGCGGCTCGACCGCGTCGGAGCCTTGTTCAATCAGCGCGGCAACAATCGGGTCGTCTTGCAAGGAAATACCGCCCGGCTGACGCCACTGCCGCGCCGAGACATTTTCGAGATCGCGAATTAAGGCGGCGATCAATTCTTCCTTGGAATCAAACGACTCCAGCCCCTTTTCGATCGCCGTCTGATATGGCTCTTCTTTCACGCGACGACGCTGCTCCTTCAGCAAAGCCGGCAACGGCTCGAGAAAAGCAAAGGGCAAATTGCTGATCTCTCCGGAAAACCCCTTCGTGAATCCTCGCTCTTTGACCGTCGCCCGCGCCGCTTCGGTGACATCGGCGAGCATTTCGCAGGACGCCAGCGACAATCCATGATCGCCATGCACGTGAGCGCACACGCCTCGATCGAATAGCGCCCAAATCCAGTGTTGCGCAAATAAGAAATACGGATCGTCCATATGAACGCTCTGCGAATTCACCTCCCGTTTGACCCCTTCATTCCAAAGCCGCCAAGACTCTTCAGCGAGACGGACCTCGCCCAGACGCAACAAATAACAGACCTTGATCGGTGCTCGCCAAAACGTGTGATCGACGGCATGTTGTTCTTTAATTTGCCGGAAATGTATTCCGTTTTCGCGTTCGCGGTGGACTTCTTTAACTTGCTCGCGCCGTTGGCGCTCGGCGTCGTTCATCGCTTCGGCATCGGCTCGCACATCAGCGATCTCGCCAATTGAAATCACCGGGTAAACTAGACCATTCCAACAGACCGCGAAACGTTGTACATCTTTCTCTGCGGGCAATA
>JBBECD010000094.1:0-32617 GCA_040881995.1 Planctomycetaceae bacterium
CGGGCTTGATACAGGTTCATCGTCTCGCCGTAGCTGTCCATTTCCTGAGTTCGGACGACCAGCAAATCGGCACCGGCAATCTGTTTGGGCGGTCGCTTCTCTTTGATGGAAAGCACCTGCTCCAGCGTTGTGTCGGAATAGCGGTCGCCAAATCGGGCTTTGAGCAAGGCGATTCGTTCTTTGACTCCGGGCAGCGGTTGGTCTCCGACCGACGGGATCAGATCATCGCCTTTTTTGATAATTTTCCACGACGCGTCGGCGCCCGGCATGAGGGCTGCCATGCCGAAAGGGGTAACGGTGGGCAGGATGCTGACGACAGACTCGACGGTTGCCGTGCCATTACCTGCTAAGCCCGATGCCAGGTCGCATCCCATCTCAAATCGCATGGAGTCAACCAGGAAATAGGCTACTCGCCCACCTTCCTGCAACTCTGGCGCAACGTGTCGATCGAATGTTTGCGTTTGTCGAATGGCTCCCTCTGGTGGCCAGCCTTCTCGCTCCAGCGACTGCTGAAAGTTGTCTTGTGCCTTGCCGACAATTTCGATGTAGCGTCGGCGACAAAGTTCAAACAAGGGTTCGATCTCGTCGTGTTCCGCACAGTCGGCCGAACCTTGTTCGACAAGCCGCTGCCGCTGATCAACTCGCCACAACCCGATTTCTCTATCCACATAGGCCGCGAGATGCTCCTTCAGCGGACGCGAACCATCGACAAGGCGCGATTGGCTATCTTGCGCGACGATCAGGAACTCGATGCAACGTTCCGCGACCTTCCACAACACGGCACGGTCGCCCAATGCCGACCAGACGGAGTTCCGGCGGGCGGTGATGACTGCACGGGCTTCCGTAAGTTTTGCGGCTTCCGCCAGCGTGGGAATCTGTCGCAGATAGTGGCGCTCCTCGAAGGGAAACGTGTCTCGTTCGCCGAGCTTCTCGTATCCGACGAACTGGTCTTTGAGTCGCAGTTCGTTTTCAAAGCGCTGTGCCAACGCCAGATAACCCTCGCGGAAGTCATCGCTGCGTCGCATCCGGTCACAGAGCGCAAAGATTCGCTGTTTGTGCACTGGCGGTGCGACGGGGAGACCCGCTAACGAATCGGGCAGCGGAGCCGCCAAATCGAACGCGAACTCGGACAAGAGGACGAAGGAACCCAGCGGCTCCAATTTGGATTCGATCTTCGTCACACGCGCCGGGGGCGCGTACCCGAATTCCTTGTGGAACATTCGCTGAAGTTCGTCAATCACGCCCGGTGTGGCGGCGACTTTAGCGACGGTCCCTTTGACGCAGAGGATTTTCGCCACGACGTCCAACGGAGCTTCAGTTCCGAGACAGTCGTTGATTAGTGGGTAGGAATCGCCGGCCTTCAAGTTGTCGAGCATCGCCAGCGTGGGGCGGCCTTCCTCGAACAGCCGGTCGATCTCCGCCGCGCGTTCGGGCATGGCTTGGCGGGCGAGTGACTGAAGCGTTTCCGCCTCCTTGTCGCCGAAGGCGGCTCCGAAGACGGCAAACACCTCGAACGGGTCTTGATAGCGGTCTTCTTCGGTCTTACCGCGTGATTGTGGGCAGTAAACCAACAGGTGTTTGTGCCGCAATTCGGTATCGTCCGCGTCGTTCAACCCTATGCAAATGCCGTCGGCCTGACGACGCGACTCCAGAATCGACTTGGACGTATCGACGACGATGCAATTCGGAGCCGAGAAGCGGCTGGCCCACTCGCAAAATGCTTTCTCCGAATCATACCAGACGACGACTCGCCGGTCTTCCAGCAGATCGACCAGTTGCCGGTGGATATACACGCTGACGCTCATTCGTCGTCGTCTCCTTCTTCGTCATCGTCCAGGTCGTCGAGCGATTCGTCCGCAACTGCGTCATCCGCAACAGCCTCGACTTCATTCAATTCCTCGCCCGTCGCCAAGCCGTGAGCGATGGCGATGGAAAGATCGCCTGCTGCTGTCTGGCGGACTCGGTCGGGCCAGATCGAAAAGGCGAGGTGCGCCCAGTCGAGGTCACCGTCAGACAATTTCTTCCAGACCTCTTGCAACTTTTTGGCCCAAGCATTGTGAGGAATTATCGCCGACAATGGAGCCGCGCAGATCAGAACCCCGTCATTCAAGTCTGGCTGATACGGAAGTCCGGCCACCCGCAGTAACTCAACGCGAAATGCCTCCAACTCTGTCACAAAGCTCTGCAACTTCTCACGGTCAATTCGCAGGTCGGCGGCTTCACGCCCTGATTTCATTGCCAACTCTTCATCAATCTGGACGATTCGGCGATTGACCTCGTCGATCTTCGGGCCGACGTACTTGTTGACGGCGGTGTAGAGCGTCTGGTCCGTCAGTCGTGGATAGTAAATCCACAGCGAGTAGAGTCCGGACTTGGTCGCCAGCGGCAAATAGATCGGAGCGTCGCGTCCACCTTTGCGATAGGCTTTGCGATGACGCTCGAAAAATTCATTGGCACTGCAGAAGTAAGCTCGAAGGTTCTCGACCTTGAGAGTCGTGCAAAGTTCCTGCTCAACTTGCTCTGCACCGTCGCCGTGAAGAAGTCGCCAAACTGTCCGCACGCATTCGACAATATCGTTGGGTTTGGGATGGACGCCATCCAAGCCGGGATCATCCACAAGAATCCCGTCCCACGCGATCTGCGAAAGGGGATAGTCAACAGGTGTGGCAATGGCCGGCAAACCGCCGTCTGCCGTCAACATGCCGGGCGGGCAAATCGGCAGTGGCGAGAAAGCATCGGGCACGTCGGGCAATGGTCGCTTGCCGAGAGCGAAGCGAACATCCCACCGTCCGAAGGCGCAACCGAGCGCGTAGGAAATTTGGTTGTGACACGCTGTCTTCTTGTCGGGAAAGCCTCCGGCAAGCTTCAGCGACTTTCGCATGCCTTGCTTGGCAGAAGCGTGCTTGGCATCGCGGTCCGCGCCTTTCATCAAGAGATCATGCACATCCACCTTGTAATCCTTGGCCACAACTTCGTCGATTTGCCACAACACATCCACGGCGTAATCCAGGTGCGTTTCACTGTTGGATGGTTTGCCTGTAAAGAACCGAGAGATTTCATCAACCGAGCGAATGGCCAGAATGTGCCGGTGGGCTTGTCGGACCAGATCTTCGATCCGCTCATCGCAACATTCTGACCACGGCACACGCTGCATAATTCCCACTTCGTACTGTTTTCGGTGGGACATTGGCTCGACGTCCTGCCCGTGCGAAACGGACAAGAATCCATCGATGACGAAAGTGTTAAACCGCGCGAGCGCGACGGGCAAGAACTCCGTCGCGACGAAGATTCCCGGCCCAGTGTGACCAAAGACTGATCCTGCCGGTAACGGCATCGCGCAGGTGCGGACTGTTGTGCGACTCAAGTAGGTAAGTCCGGGCCTGAAGTAGTAATCGGGATTACGAATTACGCTTCGACTAAATGACCGCAACTCCGACCCGTTGAGATGCCAATTGATTACATGCGGAATTTCACCGTAGAAAGGCGAGAACTTGCCGCCTTTGGAGAAGGGAAACCAGCGGTAGTTACCCACAACGCAATAAGGCCCTGAGTATTGTTCCGAGTGCTTGTCAGGTGGGCAGACACTTGTGGCGGGAACTTCCCACCATGCGCGAACAAATCGTGGATCGTCCGCGGTCGCGAGACCCTGTTTGACTGTTCGATCTTGGTCATCAAACTGAACACGATCAACAAAGGCCCGTCGGTAGCTCGGATTTAACCAATAGGCAAACGAATGGTAGGGAATGTCGTTAAAACGACTTGGTTGAGCGACGAATGAACGATGGTCCGTTTTGTTTTGAATGCAGTTGAGGAGGTTGTGTTCCTTCTCCGTCTCCATCAACAGGCGAAAGCACAACATGGGCGGATAGTGCGGAACAACGGCCGGCTGTGCTGCCGCGATCGTCTCGCGAATATGCGTGTATTGCGGAAAATGACCGGGCACGAATCGCAGAAATCCTCTCTGCGCCAGCAACTCCAATTCGTATTCCGCCTGATGTCTCTTCAGACTCCGATGATCGCGATATCGGGCAACACTGAACGGCGATCCGGCCTCGGCAATTAGTGAGTTGACTTGCTCTAAAAGTGAGATTGCGACCTGTTCTCGTTCTTCGTTTCGCAAGCCTCGCAAGACGTAAGCCGCGGTTTCAACCTTGGCATCAAGCACGAAATACCCCAAGTCCGCGATCACCAATGGGCGGTAGTACCGAAGCACAACCTGCTCTCGCCAGTCCTTTGAATCGCGTTTGAAGAAGCCGGAGCGACTCGAAATAATGCCCAACAGACCATTGGGAACGAGTCGCTCTTGAAAAGCTTCGACGAACGCCTTGAAGACATCCCCCTTTGTGTCGCCGTAGTGGTCGTCGATGTAGGGCTTTGACGGCAGACTGGCATCGCCAAACGGTGGATTCATCAGAACCACGTCATAACGCTGCCGGCACAGATCGACGAAGGCAAATCCCTGTTCGGCATCTTCAGCGAAGAGTGAGCGCTGCACACGGTCGCCATTGGCGGCTACTGCCGCGTACTTCTGCAACTCGGCAAGCAATGTCGGCTCGGCAGTCGTCCAAAACTCTTCATCGGTAATTCCGGACAATGGCAACATCGGCTGCGGATTCTTCTCCGCTTCGTCCATTTGGCCCACGGTGAAGAGCAACTTTCGACCTTTCTTATCGTGAGCGCGTTCTTCCTGCATCTCCCACTGCCTGCGTGCTTCGGCCAACGGCGTCCGAATCTCGTCCTCGATCTTGAGCAACGACCCGGCCTCACCTGCCAGCTTCATCGCTTCAAAAATGGCCTTCGTCAGTGTTCCCAGAATCGGCGGGTCCAACTTGGCAGCGAACTCAGCCAGAAAATCTTCTTCACCGGGCATCGGTTCGGCACAGACGATATTGGTCTTCGTGATACGCCGCTTCGGGTCGTCGGCTTTTAATCGAAGGGCTTTGAATCGGCGTTGCGCCCGCAACCAAAGCGCGAGCGCCGCGATCTGGCATGCCCGCTGGTCAATGTCGATGCCGTACAGATTGTGACGCAGAATCAACTCAGGGACCGCAATGTGCAATTCTGCGAGAGTGGCGTAGTCGTCACGAAGACGTGTGCCTTTCACCTTGGATACGGGAGAAGCCTCGTCCGCCCACGCCTCCTCGTAGATTGTCTCCAGCAAATCGAACGCATACAGCAGAAAATGCCCCGAGCCACCGGCCGGATCGAGAACCTTGATGTCGCGAGGGTCCTTCTTAGCCCGGTAGGCAAGCTGCACTTCTTGTTGGAGTAACTGCTCTTTCGTCAGGTCTTGCTGTTCCGCTGATGAGGCGACTGGCAACTGGCCTTCCGGGAGAAAGACTTCTCTGTCGTGGCGAACAAAGTAATCCATCTGGTCAAGAAGCCGCGTCTGGCCCATACGCATCTCGTACCAGATGCACCCTAACGTGTTGTCAGTCAGAAACTGAACAACGTATCGGGGGGTGAAAAATTGGTTGCGGACCGCCAGCTCCCGACTGTTTCTTGGCGCAGCCGACTTCTTGCGCAGCTCGGTGCGCTCTTTGTCGGAATTGAAGAACTGATAAACCCAACCGATGGTCTCATCCAATTTCCAAAGCGGCTTAAAGTCGTCGCTATTGAGCTGCTCCAACACCTTTTCGATGCACTCGGCACTGGGGAAAACCAACGAATGGACGGCTTGCCGATCAAACAACACCCCTAAGTCCACCGCAAGTTCGTCAAACAGGCATTCGAGAAAAATGCGATACGTTTGCCCGCGATCACCGAGTCCCTGACCGGCCAGGCGTTCGTACAACTGGAATCCGTCCGAAGTCAGTCCCTTGCGTACACACTCAATGACCAGCTCCCGCTCTTCGCACATCCGCAGCGCCGCGAGACGGTTCACGTAGGTGAAGGCGGTCTCGTTCGATATCCGGTCGAATGCGGCCTTGCGCCGTTCATGCTCGGTACCAGTTTCTCCGGCAGCGAGATGGTCCAACCACTGCCGGAGCGATACAGCGATCTCACGCCCTCGATCATCGAGCTTCAGCTTGTTGATATCGAGCGATGAACCATCTGGCTGAATCCCGTAGACCCGCTGAAACTGGTCGCGCACGTCGTCCGTCAGCAGTCGCCGGCACTCGGCGACCATCTTTCCTAACTCGTTGCGTGTTTTCTTGTCGAACGCCATGCGAAACCAACTTCATGAGCTTGAATGCCAGGGAACTTTACGTCATTGAGCCGCATTCATCCGATTGCGTCGGATACGTCGCGCTTGCTGAGCCAACCAATCCAAGTCCTTCAACAATTTTTTAAACGACGGCGAATACCTACTGATGTAGGAGCCGAATCCAAGGTGTTCCGTCAGAACCTTTTGGTCCGCGGTCTCCGAGTATTTTCGGCCCATACTGGTTGATACGTGGCCCTTGCAATCGCGAGGCGTCTCAACGTCAAACCCAGGAGTGAATTTTGTGTCACGGTGAAAGTGGCCGCGGCCTTTGAACCTGCGATAGGCAGCGAGATACCACGCTTCAAACTCCCGGTTCGCGACCACGACACTGATCGGTATATGTGGCAAATGATTTCTCGCTCTTTGCAATAACTCAGGACCTAACGGCTGATATGGCTGCTTATCCTGACGCGCAATGCACTCATCGTCCGCGTCAAACATCACGAGAATGGCGTCCGGTCGCCCGCACATGGCGAGATTGAGATAATGCTCGATGCCGCGTTCACGTTGCGAATCGTACTCACATAGCAACGACGCTTGATGGGCGCGGACCGCTAGATCTGGAGTAGTAAAGTTGAAAAAGCGGCGATGTTTGAACCAGTTGTTGAGCATGATTGGTACCGCGTATTCCTCACCATGTCCTTCGACAACCGGGATAATTCTGAACTTATGCCTCTGAGTCATCATCTCCCACCCCAAAGATGTGCTCACCAACCATCGTTGGGTCGTCTTCTGGCCACAGTGCATTTGACCGAAGTAGCCGTCCAACATTTTCCGGCGGTCGAAGCTGTTCGCGAACTTCCCTCCCAACATGAAAGATCAAGCTGCGATCATTCTGCCAATCAACGACCCTGACGTTGTTCGGCGAGACTGAAGGATGAGACAGGGCGTCGGTGCTGTGCGTGGACACGATGACTTGGCATCGTTCCTCGCTGGACACGCTGGCAGCGTCCATCAGCGCCGATAGGGCGGCCGTATGAATCGAAGCTTCAATTTCATCCACGAAAACAAGAGAGGGGATCGGCTTTTGGCGAAACGCCACCAGCACGCCAAGACTGTGAAGCGTGCCATTAGACATCTCCGAACCGACAAATCGACTCTTCGTGTCTCCTGTTTTCTGGAAGAAGTTGATGATCCTGCGACCTGCCGAGGCGTTGGCACTTATTTCCGTGATACCACGAGTGACTACTTCCATGTGACGGATTATCCACTCCATGTCTTCCTTGTCGGAATCCAGCCGGCGCAAGACATCACCGATGTTGGCTCCGTCGCGTGCGAGTGCCTGCTGACTACCGATGTGCGGTTCGGCTTGCATCATCTGCGGCGACAGGTCGTACACAAGAAGCTGCGACAGCGCATCCAGAGTCATCTTCCAGACCTCTTCGTGCTCGGCTACGACTGGCAGGACGAGTGACTCCCGGCCGACATTCGGGTTGGCTCCTTTGATTGGAGACGAAAAATCTCGATCTTCCCGGTCAAACGAAAAGGACGTCTTCGGAAAAGTCTTCAACACTTCCCGCTTCACTACGAATCCAGCTCTGCCCGAGGACAGCCCGAGAGTAAAACCGTAAAGCACATCCGTGACTGGCAGTTGAAGCTGGATGGCGATCTCGACAGCTTGTGAATGACGGGGACCAGCCGAGCCTTCGCGAATTACCGGGTCTTTTCGACGTTTTCTGGGATTGCTTGGCCGATGCAGAATGCTATTGAGACCGCCTCGACGTTCCAGGGCGGTCAAGAGGGAATGAGTCACTGCATCCTGTAGGAATGCGAACGCCTCCATCAGAGTAGTTTTTCCCGATCCATTGCGTCCAACAATGACCGTGAAATCGTTGAGAATCAGACGTGCATTCTCAAACGCACGAAATCTGCGTAACCGAAGTTCGCGAATGCGTGGTCGAGTGATGGCGGGATCTGTTGTCATTACGTTCACGCTAGTCCTCGAAGCGGATTTCGTTGTATTCGCTCAACAGCGACAGCAACCGTTCGCGCAGGCCATTGATCCAATGGTCAAGGTCGACTTCGGAAGCAATAGAGCCGGGCGGCCGAATCTCGCGAGCAGTAACGCGAATGACAGATGGCATTTCTTCTTGAGGCCGAATCTCAGGTTGTAGTTGTCTCTCCGGAACCCTGCGCGCGACTTCATGCTGTAAGGTCGCTGCGAGCGCCGCCAAGCCGTTTTGGCGAGTGAGCAACAGTCGCAAATCAGCCAGTTCTCGATCCGAACGGGGGAGTTCTGGAACATCGACAACGGTCAATCGCCTGCCAACGTCCTGGCGGTCTTCCGGGGCCAGTTCTATCCAATTGGCAAGCCCTTCCAATTGGTTTCGGGCGGTGATCACTTCGTCTTCGTATTGCCGGCGACACTCTTCGTAGCGACCAACGACGGCCTCACACACAACGCGCAACACACTGCGAAGGTCGGGCAATCGCTCGAAGAAGTTGTCAGACTCATGAATCGCGGAGATCGTTTCTCGTTGCGAATCGGCGACGAGTTCAGTTGTCACGCCCGGGAATAGCTCCTCCAGATCAGCAACCGCTGAGACAACCTCTCTCGCCTTGCGAATGACTTTTTCTCCGTCATCGGCAAGTGCCTTGCGAACGGCGTTGGCCCACCCAATATCTTTCGCGAGGGCACAGTCGGCTGCGCCCAGGACAGTGGCGGCACCGCTGGCGTCCTCTTTCAACAAGTCCGCACAGATCTGCAATAGCTGTTGCGCTCGGTCAGCTCCCTTGAGTTGAAGCAGTCGCAGCCTGTCAGGCAATGAGCCAACACCTTCGATAACTGTGGGAATGTGCGTCCGCACGGCGCGGCTAATGTGCTCTTCCAACGGCAAGACTTCGATGGCAAACAGTTCTTCCAGTCGTCGCGCGGCGCGGTCCATTGCATCCAGCGGCGGCCGGCTGTTCCGGACGGATACTCCCACTCGATTGAATGACGCGGTCGATTTGAAGGCTTCGACCGCCTGCGGTCCTGGCGTTGTGATGGTGCCATCGCCCGCGTGGATTTGAATTTCACCGGCACGGAACAACGCCACGAAAACATATCGGGTGGCATCCTTCTGCCAACCGTAAGGTGGCAAGTATAAACGATCTTGAATGACTTTCCCTTGGATGCGTCCCGCGCCGGATTCCGACGCCATTTCCATAAAAACCCGCAACGCCTCGGCCAACGCATCTTTATTGGTTGGGATGTGTGGGCGACCGGCTGTCTTCACTACAAACTGAAGTGGGTCGATTTCGCTCGGCATTCGATCAAGCCGCTCAACCTCCAGGAATTTAGCGGCCAGGTCTGTATTGGCACGAATCGGAACCAAATGAAACTTGGGAAAAATCTTCTTGGCAGCGTTTCCAACTATCGTGCGACACGCAGCCTCCAGAGTGTCGCCAGCTTCCTTGACGGGCAGCGGACCGGCTTGAAAGACAAACACTCCCTGCTGGTGAAGCGACTGTTCCATCAACTTACGCGCATTGTCCTGGCTGCGATTCATCAACGTCCGTTCGCTTCGTAAGAATTGAGCGACGTCCTTATCGGCATCGCGCTCCGGAATCGTGCTGACGATGAAGTCCGAGCGTCGCGCTTCGATGAGCAGGTCTTCGAGTTCACTCGGGAATGAAACAAGCAAAGCGATCGTGTTGTCGTATTCTCGGTTACTGTTTGTGTCAATCAGAAGTTGTTCGCGGCGGGCAGCGAAGTCTTGTGGAGCTGCCGGCTCAATGCGAATCTGAATCTCGTTCTCTTCGCCAGCCACGGGAGTCTTCTGATAGCGGATACCCGCTTCGACCTTCTTAACGTTCTCCAGCATTGCTGACGGAAGCTGCTCGAAGACTTTAGCCAAGAGTTGTGAACGCAGACGATTCAGCTCCCCGCTCGCAGGCGTATAATCATTTCGTTTGTCACGGTAAACTTTGACGCCCTCACTAAGAAAGCCGTAGTGGCCCGTCTGTGAATCGTTCACCAGCCCGCACTCTCGTTCGGCCATCAGCTTGGCAAGAGCCTGGCGAACCACTGACAATTGGCTCTGTGAGCCAAGGCTAGGATAGAGGAGTGCTGCCAGATTCTCTTCAGTGCGTGGAAAGTGCTCTTGAAGCGGTTGAAGCCCGGCGATTGCCTTGGCCACCCGCAGCGTTGGTAGATCGCCTGTGAAGATGCGCTCCACCTTTTCGATTCCATTGAGAACGTGCGGAAGCACTTTGCCAATATCTGCCCGCAGAATATCAAAGAAGTCGTCCGCACCGGCAAGAGTTCCGATCGGCCGATCAGCTAACGGCTTTTGCCCTGGCGGCAATGATCGACTGGCGTCAACAAGCAAGTCCTGAATGACTCGAATTGCGGAGCGCAGACCGATACCACCGGTCGACCGGGCCAGTGTTCGGATCAATTCCATCAACAGATCAAAGTGCTGTGGAAGGAATGGATAGAACCTGACGAACGATTCTCGATCCAACTCCGCTTTGAAGAGCGACCACCCTTCGAGCTTCGTGGACGTGATAACCAACGGTCCTTGCTCATCGAAACGTCGAGCAAGTTCCTTTTGTGCCTTATCCGATTTCGTCAGCAGCCGAAGGTAGGTGATTTCCCGAATATCGCGGGCATCCAAGGGAATGCTGATGGGAAACCGGTCTCGAAGCTTGTTTAACTCCGACGAGTTGTACGCCGCTTGCTCCACGATTTCGGCAAGGGTCTGTTGGCCAGTTGCAGCGATCCAGACTCGCCCTTTGCCGACTTCCTTGAGGTTTCTGGCAAGACCGTCAAGGTTAAGAATCAACTCACCCCGAGGTGCAACGTACTGCCCCGCTTCGTCAATCAGAAACAGGATGTTCTGATAGCCGCTGGATTTGCGAACCACACTAATCATGCGTTCGGCTTGGCTGCGAACGTCGAGTGCAACGTCGAATCTAAGCGAACGAAAATCGCCGGACTTGTACTCCGGGAGAAACTGCGGAACAAGCTGATCGGCTCGTGCGATGCCGATCAACGGATCGTTATGAACGTCTCGCCATTCTCCCTTGCCGGGGAACTTCTCGCGGTAGGCTGATTGGAACTCATCGTAACGACCTTGCTCATCAAGTTTGAACTCCAGTTCTGCAATCTTTTTCTCTTTAGAGTAGCCGGCCCACTGAAGCACCTTCCAATACAGCACAGATGTAACTGGTGCCGTCGCCGTGTCTGCCAGTTGCTCCGAGCCAAGGTCCAGCATGATGACTGCCGTCGGCTCGCTACGTACAAGAGTCTTCAATTCCGATTTGATGTCGGCTGAACGAAATCGCTCACAAAGCAAATCCAGAAACGGAACACCCTTCACCGTCCGGTGCGGGTCCAGGGCGAAGCCCAGATATTTGGTGAACGAACTCTTTCCTGAGCCATAGAAGCCGGAGACCCAGATTCCAACCTGCGTTACATCACCAGTGCGCACGCCGGCCCCAAAGTTCTCCAAGAACTTCCTGAAGCACGCCTCAACGTTGTCTGTGACTTCGTATTCTTCAATTTCACGCGCAACCCACTCTTCGTCATTGCGTTGGTAATCAATGACTTTCTCGATCGGCCGGTCGATCGGCCGCTTGGTCGAGAACAGTGTTCGAATCGTGGCCTTCATACGTTTCCTCCGATCAGGGTCGATCGGTAGTTACCGTCAACTGGATAGAACCCCAGGAAATGAAGGCCGAATAGGCCTGATCTCCGACCGGGATAGAAAATGACGGTGGGTATCTTCACGCGGTCGTGAAGGCCCGATTCCAGGGTGCGAATGCGAAAGTATGGATGAACCAAACCGGCGTCTGTCAGAAACAAGATGCGGTTTGGAACTTGGGTGGCTACCAAATCAGCAACGGCTCCAATCAACCCTACATCACCTCGAAGCACGTCTCGAATAGCATCGTTGATTTCCCCTGGGTCGCAATCAGGCTCGGCCAAGAGCCAATCATGCCAGCGGTTTGATTTGTCGATGATGTTCCACACGAGGTCCGCCAACGAAACAACGCAGACTTCCCAATTGTCTTGACGGAACTTTGCGACCCAAAGGGGAAGCTTCTGCTTTACGGAAAGCGTTTCTTCAGGCGCATGCACGAAATAGAAGACCGGATCGCTTTTCGCGGGGTTAAGCGATTCAGGGCTTTCGAGCTGCTTTCGCAGCGTGTCAAATGTCGAGTCCAGCAAGGACATCTACTGCTTCCTCCATCGACGACACGTTCCAAGAAATTCGCACCACACTTCCTGCTGCCTGAAAAACCCAGAGCCCGTAGCGACTAAGTTCATCCAATCGCTCACGCACACTTTCCCGATTAAGGAGCCACAAGGACCAATCGTCGTTCTCGGGAATACTTGCATCTGTGACTCCAGAGAAATGCATCTCAAATGCGAGATAGGCCACTGCGAGCGGATGCGGATTGAAAACGCGAATTTCCTTCGCTTTTCGGGCGTGATTAGATAGCATCCCAAACTCGGCAAGTAGCTTGAGAAGCCCGCGAGCAATCTTCCTTTTGGTTTCAGTCGCCCACGGTTTCGACATCATTCCATTCCGCTCGGCCTCGACAAGAAATGCGATCGCGGATTCGACCGTAAGTGTCAGGCGACCCTCTTCGCGGGCATCCGCGAGATAAACTGAGATCGCATCTCGGACAAGTCGGTCAGCGCGTGCGCAATAAATGAGGCATAAATCACGAAACCAATCACCGGACGGGCGATCTTCTACGAGCCTTTTAAGAAATCTCGCGGGGCACGCCGGCGGAGCAAGGTATCGTGGTGCAAAGCAGCGCTGAACGATGTCCTGCACGCGGCGTGCGGTTGCCTTCCCCAACAGGTCGCGGGAAAGAACGCGGGCGGCAAAGGCACCGGTGTTCTCGCCGGGATTCCACTCCCGCAGCAACAAACGAGTCTCAGCAATCAACGCGGCCCCTTTGGACACACGGATGGTGTAGGACTCGGCTTCGTCATTTGAAATCATGCTATTCATCGCCTACCGCCTCAAAATATGGGTAGACGCGTTTACCCGTCTGCGCGGCATCCAAATAAAGCGACGCGAGTGTTGACGGAACACTAGGTTGTGGTACTGCCTCAACCGAACCAAGTGATTTCGGGCCGGAAGCTGCCTGAACGGCAATGGATGATTGAATGATCGATAGTTCGGTCAAGAGGCTTTCGTAGTCGTTGGGAATCGAGAGGTTGTTCAACTGCTCGGCGAAGCCGTTCAATTGCCGTTCAAGGTGGGCAGGAAAGCGAAATAGATGGAAGGAACGACGACCTGTGTTGATGTCGTGATCACGACACGCAGCGACAGTCGCAGAAGTCACGGCTGCTCTCACGAACGATCGTGGAAAGATGCGTTGTCCAATCCGCAGGCCAGTGGTTGAAAGGAATTCCGTTCGCCACCACGGAGTTGGTAGTCTCTCCCCAATCGCTGCTACAAGAATTCGTGTCCGCAGCAACCGCTCAAAGACAGCGTTCGTGCTCATCACAAAACTTTCTGAGTACGTTGAGGAAAAAGGAGAATCTAGGTTGGGCGAATTGGCTTGGCTGTTAACTTAAGCAGTCGGTCCAAATCAGAAACCTTGTATAATCGGTAGTTATTTACAGGATGGCGGTGCTCGGAGATCCTTCCACCTCTTCCCCAATTGCGAAGAGTGTTCGGAGAAACGCCGAGGTACTCGGCGGCTTCCTTGATTCGGAGATAACCATCGAGCTTTTCCATCTGGAACTCCCAGAACCGGAGCATAAACGCGGATCGCATGCAAACATTGGCTAACCTTACCATTTTTTTTATGCGGGTACAATCTTCGCCGCAGACTCGTTGGAAATGAGCTAAAATGAAACAAATCCCGTGTCGGCTGAACGCGACGAGAGGCTTCATTACCGATATCTCGATACGGGATACCTTCGCCGCATCGAACGCTAATTCCGGCGCGACAATGCGTACTACCGCACGTCGGCATTCTGGAGCAAGGCTTGCCATGCGAGGACGAGACGTTGCTAGACGCCGCGAAACCGATCGCCGACGATGGAATGTACCGCGAAGACGCCGCAGCGATCGAAGCACGCGAGGATTTTATCGTGCGGACGTTGTTGGAGAGCGGGCCGGTGTCGTATGTGATTCTTGGCGGGTCGCACGATTTGAAGGATAACGTGGAGCGGTTGTCGGGTGGGAAGGCGGAGTACTTGCGGGTGGAGTTGGAGGCGTGGAGGAAGTTTGCAGTCCGCGACGGTAAATAGGCGAATGGAGGCAAGATGAAATACTGGGTGATCCGCGGCCGTCCGGACGTAAACGGTGACTTCAGCATTCTCAAACGCCGTACGACCACGTACTGGCGTACGAAATCTCCGCCGTCGACTTGGGAAATCGGCGACCGCATGTTCTTTTGGGCGTCCGTCCCGCGATTGGAGCTGCTCGGAATTGGCGAGTTTCGTGGTGAAACCGACGAATTTACTGCCAATGGCGAGCTCATTTACGCCGTACGCTGTTTGTCGTCTGTGGTCAGCCGTCCGATCCATCAGTCCGAATTAAAACAGGACCGCATCGTCCAGGCCGCAGTCTTCCTGAAAAAGGGACCGGCTCAGTCCGTTGTTCGCTTGACGAGCCACGAAGGCGATCACCTTTACCGACTACTCCTGTCTCGAAATCCCGAGCTGTCAGGAATATGGCCAGACCTTGAAGCCGTCACGGCCGAGGTGCCGGATATTGACGTATCGGCCATCGAAGGCGAGCGCCGACTTGTGCAGCACATGAAGATCGAGAGGAATCCGAAACTGGCAGAGGCTAAGAAACGCCAGGTGCTGAACGCCACCGGAAGGCTCGAATGCGAAGCGTGTGGATTCGACTTCAGTGAGGTGTATGGCGAATTAGGAGAAAATTTCTGCGAGGTGCATCATCGCCGGCCGCTGTCATCGCTCAACGGGAGAACTAAGACGCGGCTGAGCGACCTGGCGATTGTTTGCTCGAATTGTCATCGGATGTTGCACCGAAACAATTGTGAAATTTCGGTCGCACAGCTAAAGCAGCGCATTTCGACGATCGGAAATGACGCTCGCACTTGATGAACGATGCCCGCAGTCTGATGGATTCGCTGCTGCTCACACTGCCTGCACGATGGATCAACGGCGTGCACGCCCTCCGGCTCCACCAGACCGACGGACCTCAATATGAGTGCTGCCAATATCACAATGATGAGCCGCCAGCAGCTCTACGAGTGCGTGTGGAGCACGCCCGCCCAAAAACTCGCCGTAGAATTCGGCCTTTCCGACGTTGGGCTGGCTAAGATTTGCAAACGGCATAACATTCCTCGACCACCCCGTGGCTACTGGGCGAAACGGGCGGCAAGAAAAAAAGTCCGCAGACCCCCTCTGCCACGAATATTCGATCGTGGCTTAGAATACGTGCATATTCCTCGCCGGCGAACTGCGGATGATTTGCGAATCGGTGTCGCTGTGATGCGAGCGCCAGCAATGATCCAAGTAGCGGATCGGTTAGCCCGACCTCATCCACTCATCGTTCACTCGCGCCAAATCTTGCGAGCCGCAAAAGCCGGAGATGACCAACTTGTTTCGCCGAATCTGCAAGCAGGCCTCGCGATTCGCGTTTCCCGCACCTTATTGGACCGCGCCTTACGGATTTTCGACGCGCTCGTGAAACATTGGGAATCCATGGGCGGGACCGTCGTCGTCGGCCAAGTGAACGTGTTTCGACAGCCATTCACGGAGTTACGATTGTACGAAGAATCGATCAGAATAGATCTTCATGAAGTGATCGAACGGATTCCGACCCGGCCCGGTGTGCGAATTCACTGGCGAAGCCGAAACTTCAAGTGCCGGCCCACTGGACGACTCGTTTTTCGTATTCATGCCTGTTGTTGCCGTGCGACACGAAAAAGCTGGGCCGATGGTATACGTCAGCGCTTGGAGAGTATGCTCGGTCCCATTGCTGATACTCTGACAGATATTCTTGTAAAAAAGAAACACGATCGTTTGGACGAGGAGTGTGAAGCCCGCCAATGGAGTTCACTCAAACGCTCGCGGGAAGCTGCGGCGAAGCGTGAAGAAGAACTCGAACAACGTCGGGCGAAACTGCTGGAAGACGTACAGGCATGGAAAACCGCTGGCGAAATCCGCGCATACCTCTGCGCCATGCGCAGACGGCTGGAATCCAGCGAGCTGGCAATTACTGACGAGGCTGCATTCATCATGTGGATGAAGTGGGCAACGTGGTATTCAGACTACCTTGATCCTCTTATCAGCACGCCCCCTTCGCCTGAAGTTGTGCGCGGGCCGACGAACATGTCGGTGCGAGAGCTCGACCTGACGAACAAAACCAGAAGGCTCGTCGAACGGTTGCAAGTCGCAGATACGGACGAATTACACGCGATTAGCCGCGCGATGGTCGAGCGCATTGGTGGCAACGACTGCGCAAAGCAGTGGAACGAAATCTGCCGCGTGCTCGAGAGGTTTGGTTATGATGTTCACGACCGCTATGAGAATTGACTTCTGCTCGGGAGTGGACGGCTAAGCCGCTGTGCTGCGGCTCGATTCGCGACCCGCGAGGACGCCGGAGCGGTAGAAGCTCTCGAAGATTGTTATTGTGCGGACGTTACTGGAAGGGCGGGCCGGTGTCGGTCGTCATCCTTGGAGGGTCGCATGACTTGGCCGAGAACGTGGAACGGCTGTCGGGCGGGAAGGCGGAATATTTGCGGGTGGAGTTGGAAGCGTGGTGGGAGTTCGCTGAGCGAGGTGATGAACTTAACAGTCACCGCAATTGACGTTTGTGACACGAACTACCGGTTGATCAGGGGCTGGCAGCGAGTCATTGCGGCAATTACACTTGACCCGTGCGGCATGTGTCACCGCCGTAGCGAATTTTCGGAAATGTCAGCCTACCGAAGCCTGTGCGTCACTCATGATCCTTCACATCGACATGGACGCCTTCTACGCCTCGGTCGAGGTACGCGACAACCCAGCCCTCGTTGGCCGACCGGTGATCGTCGGCGGTTCGGCAGAAGGCCGTGGTGTCGTAGCAGCGGCCAACTACGAAGCTCGCAAGTTCGGCGTTCACAGTGCGATGGCTGCCGCCCGCGCGAAGCGACTCTGCCCGCACGCGATATTTCTTAAACCACGGATTGATCATTACGCCTTGGTGTCCCGACAGATTCGCGACATTTTTGAGCACTTCACGCCGTTGGTCGAACCCCTGTCGCTCGACGAAGCGTTTCTGGACGTCACGGGGAGCGAAGCCCTCTTCGGTCCCTCTGCCGAGATCGGCCGGCAGATCAAACGGCAGATCCGCGACGAACTTCGCCTCGTGGCTTCGGTCGGCGTGGCCCCCAATAAGTTCGTCGCCAAGATTGCCAGCGATGTGCAGAAACCGGACGGTTTCGTCATCGTGGAACCCCATGAAATTCAAACCTTTCTCGATCCCCTGCCAGTCGGGCGCCTTTGGGGCGTCGGCAAAGTCACAAGCGAAGTTTTCGAGCAACTGTCGATTCGCACCATCGGGCAACTGCGACACGTACCGCTCGACACTCTCGTTGCACGGTTTGGGTCGTCCGGCGAGCACTATTGGCAACTTGCACACGGGATTGACGAACGGCGGGTAGTCCCTGATCGGGAGGCCAAGTCGATTTCAAACGAAACGACATTCGCCGAAGATATTACGGACCTGGATGTGCTGCGAGCTTGGCTGGTGGAACTCGTTGAACAGGTTGCCCGCCGCTTACGACACCACGATATCAAAGGCGGCACCGTTGACTTGAAAGTGCGGTTCGCGAACTTCAAGACGATTTCGCGGTCGCTGACACTGCCGGAGCCGACCAACATCACTCATGAATTATTCGAAGCCGGCATCGAACTGTTGACGAAACGCCTCCCCTCGCGGCATCCACCGGTCCGACTGTTAGGGTTCGGCGTCAATAAACTGGATGGTTCCGGCACATCCCAGCAGCAACTCTTCGATCGACCCGACCGCGAGCGTCATCAGGAACTCGATCGCATGGCAGATCAGATCACGGCGAAGTTCGGTAAGTTGGCCCTGCGCCGCGGTGCCTGGCTCGACACGAGCGATGATCGCTAAGACCATTGTTTCGCATCTTGCCGAGGTCGGGCTGAAATGCGTAACGCGTCGGGCGATGTGGCGAATGGCACTTAGATTTCTCGAAACCCGTTCTGCATATCACGTTTGGCATCGCCCCGGGGTTTTCTGAGAAAGCCGTAGTGTTTGGGGCGGCGTTTTCTCAGCCGTGGTTCATAGCGATCGGGCCGATCGCCGACGCGGTGGTTGGCAACGGCATCAAGTAACTGCTGGTAGAGCTGCCTGCGGAATGCACGAACATGTTCGCCCTGCATTGCGATCACAGGTTGGAACGCTTCCAGTGTCTGGATCGTTCCCTTGAAGCTGATCGTGCGCGGCTCGATGCCGTGTTTAATGGCCGCTTGAGCCGCGATCGTGCGGATGAGATTGTAGGCCAGGATGTGCGTCCACAGTTCCTTCCGGACCAATTCTGGTGTCTTGCATCGCAAGACATCCATTTGCAACGTCTGTTTCAGTGACCTCAGATCGAGTTCCGCGTGCCAGCGCGCCCGGTAGAGTTGCCCCAGATCGTCCATGCTAAATTCATCTGCATCCAGCAATGTCGTGGCGACGATCACGGTTCTGACGCGAAAGCCAGGCTGCTCGATTTGGACGCGACACTCTCGGATCATCAGGAAATCGGGAAGCGTGTTGTACGTTTCTCGGTCGATCGAACGAGGCTTCGCCGGTTTGAGCCATTTGACGATGTGATCATCTTTTCCCAGGCACTTGCCACGGCGAAAGTCGGCCTTGCGGTGTGACGTTAAGCGGCAGACGCAGTCGACCTCGCGTTGCTTGAGCATCACCATCTCGGTCCATGTGCACATCAAGCGATCGGCGAGCATGACGTCGCCGGGGAGAAACAGATCCCACAAGGTGCGGAGCATTCCCAATTCGCTTTGTCCCTTGCCGGCATAACGGCAGATGCCCAGATCCAAAACTGCACCACAGGAGAGGGAAAAGACCGCCGCGATTCGCGCCAGAGGAAAGCCGAGCCCCGGTTTCTGTGTGTCAGGTTGCGGGTAATCGCGTTGGTTTGCCGGCGTATCAGGCATCGAGACGGACGATCCGTCATAGACGTGAACCCGGCGGTTCGAACGCTCTCTCAGCAAGATGACGCGGCGGCGTCTGGCGCTGTTTCCCCGCCATAATGCGACTCGCCGCATAGCGAAGTATGCAGCCGCCGGAAACGTGCTGGACGTGGGCTCGGGAGGTGCCGGTCACTTAATGCAATTGCCCGACCGATTCGTCCCGTTCGGCGTCGAGATTTCGACGGCCGCCGTAGAAGCGGGCCGCCCCGCGATTCAGGCGCGCGGCGGCGAACTGGTCAACAAGGACGCTCTCTCGGGAATGTAAAGCTTCGCAGGCGATTTTTTTACCGGGATCATAATGCGGTCGTTTCTTGAGCACGACATTCGACCACGCGACATCCTTAACGAGGCACATCGAGTTCTGAAGAAGGACGGGTTGCTGCTGATCAAAGTGCCGAACTACGGGAGCCTGAATCGCCGACTGGTCGGCAAGAAATGGTGCGGGTTTCGCTTTCCCGAGCACGTCAATTATTTTACGCCGCGCACGCTCAGGCGATTTTTGTTGGATACAGGTTTCGTCGTGCGGCAATTTTCGATCGTCGATCGACTTCCAACCAGCGACAACATGTGGGTTCTGGCGGGGAAATAGCTGCGTTCTCGACGGCGACGGCTTTGGCCCACGTAGCCGATCCGCGATGCGACGGATCTCTCCGCCAAGCACGGACGGCGTGACGATCGACCACGCTTCACCCGATGCACCCCTCGGCCAAAAAATTTCAAACTTGGACTTGCCGGACCCGGCATGATTGAATAAATTACGAGAATGGAGGCAGAAAAGATGACGTGTTTCGAAAATAGTACACATTATCCCACTCTGTATTTCCGCATAATGAAGTCGATTCTATCGCCGACCTAGTTGTGGCTTAGCGTTTCGACTCGCCAGGCTTGCATGCTGCTGGATCAATAAGGTCCGCAGACGCTGGTTCCGGGCTGCTTCGGGCTTCAAGATCTGCTCGACGCCTCTCTGTTCCCGTGAATTGCTCCCGTCCGGTTCGTGTTCAAGGTGACAACGACCCTGTATGCCGACGGAGAGCCCAGCCGCCTTGCGGTTCGCCGCAATCGCCGTGCGCGCAGTTTTCCCAGGCCCTTGATGCCGGCGATCGGTTCCTTGAGGGAATTTCGATGCTGGGTCATTCGGGAACAAGGCCCGACGCGGTCACTTCGGGCTCGCGCCAACGGCAAGCGGGAGTGATCCCTGTCTGGCCAATACATTTAAAGAAAGGCAACGATTGCATGACACGTCAGGATCGAGAACAACATCTTCGTAACATGTGGAGGACACGAGAAGGACGTATGCAAGTGCTTCGCTTGTTATGGCGGTTTCGCGGGGACCAGCAAGGGCTGCAACCGGGAGAATCCGTCTTCGATAAAATTCTTGACCACGAATTTGGGCCGGTCAGCGAATCTGGCGTCGCATAAATTTTCGCAGCGAAAACGTAGATCCAACTTATGAGCAGCAGGGCAAAATTTCGCGCGGAACGACGACAAGAATTACAGAAACTCTGGAACGCGCCAGTGGGTCGCCAACACATTTTCGACCTTTTTTATTCCATCTACCCTGACGGCGTCCGTCTGCCCGATGATGTGTCGATGATCGACATCATCTTGGTTCACGAGTATGGAAGCAACGAAGATCAGTTCTTGCGAGGCGACCAAAAATGGTATTCCCCGCGTCAACCTTCGCCGAAGGAGTTGAGACTATGACGGAGCAGTGGTTCCCGTTTAGCGGTACGGCGGTCGACAACGGAGCGGCGTGGTTGCTGTCGACCTTCGACGGCGACGGCGCACTGGCTGCGCTCAAAACCGATGTGCGCATCGAACGTGATGCTGTTTCTGTGCGTTGCGGAGCGCTGGTGAAGGTTATTAGGGGGGCGCGCGGCGGATATCCCGGGAGTTTGCAGGACGTCGCGAAGAACTGCCCTTGCGGACGATCGTGTTGCATTGGCTTCGTTGTCGTGTGTTGCGAAACAGGAGAAGTCGTCAATTCTGCAGCGGGCATTTGGAACGAGTGTTCCGAAGAAAATAATCAGTCCGGCACAGAATCGGCATAACATTTTTCGAAAAAAGGATTTTTGAATGGATAGAAGCGTCAATACGTGGCGAGCGACAGGCCTTAACCATACACCGGTTTCACACCATCAACTTCGCAGCCTTTCAACTCTCGTGCGCGAGTACCTCGACGATCGACCCGATGTCACGTGCACCGAAGTGGCCGCGAGACTGCTGCAGCACGGTTTTTGCGTCACGCCTGCGATGATCAGTTCGATCTTTGCGGCGATTAGAACGGGGTAAGCCGTGGACCGCAAGACGAAGAAACAGATCGACGTGCTGAGGACTCGCCTCGGAAAATTACAGCAACAACTCGCGGGGGCGAAGCAGCAGTGCGACGACCCAGAAGAGGTCGTTAAGTTGCAACAGGCCGTGTCGGATACCGAGGCCGAATTCAAACGGCTGAAAAACACGTCGACTTAAAGATTCGAAAGTTCGCGACGAGGGCTGCGATGAAGCGAGCAATTATCAGTGACATTCACGGCAATCTCGAAGCGTTAGACGCCGTTCTCGAGGACATCACAAAACGCGATATCGAAGACGTGGTTTGTCTCGGCGATATCGTCGGCTATGGTCCTAATCCGCTGGAGTGCATCGATCGAGTGATGCAGTTCAGAGCGTGCGTCATGGGAAATCACGATCAAGCCGCGTTGTATAATCCTCTGTATTTCAATTCCAGTGCCACGCGTGCCATCCTTTGGACGCGTCGCATGTTGGAAGCTGACGGACCACTCGACCGTTCTAAGCGTTGGAAGTTTTTGAAGCATCTGCCGCCGGCCGTGAGCGACCGCGATATTTTGTACGTCCACGGTTCCCCCCGCGATCCTCACAACGAGTACGTATTCTCTGGTGACGTGAAGAATCCGATGAAAATGCAGCACATTTTTTCGCTCATCGAGCATGTATGCTTCGTCGGACATACTCACATCCCCGGCATATTCACGGAAAATCTCAGTTTTTTCGCGCCGGAAGACGTCGATTTTCGATCTGCGGTCGGACACGAGAAACTTATCGTGAATGTGGGATCCGTCGGACAGCCCCGCAACGGCAACCCGCTGGCATCGTACGTCGTATTGGACGACGCGCAGTTCAGATTCTGTCGCGTTCAATACGATCTCGAAAAAACGGTCGCTAAGATCGAGGCCATCCCCGATCTTGATGATTCGCTGGGGTACCGTTTGCGGCACGGCCGATAAATGCCACGGGAAGAGGGGCAAGTGGTGACGAATGAACTTCCATTTCACAACAGATCTCATCGTCATCTGATGGCGAAGTTTATTCGCGCGCGGCGGTGCAGTCGTGCCCGGCGTATTCTCGACCGTCGCCGCGACGCTTTTGACCTGTGATGCCCTCTTCACCGCTCGACAGTGTTTATCGTCGTGGTCACGGTGTACGATGTTTTTGGAACAGGGCGACGTCCGAACCGATAAGAATCAACTCCGCCTGCCATTGCGAGGCCAACCACTGGAGACTTTTTTGTGAATAAAATATGACATGCGTCGGGTCGTTCTTGTAATGCCAATCTCCGAACGAAGTCACGTCATCGAGTCGCTTCGTCATCAACGCGAACCAGCCGCCGGGCCTCAACACATTCCAAACCCGCTGCAAATTCTGCATCGGTCGATGCAGGTGCTCGACCACCTCGCTGGCCATTACAAAGTCGTATTTGCAGCGCCATACGCCGTCGATCGGAGCATAGAACGGGTCGTATATATCCGTGGGAAATCCCGCCTCGGACAGCATGACCGAAAGGGTCGGCCCGGGGCCGCTTCCGAAATCCAGGCCACGGCTCCCGCGTGGCAGTCGCGCAATGAGCGGGTCGGCAAGGCGACTTAGGAATTTCCGATACCGCTCGTCGCTCGGATTATTCTGGTGTAAATCGTAACATGCCTTCTCGTCGCTCCGAGACAAGAAATAACGCGACGGCACGAACACAACTTGACAGTGCCTGCAGCGCAGGTAGTCTCGTCGATGGTCTTCAAAAAACAATTCGCAGTACAACCCATCGCACAGCGGGCATTGGGGTTGTGGGTCGTGTTGAATCATCAGTTCGGCAGTCGGTCAGCAGTAATCGATGTCTCTTCATCATCTGTGCGTGATGAAGTACAACTCCTTTTAACAGTATAAACGATCTTCGCGATCACTTCACGACGGATTCACACCATGAACTCTCCTCGCTTCGAAATTCTTGCGTACGTCGATTCGCCGTTGGGGCCGTTGTGTCTTCGCCGCCGCGAAACTCTGTCGGAACCCCGCGAATTGGTGACCGAGATCACGCTCAATCACGAATTCCTGATGAGCAGCTTGAATACCGATTCCGAACGCGCCCTCGCTCGCGTTGCCTTGGAACAAATCGACGGCAACGCCCTTCGCGTTCTCGTCGGCGGATTGGGGCTGGGATACACCGCACACGCCGCATTAGCTTATGATCGCGTTGCCCAAGTCGACGTCGTCGAATACTTGCCTCCGGTCATCGATTGGTTTCACCAAGGGCTGGTTCCGCTCTCTGATGCGCTGAACAGCGATTGGCGCCTGCGCATCGTTGAGGGCGATATTTACGCCCGGCTGCTCGCCGAACCCGAACTTCCGTTGTATGACGCCATTTTGATCGACGTCGATCACTCTCCCGAAGAGCATTTGGCCGACGAAAACGCCTCATTTTATTCTCCTGCCGGGCTCACCAGCGCCGTCCGGCATCTCCGGCCGGGGGGAATTCTCGCTCTTTGGTCGTACACCGATCACACCCCGACTCTTGACGCGATGCGAAATGAGCTGATCGAGGTCGGCGCGCATCCCGTGACATACTACAATCGACACGTTCACCAAGAATTCACCGACTGGATCTACACGGGCCGGCGGGCCCACTGAGCGAGACGTCCCCGAGGGAACTAATACGATGTCCGAACAATCGTCAATGGCCGACGCCGAGCGCCTTCTGCGTGAACTTGAACAGGAACTGGTCGCACGAATTGACGGTATGGAAGATTCGACGAACGCTCCGAAGATGGACTCATCGGTGGGCCGCCTGACCTATATCGACGCCTATCAAAGCCAGCAACTTTCGCTGCATGCGAAGCGGAAGCTTTCGGTACAACTTTCGAACGTGCGGTCTGCTCTGGAACGCGTCAAGAGCGGGACATATGGTCGCTGCACCGAATGCGGCGCGGAGATTCCCGCGGAACGATTAGAGATCGCCCCTGAGGTTCCGTTCTGCGTCACGTGCAAGCAGCGCTTGGGCAGATAATGACTCGTGTGCAACACCTTTAGAAAAGACACTTCTCCGTTGGCGATACCAATTCAGTCAATGATGTCTAGTAAGGGTCATCACATTCCTGGCACACGCTGCGGTCCGGCCTCAGGTCGACGTCCAGCAGATTGCGGCGGCGGACAAATTCAAAACGGCAGCATTGTTCCAGCACTGCCCGCAGCATGGGGCGTCCCCGCTGAATGCGGGATTTGGCATGATCGACTTCCTTGTATGATTCAGCGGCGGCTTGGATTTTGGCGATCTAACGAAAACAGACCGCTTGAACTCGGACGCCAATGCTCGACGAGCATCGACATCAATCTCCCTCCTCACGACAAGAGTTGCTCTTTTTAGATCGCCCACAAGACGTGGGCAACTCCACCTTGATGATGCATCGGTATCACCTCCAAGACTTCCGAGCCTGTTCATGCCCCTGAGGGGTAAGCTCGCAAGCCGAGAAGCATCTCAGCTCTCTCGGTGAGCGGTTTAGCAGCGAAGTTTCGATCGGTGTACTCGGCAAGGTTGTTGCAGACCAAGGCGTAGACAGCCTGTCGGTCTAGACTGGTATCAACTTTGACGCACTTGCCTTTACTCTTGAAGAATTCAACGGTGGGCAGAGTCTCCGCCTTGAAGGTGTCGAACCTCACTTTCATGCTCTCGACATTATCGTCAGTCCTGCCTGAGTATTTAGCACGGCCCAGAATACGCCTTTCGAGCACAGCATAAGGGCACTCAAAGAACAACATTTTTGGGAGTTCAGTTTCCCGGCCGAAGATCTCATACCATCCCTCCAGATTGGATAAGGAGCGGGGGAATCCATCGAGCAGGAAGTTGTTCTTTCCTGTCGTTCTGGTCACTCGCTCCATCGTGTCCTTCAGCAGCGTCACAATGATTTCGTTGGGGACCAATCTTCCCGCAGTGATATACTCTTCGATGACAACGGCGGTCTGACCTCCAGCCTGAAGCTCGGCGCGGAGCAAATCGCCGGTGGATAAATGAGTCCAGCCGAGTTGAGACTCAGCCAGCTCACACATAGTCCCTTTTCCGGCACCGGGGCCTCCCAGAACGAAGACGACGTTGGGCTTGGGGCAAGGCAGTCTCGGATCGTAGTAGTGGAGCACAACCTTGGGAGCCGGCGCAACTCCCATTTTATAGACATTCCATTCGCGGTCAGTCGGCGGCAACTCGTCTTCGCAGGTGATCTCGTAGGCGAGATGACCATCGAGACGGGAGATTCTCCAGGATCTGTAGCTGTTCGAGTAAGAGAGTGCGGGGTTTCTGGCAGCTTTGCCATCGGCACGATCCCATGCCATCTTTCCGTTCCAGTAGCCGAGACTCGATATGGTTCCCGATTCAGATTGGGCTGGAGGCGCAGTGGAAGGGACAAAGAGGCCATCCACTTCGGGCAGACCAGCTCCCGACACCTCCACAAAGAAAGTGTTGGGTTTTCGTTCACTTGGTTCGACCATTTTATTCCTTATTGATGTTCATCCCATGCCGCATTCAGGTGGCAGGGCGTTCGACTGATCGCAGGTGAGACGCGGGCGAGCGTTTGCCAATCAGGGGCGACGCCGGCCGGTGCAGATCCAGTCGGTAAAGTCCTGATACACATGTCGATTGTAGTAGGGGGACAGCGTAAATCGAAACGTCGATCCGACCCCTTCCTTACCCACTGCTCGATTCGGTGGCTTCGGACGACGAAACCGGAGCACACTTCGAGGCGTGCCTCCGAGCGGCCAACCAGGAAACAAAAAAGGGGGCCGACGTTGGAACGCGGCACTGAATTTTCACCGCAACGATCGACGCACACACAACTCGTCACGGCACGAGAATTGATTGCCCCACGGCAGTTGGCGAACGGCTAAATGTTTCCCGGCACTATTCGCAAAAACAACCAGTTTTTTTTTTGCGGAATCAGCCGCGGTGATGATCAACCACGTGACAACCCCGCCGATCACAGCTATACCAAAGTCAATGATGGCTTCCAGCAGTAACATGATAGTGAATTATAATGGTTGAAATTCGAGAATTCAATGGTTTACAAAGTCAACTCTCTGTGAAGAGTCAAAACGGCACGTCATCAATTGGCTCGGTACCGAGACTTTGGTCGAAGTTTAGAGGAAACAAATGATGCGAGATGTCCTCCGTGCTCAGTTGTCGAACGTCGCGGTACATTGTGTAGCGCCTCCATTTTCGACGAATTGACTCTGTGGGCTGAATCAAGAGGTCGTTGCAATAGTGACATCTGAAGATCGGCCAATCGACCGACGCAAGACGGACGATATCGTCCCGCGTCGCTTCACGGATTCCGACCAATGTGAGAGGAGAGGAAACAGGAAAGAGCCTGACGTCGACGCGTGTGGGCGGCTCAGAAAATCCACCGTACCGCAGGTCGGGATCCGGGCATGGATTCGCATAGAGATCGCACCGGACCTCAGGACGTGCGAATTTCCCCTTGTTGCGTCCCTGATACTTGCAGTATGCACACGCTTCTGGTGAGTTCAGAAAACGCTCGATATCGCTCCAATGCCGCAACCGGTAGACAGCTGCGCGCGTGACCAGACCGGAGGGAAGTTCCTCAGGATGCGGGAGCTTCGAGATGACAAGATCGGGGCAATTACACCGGATTGTCCTCGCGAAGCTCTTGTGGTAGCTCTGGGGCATCTCCAAACCCTTGCCCTTCCGCTCCTCGCGGAAACAATTCCAGCGCAGTTCTTCGAGAAGCGCCGGTATCGTGCTGGCGCTCAAGACAGCGTGAACGATTCTCTTTCGTCGAGTCTGTCGTTTAATTGCCATTTCAGTTCGCGCGATTGATACCAGCGGTCGTTCCGCAACTATTGATTGGACTCCGAGATCAGGTTAACTTCTGCCGATATTCGCGAAGTGCTTATCCATCACCTGCTCGGTCATGTGCTCCGATTTCAAGCCCTGAGTTGAATGACCGTGTTATTCTACCAAACGAAGACTTTGTGTGCTCCGGTCCGACAAACCGACGTAGCCGGAACTCAAAACTGAGGTAACGATTTCACCCGAAATATCGCCCCATCACCTCTTTGACGGCCTCGGCATTGATCCAGGGCCGCCCGTCCGGACGCAGCGCCGACGCTTCGCGACGGTCGGTTCGCGGCGCATTCGGCCGAGGTTCTTCAATCAACCGCACGCCCGCCAACGATCCCGCAGCACAGGCATTGTACAGCGCATCCAGCCAATGGTTCTGCTTCCGCACCCGTTCCCACCGCGTGACGACCCCTTTGCCGGCGATAAATTCTTCAACCTTCTTTTCAGCCGTCAGATGCCGCGCCAACGAGAGATGCTCGTTCGGCTTCGTCTGAAACAGGGTCATCGCGCCCGGCGAGTCCAAGGGCGTGTCAATCGCTGGAGCTTATGCTGCGCTCCGCAACCTCACACCCCCAGCACCTCCGGCTCCGACCACTGATACGGCGGCGGTTGTGTCGTCGCACGATCCAACCCCATGATCAAAGCCACAATGCCATCGATGCGCTCGATGCTTTTCTTCTTGGACGGCTTCCAATTATCCGCGGCGTCTTGCTCGAGGCTCACGTTGCCCGCCATCCAGCGGAACACCGGATTGTTCCCGTGCGCAATCTTGCCGGCGCGAATCAACTCGTCGAGTTTCTTCGTCGGCGCGTTCATGCTGCCATACCCCTGGCCGAACGCCACCATCTGAAATCCGTCCCCCATCAGCTGCGTCGCCAATTGGGTGGCATTCCAGCGGTCGAGAGCGATCTCGCGGATGTCGAACTGTTGTCCCAGGTCGTTGATTTTCTTGCGAATCACCTCGTAATCGATGACTTCACCATCTGTGGCCGCGATGTGCCCCTGCTGAATCCACTGCCGGTACGGCACATGATCGCGGCGCTCGCGCTGTTTGGCCCCCTCCTCCGGCACCCAGAAGAATGGCAAGACGTCGTAGCGTTCATCATTTCCTTCCTCGCTCGGAAACACCAGCACCAGCGCCGAGATATCGGTCGTGCTCGACAGATCGAGCCCGGCATAACAGAGCTGGCCTGCGGCGATTTGCAGCGGTCCACCGCAGGCGTCCCATTTCTGCATGTTGATCCAGCGCACATCCTGCTCGGTCCATTGGTTCAAGCGATACCGCCGAAACGAGTTTTCTTTCGCCGACGATTCCTGCGCCTCGCGGCAGTCCTCGGCGAATTGTTCCTCCTTGATGGTGATCCCCAGGCTGGGATTCGCTTTCCGCCACACGTCGGGTTGGGTCCAATCATCGTCGACGCCAGCCGCCGTGATGTAGGCGAAGAACGACAGATCCTCGATCGTGCCGTCCAGCACTTTCAAAGCATAATCATGCTGTTCCCAGCAGATCGAATGCCGATCGTAACCGGCGGTGGTGATCGCCAGATGCAGCGGCTGCCGGCGGGCCGCGCCGGCGTACCGCAGCGTGTCCCACAGGTCGCGATTCTTCTGGGCATGCAGCTCATCGATCAGAATGGCATGTGCATTCAGCCCCTCCTTGGCCGGCACATCGGCCGACAGCGCCCGATACAATGACCGGCTGCGATGGCAGACGATCCGCTTCGTGGAACGAATCAGCTTCAACCGCGACGACAGATGCGGCGACGACTCGACCATGTGGGCCGCTTCGTTGAACACAATCGACGCCTGATCGCGGTCGACGGCTGCGCTATAGATCTCCGCGCCCGGTTCGTGGTCGCCCACCAGCAGGTACAACCCGAGCCCGCTGAACAGCGCCGATTTGCCGTTCTTCTTCGGCACTTCGATGTAACCACGGCGAAAGCGACGCGTGCCATCGGGACGCAGCCAACCGAACAACGGCGCGATCACCTCTTCCCATTGCCAGTCGAGCAGCGTAAACGGTTTGTCGGCCCATTCCCCTTTCGAATGCCGCAGGAACCGCGTGAAGAAGGTGCGGACCCGCTCGGCGCCTCGATGTCGAAGTGGTAGCCGGCGGTGACGGCGCGTTCGTCCGCCTCCGTGCGAACCCATCGTTTCCATGACTTCCGCGGCGCGCACTTCGGCTTGGCCATCAGCCGGCCCCCAGGAACAGTTCGAATTCATCGGCGGCAGCTGTTTGACTCGGCACGCGAATCCGGCTGCGGCTCGAGGGCGTGAGGCCGAACTCGACCATAAACTTTCGCATCGTCTCCAGCGCCTGATCGGCCACCGTCAGTTACGGCGACTTCATCGGAAAGCCTTTCTGCGGCGATTTCACAATCGTCCCATATTTGCGCACCTGCTCTTCGGCCTTGACCCAGCGGGAATACGCCGTGCAATAGGCCGCCAATGCCGACCGATCGGCCAACGACAACAGCCCCATGTCGCTGAGCACCTTCGCCGTGCGGAACCATTCGGCTTTGGCTTCGGCATCCAGGAACCCCGGACAGTCCGGAATACCGTCCGGCGGCTCCGGTTCGCGGTCATTCAGTGGTCGCCGACCGGGATTGCCTTCCAGCGCTTTCGTCAATGTCGGCTTAGGTTTACGTCCGCGCATTATCGTTCTCCTTCGATACCCCCCCATCCAATTTCGCGCCCGCGCACGCGCAGGGAAACGTGTGGTATGGCGTGCGTTTCAGACCCAGAAATCAGGCCCCCCCCCGGGCCTTCCGTGCTCGTGTTCGACCCAATGTACGTCTTCCGTTCCCCGCCCCGTGGCGGGCACCGCGAATCGGCGTGATGCCACAGATCGCGGAGCATCTCCAAGTAATTCGTGCTATCCATTAACAGGGAGATTTACCGTGGGCGACAGTCTTGATCTCGCGGTAAAATCTTCACGATGAGTACACGCAATTTCCTCGACTCGCGAATGGCAAATTTCAATAGAAGAACCAAAATGAATACAACGCACCCGCTGAAGACATCCCTGCTCATTGCAATGCTCTGCGGCTTTGCCATTGGCTGCAACGAAAGCTCTTCGCCTGATGTAGAAGCCGATCGCACGACGGTAACGGCCAATCGTCCCGTCGATACGAACGCAGCCAACAACCGGGATGCAGCCGTCGATCGCTCCAATACTGGCATCAATGCCCGCGATGCGGATGGAGCAGAAAAGACTCCGTTCGACCAGAATGAAAATCAGGCCGATATCAACATCACGGCCGAGATCCGCAAGCAGGTTGTGGATACCGAGATGTCGACCCTGGCCCATAACGTGAAGATCATTACCCAAGATGGGAAAGTCACAATAAGGGGTCCGGTCGAGACCGAGCAGGAAAAACAATCGATTGAGGAAATCGCCCAGAAAGTGGCTGGTAACGATAACGTGACGAGTCAATTAGAAGTCGACGCCAACTGACAACTTCAAATCCATCTTTAAGGTTCAACATTATGTCGAAATCTGTATTCTGCACCGCAACGATGTCCCAGGCGGACACCATCATTCAGCAATTGAAGACTGCTGGCTTTTCGAACAACGATATTTCTGTCTTGATGGCGGATAAAGGAGGAACCAAAGACTTTGCGCACGAGCATAACACAAAGGCCCCCGAAGGAACCGCGGCAGGTGTCGGTACCGGTGCTGTTATTGGCGGAGCCTTGGGTTGGCTGGCCGGCATCGGAGCCTTGGCGATCCCCGGCCTGGGTCCGTTCATTGCGGCCGGTCCGATTATGGCCGCGTTAAGTGGCGCAGCAGCCGGAGGCACACTGGGTGGCCTAACCGGCGCGCTGATCGGAATGGGTATCCCGGAATTCGAAGCCAAGAAATACGAGGGTAAAGTCCAATCCGGAAGTTGCCTCATCTCCGTTCATTCTGAAGACAGCGACGAAACCCAGCGCGCAAAAGACATCTTCGAGCAGGCCGGTGCCGAAGACATCTCGACGGCCGGAGAAGCCGCCGTGGCGAGCAAGAGTGGTCGTACGTGAATGGGGACGATGTGGTCGACGAGATCGCTGTAACTGTGGTGTCCGTCGCGTAAACATTGCTGGCAGATCCCGAAGTCGGATATTCGACGGGCGGCAGCGACGTCACGCCACAGCCGGTCGTAACCGCGCTCGGCTGGTGTTCCGCGGCGGGCATCGCTGTAACGGCGATCGGTGCCGCGGTGCGCATCGCAGTAACGTCCCCGCGCGGTTTGCGGACAACCGGGATAACGGCAGCGGGTGGGGACCTTCATCGGCATCGCTCTCATTCCTCTCACCTCATTCCCGACATCGCCCAATTCGCCCGCCGCCGTGCTTGCTGCATCGCCGACAGACTTCGGCGCGGTTTTGGCGGCTTCATCGCGGGGGAAAGATTTTCCAATGTGGCTCCCAGCATCGAGCCCGCTGCGCCCGCCATCACCAGACAATCGAGCCAGTGATTTTCCGCATTGGGACGGGCGCGCCATTCCCAGACCTCGCGTCCCCGGCCGAACGTCCGTTCGCACGATTCCCCCGCCAGATGATCGGCGAACATGCGGTGTTGGTCCGAGCGTTCGCCGAACATCGACAACGAGCCTTGTTCACCGGCGAGAGCGGCAGCCCGCTGCGCCAGAAACGTCTTCCAGAAGTTGACGTCATGGATACAGTGCCGAATCGCCCGTTGACGGCTGCCGAACGTGAGATACCAGTGGAATCCCAACTGCTCGCCGGTTTTCTTCTCGTAATGGATCATCGGTTTGTCACCCGCCCGCAGTCCCTTGCCATGCGCGGGGATGACGATTCCCGAAAACGGAGACCGGCGACAGAATTCATACACGGTATCGGTCGACTCACTCCAGTTGGCGTCGATGATCGCTTTGCCGATCGTCAGTTCGCCGCCCCCCTCGCGTTGCCATTTCTTATGCAGCAAATGGTCCGTCAAGGTTTGCAATCCCCAATAGACGGCTCCCTCGACCTGCGATGACCCCGACGCCGATTGCAGCGTGGGATGGGCTTCGCTCAGCGAGAAGTATGGGCGCGATTGTCCGGGCCAGGCGCCGTAATCGATCACCGAGCCGCTGAACTTGTCGCTCCAGGCGGTGACGACGTAATACAGCAGATGCTTCTGCACATCGAT
>JBBECD010000095.1:0-32327 GCA_040881995.1 Planctomycetaceae bacterium
TCCTATTGACGATTTTCAGTCCGCACCTCTGCGCGCAAAAGCTGACGTGCACCCCTCCCGCCCCTCCAGGATTGATCTTGGTCGAAAGTCGCGGCACGATTACACTTTCGGCGTTGATCCCGCGGGTTGTTTCGCCGTCGTTCGGCTGCCCGGCGGGATGGCTCTCCTTCGAATCGATGTAATTTCGTGCGTATTGCTTATCTTGATTGTCCCACGGGAATCAGCGGTGACATGACGCTGGCGGCGTTGATCGACGCCGGCGTGAGTCTCGACGCACTGCGCGCGGGGATCGATTCGTTAGGTCTCGCCGACGTCAAACTCGAAGTCGGCACCGTCATGCGCGGCGCGTTTCGCGGCGTGCATGTGAAAGTCGTGCATCCGCCGCAACACGTGCATCGCGGCCTGAAAGACATTCTCGAGATCATCGATCGCGCGAACGCGATCACCGCCAAACAAAAGGAACTCGCCCGGCGGATTTTCTTCGCCGTCGCCGCCGCCGAGGCCAAGGTGCACGGCTCGACGATCGATCACGTCCACTTCCATGAAGTCGGGGCGGTCGATTCCATCGTCGATATCATCGGTGCGGCGATCGGGTTCGATTTGCTCGGCGTCGACAAAATTTATGCGAGTCCGATTCCGACCGGCACAGGGGTCATCCGCATCGCGCACGGCGTCTGTCCTCTGCCCGCTCCCGGAACGGCGGAACTCCTCAAAGGAATTCCGCTCGCCGACGTGCCGATCGAAAGCGAACTGACGACGCCGACCGGAGCGGCGATTGTCGCGACGCTCGTCGATCGTTTCACGTCGCTTCCCGAGATGACGATCGATGCCATCGGTTACGGCGCCGGAACGAAGGAATTCAAGGAAAGAGCCAATCTCCTGCGATTGTTCGTCGGCACCGGCAGTCTCGCCGCCGAAGCCGATCAGATTTATCTCGTCGAAACCAACCTCGACGACGTCAGCGGCGAAGTGATCGGCTACACGAAACAGAAACTGCTCGCCGCCGGGGCGCTCGACGTTTACAGCATTCCGATTCAGATGAAAAAAGATCGCCCCGGCGTGATGCTCTGCCTCCTGTGCGATGCGGCACATCTCGATCGGCTGGAATCGATTCTGTTCGACGAAACGAAAACATTCGGCCTCAGGCGCTCGCTGGTGCAACGTTCGAAGCGGGCGAGATTCACTCATACCGTCGCGACGGAGTGGGGACCGGTCCTCGGAAAACTCGGCTGGCGGCACGGCGGCAAACCGCTGTTCGTCCCCGAATACGAAGACTGCGTCCGCGTCGCCGCCGCACAGAATGTTCCGTTGTGGACGGCGTATCATGCCGCCGAGCAGGCGTTCGCGCAACTCTCCGAAGGCGAATTGTCGGAGTTGATGAAATCCGCTCCGCCCATCACGCCGAACATCGCACCGCCGCCGGCAAATGTTCCCGCATTCGATGCCGACCACGACCACGATCACGACCACGGCGGACATGATCACGATCATTTTTGAATGTGACAGCGTTTAATCTTGGGTTGAATGGCAGGCTAAAGCCTGTACTCCTACAAATTACTGAATTCAGAGCCTGGCAATGATCCGCTTCATAACACAACTGCTCGCGGCCGACGACAACACCGACGGGGGGACGATGATTCGCGTGGGGGTGCTGTTTCTCGCCGTCGCCCTGTTTGCGCTCTGGCGGTCGCGGTTGCCGAAGAAAACGCGGGTCACGAACGATTCCATCGGCGCTCGGGCCGAGGCGTCGCAGTCGCAGTTTGAGTTTCTGCAAAGAATGGAGGTTCGCTTGTACGATTACAGCCGCGAGGTCGAAGCGCGCATCGAATCGCGTCTGGCGATGCTCGATCACTTGATGGTGGAAGCCCAGCGGGAAACCGATCGTCTGGAAGAACTGCTCGAACGAACGCAGCCCAGCAAGCAGCAGTTCGCCTTATCGAGCGACAAGCCGCAAGACATTCTTTCGCTGCCGCGAATCACCCCCGCGGATCGAACGGACGATGTGTCATCGGTCCGCAGCGGCCCGATGCTGCCGTTTCATCTGTCGGTCGAGCAACGGCAGATGATCGTCTATCTGCATCAGGCGGGCTTCCGAGCCGACGAGATCGCCCGCTGCATGGAGCGAACCGTCAGCGAAATCGAGCGCGTGCTGGAAGTGCACGGCGAAGGCCCGTCGAACCAGGCCGCGTGAAGTTCTCGTGGGTTTTCTGGTTTAGCCGCGACGCGAAGGCTTCCGTAGCGGAGCGCTTTTTTCTTTTAGCCCCCGGCGAGTCGCCGGGGGTCGGTTTGAGGCAAGAACCCCCGGTCATTGACCGGGGGCTAAAAGACGAAGCGGGAGCTTGGGAACGAGAAGACGAGGACGATCATTCACGCGAGCAGTTCGGCGATCGGCGGGGCGTCGACGAGGGCGAGCGAACTCCCTGTCGGCGTGGTCCATTGCCGGGTGTGGTCGACGTGGAACTGATGATAAATCGTCGCCACCAGCTCGCTGGCGTGAACCGGACGATCGATCGGCTCCGCGGCTTGGGAATCGCTGGCGCCGATGATCCGCCCCTCGGGGAATTTGCCTCCCGCCAGAATCGCCGACCAGACGCGAGGCCAGTGATCGCGGCCTCCCTGTGGATTGATTCGCGGCGCCCGGCCGAATTCGCCGGTGGCGATTACCAGCGTGTTGTCGAGCAGTCCCCGCTGTTCGAGGTCGTCGAGCAACGCCGCGTAAGCGCGATCGAATTCGGGGCAGAGCGTATCGCGGTAATCGGTGACGATCCCCGGTGCCGACGGTTCGCTCCCGTGACAGTCCCAGCTTAACGCGTTCGGCTGCGGCGGGTAGAGATGCACGGTGACGCAGCGGCTCCCCTGTTCGATCCATTGCCGGGCGCGGAGGCACATCGCGCCGCAATGCGAATAACCGTACGACCGCCGCAAAATCTCCGGCTCGTTCTGCAAGACCTCATGTTCGAACCGCGAGCCTTCGCAGGAAAACGTTTCGTGATGCGGAGCGAAATCGTTCCCCCAGTCGCCGCCGGCGTCGCCTCGATAAAATGCGGCGCGGTGCGATTCGGGTTTGGAAGGAGGGGCGATCACCACCGAAGGAAATTCGGACGACGGCAAGCCGAGTTCCTGACTCGTCAGCCGATGTTCCCGCGCGACGACGGTATGGTAGCTCGGCGGACGTACTCCCCGGCCCGCCAGCCGGCCGGTCAACAACAACTGCATGCTCGTTTCGTGAAGCGGGGCGGCGTGATGCCACATCGATCGAATCAGCGTGCAGCGGTCGAGCCGCTCGGCGATACGCGGCAAGCCCTCGCTGAGATAGACGCCGGGGATCGCCGTCGAGATCGCTTTGACCGGTCCGCGGATGTACGTCGGCGCTTCGGGTTTGGGGTCGAACGTTTCGAGATGGCTCGGCCCCCCCGACATCAAGAGAAAGATCACGTTCTTTCCGGGCAAGGTTGCGGCGGGAGCAGCGGGAGCCGATTTCTCGCCGACCGAGAGGCTGACCACGCCGAGACCGCCGACGCGGAGAAAATCCCGCCGCGACACCGAGCTGGTGTATCCCTGATCCGGAGGTTGAGGCGACATGGTGACTTATTCTTATAGTTCAAAACCGAAAACGGCTCATCGTGACGAACAGCGAGTTTGGCTCAACGGACATGCCTGGTCGATTACATCCCATTTCGAATCTCGGTTATTCCCACTTGGTACTTTAACAACTGTCAGCACGACTTCAACGCTTTGCGCCACATTATTCCTATCGCGAATATCAATCGTCAACGCGAATTCGCTGTGGAAGCCGAAAATCGTTTCGCCCATTGACCGAGCCGGATGCCAGACTTCCCGGCAAATTCAGTCGGAAATGGCTGCCAACATATCCCGCCGAAAAATTCCCGCACTCGCGTGAGTTCACGGAGGTCTGACGTAACTCATGAACCGATACGGGTTAAAAGAGTTTACTCGGCATCGGTTTATGCGGGAAATTCGAGAATCGCTCCGCAATTCAATCCGGATGCCGCCACGATGTCGCAGTCGGAATAGCGATTGTCGCGGTGAATCCGTTCGCTCAGATCGTCGGCGGCATGGGGAGAGGCGCAAAGAATAGCGATTGTCGGACCCCATGACGATTGAGCGATCCCTTCGATTCCCTCGCGACGGAATTCGCCCGCCAGTTCCGCCATCCGGGGGTTGGCGAAGATCCCCCCTTGCAGCGGTGCAAAATGACCGCCGACGATGTTGCCGTATTCTCCCAGGGCCGCTCCGAAGCGTCCCGCATCCTGCTCTTGCACGGCGGGAAGAATCTCCAGCAGCACCAGCCCGCATAATCGCTCGGTGAGCGATTCGGCCATCGGCGGAAGTTTGGCGAACGCCTGCAATTCGGCGTGTCCCGAGAATCCTTCCGTCGCCGACGGAGCGACGAGCACGAATCGCCAATCGTGCGGAAACTCCTCGCGAATCAGCAGCTTGCCGATATCGTCCGATTCGGTTTTGCCGCCGTCGATCAACAGGCCGCCGCGCAGGAACCCGTGAATCCCGATCGCCGACCGCGCGCCGCGGCCGACCCGTTTCGCCAAAGACAACACCGAAGTCGATCGATCGCCGGCGAGCAACGAAATCGCCTGTGCGACCGCGAGAGCGCCCTGAGTTCCCGATCCGAGTCCCCGATGAGCGGGAATGATGCCGTTAACGTCGATCTCGTAAAATTCACGTGCGCCGCCGACCGATTCGCGATATCGCTCGACCCATTTTTTCACGCGGTCGAGATACGCGGTGGAAACCGATTCACCCGCCGTCCCTGCCGATCGAATGCGGTCCCGAGCGGCGCGGCGGACGGTGAACCGATAGCCGGGACGGTCGATCATCACGCCGAGTCCGCCGTAGGCGCGGCCTTTGGCTTGAGGATCGGCGAGAAATCCGAAGTGCAGCCGGGCGCCGGTCGTAATGCGGATTTGATCGTACACGCCGTCACCTCCCGGGTTCGTCGTCGGTCGCCGACGGCTGCGAGAGGCGTTCGGCCACGTACGACGACAACAGACCGAACGCCGCGATTTCGCGCGGGCCGCCGGTTTTACCGACGATCACCTGCAAACGATCCAATTCCTGGCGGAGTTCGTGCGGATCGAGCAGATGCACGCGAGTCGCCAGAATCGCCGCTTCGAGCACCGCATGTTTGGCGCGGTTCAATCCCCAGAAATCGTGGAGTTTACCTTGATGGATAACTTTCGCCGTCATCGTGGTCCGCGGCGATTCATCTTGCAGATCGACGATCTCGAATTCGTACCAGCGGCAGGCCGAGGACAACACGCGGCCGGAGATTTTTTCAGCGGGGAACGTCTCCGGCGTTTCTGTCCAGCGATCGACGGCCCCCTGAGCGATCAGATAAACGTCGTCGACGACGTGAAATACGCCGGTGCGGGATTGCTTGAGATTCTGGTACGTCCGCGACGACTGAAAGGGGCGAAACGTAAAACTCGTCAGTTCTTCATCCACGAGCGGACCCATCGGGGCGATGTTCAATTCCCCGCCGGGACTCTGCGTCGTCACAATCCCTTCGAGAATAAGCGGCATGGTCTTCACATTTCAGCGAACGGACTCAATTTATTTGATACGGCGATTGCGCTTATTCTAATGCGAAGCGATGCGTGAAGAAATGCCGGGGCGGGGGACTGGGGGACCGGGATGCGGGGACCGGAATCCAACCCTCTCCCCGCGGGAGAGGGTGGCTGCGCAGCAGCCGGGTGAGGGGATGACCTCTGCCTCAGTACAGAACAGAAAACACGCTCGGCTATTATAGCCGCGAAATCCCCTCACCCGGCGTCTTCGAGGCCACCCTCTCCCCGACGTCTTTCTGCGAAAGACTGGGCGAGGGCTGAAACCGCCCGCCCTTCATCCTTCGATTCACCGCGTGAAGCCGACGTAAAAACTGAAGATTTGACGGTCGTCGAAATCCTCTTTGATAATCGGAACGGCGAAGTCGAGGGCGATGGGAGCCGGGCCCATGGCGGGAACGGTCAATCGTACGCCGGCGCCAATCGACATGCGGAAGTCGTCTAAGCTCACGCTGTTTTCCACGCTGCCGAAATCGGTGAAGGCGACGGCCTGAATCTTGTCGTCCGCGGTGATGGGAGCCATGTATTCCACACCCCCCAACGCCAGAAATTGACCGCCGATACGCGTGCCGCTTTGCTGCGGCGATACGCCGCGGAAGGCGAAACCGCGGAAAGTCTGGAAACCGCCGGCGAAGTAGCGTTCGAAGATCGGCGTGTCGTTGTCGGTCCAGCCGAGGTGCCCGTTGACCGACAGAATATGCCGTCCCCCTCCGTCCGGGCGGGAATACAAGGTGTAGAACTGGCTGCCGTCGAGTTCGATTCGGGGATACACGAAATCGCCGAACGCCTGTTCGACGTTGAACTGCACCAGATGCCCCGCCGCGGGCAGGAACGGTGCGTCCCGCGTATCGTGAGCGACGCCCAGGCGGACCGTCGACAAAAGATTGGAGCCAAGAGCTCGCGTCAGAATCGGGGGCGTCGGCGAGCGCGGGTCGGAGATCGTCACGTCTTCCAGACGCAGAGCCGCATTGACCGAAACCTCCTGCGTCAATTGACGTCCCACGGCGATGCGACCGCCCAGCCGCTCTTCGTCCCAGTCGGGATAAAAGCGATTGAAGTAGAAGCCGCTGGTTGTGAGGCTGTAATCGGAATCGAGAAAATAAGGATCGGTCCAGCTCAACATGTAACGGCTGACGACGTTTCCGGGGACGGCTTCCAAACGAAACTGCTGCCCCCCGCCGCGCCACGCCGTGCCGTTGAAGAGATCGCCGGGACTCGTCGGCGGACGGAGGATGTCGAAGTTGGTTTCTTCCAGGACGAACGAACCGACGACGCCGTTGTCGCTGTTCACGCCCACGCCGAACATCAAGCGTCCGGTGCGCGCTTCCGAAAGGTTGACTTCGAGATCGACCCAGCTGGGGGGATCGGTTTCACGAAACAACGGATTGCTGAACGGATCCCCTTGCGGACTGGTTCCGTAAATCGGATTTTGCGGCTGGGGAATCGGCGATTCGGTCGTCTGACCGCGCACGGCTGTCTCGGCGCCCACAAGTTGCAAATCGGGTTCGGCAGGCTCTTCCACGCGCTGAATATCAATCCGCGGCCCGAGTTCACCGCCCGATTCAAAAATCTGCACTCTCCCGAGTCGACTCTTGTCGAACCTGATGACGTTCGGATTGGCCAGTTCCCCCGGACGGCTGCGCATGCGGAGCACAGCGACGGTATCCTTCGTATGCGGGTATTCGCCGCGGATATGCACGTTGATTTTGCGAATGCGGTACGGCTTATCTTCATCGATCCGCAGTTCGAGATCGATTTCTCCCGGTTGCTCCAGAAAACGGGGAACGGCCTCGACGTTGGCGAAGAGCCGGCCTTGTTCGCCGTATTTCGAGCGCATCTTCTCGATGTCGTGATTCAAAAAACGGGCGTTGAAATAATCGCCGTCGTGGAGTTTCGTCTCTTCGCGCAATTCTTCCTGGCTGAGGGAGCTATTGCCGATGAGTGTGGTCGTCCGCACGCGGTAACGTTTTCCTTCTTGGATGTGATAGTTGAGAAACACCCGCGACTTGTCTTCCGAGAAAACGACGTCGGGTTCCACGGTGGCGTCGAAATAGCCGAGGCTGTTGTAATACTCCTTTAGCGAGGCGACGTCGTTGGGAATGCTCGACGGGTCGTACAATCCGCCGAAATAGGCGACCCTGGTTCGCGGGATACGGATGAAAGCCAGCTTGGTCATGATTTTCGTTTTCAGCAGCGGCCCGCTGAAGGCGTCGTTGCCGATGAAGTTGACGCCTCCCACGATGACTTTGGGGCCTTCTTCGATTTCGATGATGACTTCGCGGTCGTCCCGATCGCCCCCTTTGACGAGTTTGACCTTGCGGAAGTAGTATCCTTTTTCGCGATAGTGGTTTTCGATCCGCCGCACACATTCGAGGTTGGCGCTGACGTCGAAAGGCGCCCCCTCTTTAAGTCCCGTCAGCGCGAGCAGATGTTTCGTCTTGATTTTTTTGTTGCCGCGAAGTTCGACGTCCGACTTCAACACGGGGCGTTCGTAGACGTTGAAGATCAGCACGATTCCGTTTTTCGTCTTGCGCGTCCGAGGTTCGACGTTCAAAAACCAGCGGGTGGCATACAGCGATTTCACGTCGTCGCGAACCTGTTGGGCGGTCGTGACGCGGCCGAGCGGCGTTTTGACGTACTTCAGCATCGCAGAATCGGGAATGGACGTGTTCCCTTCGAATTCGATGCCGACGACGGGCGACTCGAGCGGGTTGTCGAGCGGCACTTCCTCCGGAACGTTTTCGTCCGATGCGAACGGGGACTCCTGCCCCTGAATTCGATTCTTGCTGTAGCCGATGCCCACGGCGAACAGCAACGCCACGATCACGGCGCGGAGCATCCATTTCCAGGGACTGCGGCCATGCCGGGGTATCGACGTCGATGAAGTGCCGAGTGCGACACCTCTTGATTCACGAGACGACCTGCGGACCAAAAGAATATCCTGAATTCGTTGAGGGTGTGCTGGTGAAGCTATTTGAAGTTGGAAATCGAGTCACGAGGCATAGGCCGGCGGTCCGCCGCAAAAGACGCGGTGTAAGCCGTCTCTGCGAAAGAGTTTCCGCTGCATCGGCTTGTTGAGATCAGGAGTTGATGCGAGTCGAAATGAGTCGCGAGGAGTGAAACGGGCGTAGAAATACCGGAATTCGGAATTCACGGCAAGTTGAATTTGTGCGAGAGGGGCTGGCGGACGGTTTCGCCGCGAGAAAAGAGGCGACCGCGGACAACAGCCGCAAGTCTTTTAATAACAGCCGGTTGCGATGCGCAGTCTTAGATCAGCGATTGGCCGAGTTTGTAGATTTGTATCGTTTCCAAAAGTTGGTCGTTCGATTCGAACAATTTTTTGATCGCAGCCTTATGGATTTTCATCTTAAGCCCGCCGACGCCGAGGGCTCCGTAACAGGCCGATCCGTTTCGCGGTTTGGCTTTGTCGGTCGATTTTATTCCCCCCAGCCCGGCGGGAGGGACGGCGTTCAAGTCGATGGCGACTTTGAGGTTCGTAAGACCTGCCCAATCGTCTTCCGACAACAATTCGGCACCGGCAGCCCCCGCTGCGATCAAAATTTGCGCATCGTCACATTCCTCAAGCGGTGGTTGAACCGCGTTCCACGCCAAAGGGGTGATCCGGGCGTCGGGAACGAGTTCTTTCACTCGCCGGCAGGCCTCTTCCGCCTTGCCGAAACTTCGCGAACCGAGTTGAACGTATGCTCCTTCTCGCGCCAGGAGTTGCCCCACGCGCAAACCGACCGGCCCGGTGCCTCCCAGCACGAGGGCTCGACTTTCGCCGAGCGGTACATGCTTCCCAGCCGAGAGAACAGCCGCGGCCGCCGTTGTGTTCGATCCGTTGGAATCCATCATCACGGAACAGCGCAGCGGGCCTAGAAAGGCGCCGTTGATCGCGTCACAGAGAGTCTCGCCCGCGGCGACGTCGCTGCCGCCGACGAAAATCGCCGTCTGTTTGAGGTCATCGGGTCCGCGGGTAAAGATGGCACCGTAGACGAGGGCGACGACGTTGTCGGTCGTGATCCCCCCGTAGCTAAAAAGATGATCGCAATCGGCATCGACGGCGACGACGCGATCGAACACGCTGGGAGCAGCGTCGGTATCAAATTGAACGAGGATCGTCTTAATGGCATTCACCTGACGAGAGAGTCGAGGGATGAATTCTTATTAGCCCGAAGCGCAAGTTTTGAAGTTGCGCTTTATAACAGGAACCTTTAGTCTTCCGCCCCGAAGGGGCACCGACAAACTAGCCCAGGGCAAAGTGAGCGGCGACAGCCGCGAACGACGCCCTGGGTAAGCCGGTCCCCGAATTTCAAGCCCTGAAAGGGCGCAACATCGCTTGCAAATCGAGTTTGTTTCGCCCCTTCAGGGCTCTGCCATCACGGGGAAATCGTGACCCAGGGCGTTGCCCTGGGCTAATTTGTCGTTGGCCTTTCAGGCCGGAAGAATCAGGAAATCAAGGTCAAACACAAGATAACCATGAAATGCGCAACTTCAAAAAGCGCAAGCGAGGGTTCTTCGTTTTCCTCCCACTCTTCTCCCAAGGGGCGAAGGATGAGACAGGGCGTTCGTCATTTTGAAATAAACGTCGCGTACGATTTACCACGGCGGTAAATCGTACGCGAGCGTTGTTGTACACATCAATTGTTATTCGACGTTTTACCCGGCGTAAAACGGGTGCGAGGCGCCCGCTTTCTTGGCGAGCATTTCGTCGGTCGACGGTTCGTTCTTCATCGCGCGGGCGATCGAGAGCTTTGTCGCTTCGTAATTGTACTGGAAGATTTTCTTGTCGTCTTCCGCTTCCCAGTGAATGAACACGCCGCAGATGATCACGAGCTTTTCGCACTGGTCTTTGGGAATCACACCTTCTTCGACGCTGTCGGCGACGGCCTTGGCGACGGCGTACTGCGCCGGGCCGAACATCTGCACGGCCTGCTTGGCCCCTTTGATGGTGACTTTGGTGATCATGACCGTGGCCGGTTTGACGGCGAGGTTCGGCGTGAGCACGGCGAGCAAGTTGCTGTGGCCGGCTTTCTGGTTGGCGAGCGCATTCGCAAACGCCGCGCCGACGGGGCCGTCTTTATCGCCGATGAGCAAATCGATATGGGCGACTTCATTGCCGTCGCCTGCCAACGCTTCACCGATAGACATGGACATTCGCGGATCTCCTTCAAGTTGTCAGTTGAAAAACCATTCCTCTGTAACGCGATCGTGACGAACATCCGAGCCGCCTTCGTCCCACACGCGCCGGTCGCCGCCGGAGGCAGATCAGGGACTCGATTCGATCAGATCGGGATCTTCACCATGAAAGGAACTTTTCGATTCCTGATGTGATAGCAAGTCGGGGAGTGGATTTCCAGTTCCCCGGTCGGAGTTTTCACGATCGGGCGAAACCCTTGATAAGCGGGTACGGCATAACCGACGCGGTAAACACGTGTAGGGCCGAAGTTTGGCGCTGGGGGGGTAATAATTCACCCGGCTTCCTCAGGCGAGGAAACCGGGTGTCGTTATCCCCTCATCGTGCCGTTCGCGATGGCGATCAGCGACACGCCGTGGTCGCGCCTCAGTCGAGCGAGACCACTTCGTCTCCGGCTTTCGTTCCGAGTTTGAAAAACGTCAGCATGTCGATGTTTTCGGAGATAAAGCGCACCGAGCCATCGGCCATGGCGAATTGGGCGCCCCCTTCGTGATAGCTGGCAAAGCCCATGTCATTCGACCAACCGTGGGTTCGTCCCGGCCAGTTGATGCCGGTTGCGGTTGACGAATGCGGCCAGCCGCCTAACTGGCAATCCCACCAGGATCCAATGCCGTTACGGCGGTGCGACGTTTCGCCCAGCATGATCGTGAGCGACGTTCCATCGATGATTTGACGCATGCTAACAGTCGTGGGGGGGGCATTCTGGCTGAAGACGCCCGAATACCGGCTCGAGACGCCGTTCGAACGGAAATGGTGACCGATGAATTCGCAGCAGGCCGACGTCGTGCAGAACTGATCGGTGCAGACGCCCGGCGTGTTCGCACCTGTGCAGCCGACGTAGCTGGCCACTGCCGAGTCGCCGGGGCACATCGTTTCGCTGGGCCAACTGGTGGCGACGCCGCCGAAGCGATCGGAAACCTCGCTGGGGCAGATAAATACCGGAACCGGAATCTTGTGGGCTGGCTGCGCCGCGATCGTGGCATAGTTGACGCCGGCATCGAGTCCGGTAAACGGACCAAAGTTGTTATACATCGGCGCCTGATCGATATTCGGCAGAATAAAGGTCCGCCAGTGGCCGGAGGCGCGATACGCGCCATACATCTGGCCCCCGAACGGGAACTTCGTATAGGTATCGTGATAATTGTGAATTGCCAGTGCAATCTGCTTGAGATTGTTCTGGCATTGCGACCGTCGAGCCGCTTCCCGCGCCTGCTGAACCGCGGGAAGCAACAAGGCGATCAAAACGGCAATGATGGCAATGACCACCAGCAGTTCGATTAATGTGAAGCCGCGTTTTGGTCGAATTCGTGTCGTCATTTGTGAGCTCCTAAAAGAACAAGGATCGGAGAAAGGACACAAAGTTAAAGAACAACGAGAACGCATCACTCAAATCGTACTGAAACCGCGTTGAGCGAACTGAAACCGCGTTGAGCGAAAACGCAATTCGACGTGTGACCGACAGGTTCTGAGAGGTCGCAAAAGTGTAACCGAAAGGTTACCCCCATATATACACAAGAAATTGTTGATGTGAAATCGAAATCACCGGCATGACCATCGATTCTTGAAAAATTCGGTACAGCCCTGAGTGTTGGCATGTGTATACATTGTGGGAATGCGAGGTTCGCGTTCAGCGAAGATATCGTCGTTTGCGAACCCGTGACTCGATCGATCACTTGAGTTCGATGGCGATCGTTTGCGCCTCGTTGATCGTGTAGGCGAGTCCCGACTTTTCGTGATCGAGGTATTGCTCCGGTATCTTCGTTTCAGGCGGCGCGGTCTTGGCGTCGAGGTCGGTCACATTTTCGCCCGGCGGCGGCGGATTGATGGCGACCTTGTAACTGCCGGGAATGATGCCGTCGCCCGGATTTTTGGTGGATAAGACGTAGTTCCCCGACGAGTCGATGTCGCCGAATGCCATTTGCCCGTCGGGCGCATCGGGCATGAACCGGACGCGGCCCGCGGTCAACGGCTGCCCATTGAGCGTGACCGTGCCGGAAACAGCGACGGTGGTGGGACCGTCAGTCCCGCCGCAACCAAGGAACGACCAGAAACAGACGAATGCCAACGATGTCGCGATCATGCCAAGGCGAGAATTCATGGTGGAGCCTCATCAGACTGAAATGGGAAAAGAAAGAGAAAACGGCTGTTGCTCGCGAACGGCCTCTGGTTGTATATATAAACGGGCGACTTTAAATCGGCAATGCTTGGCGACTTCTTTTGATGCTCGCTTCCGCATCGATTCCCGCCGAACATGCGGAAAATTGTGAAGCCATTTAAGTCCGGGTGCATTCTGAGGCTGGAAATGTCTACGACCAAATACGCCGCCAACCGTCCGATGACCGCCGACGAGCCCCGCGGTACGGTCGCGAGGCTCTGGATTCTCGGTTCCTGGCAGGATTTACTGCTGTTCATCGCGACGCCGATGTTGATTGTTCCACTGTTCTTCGTAGCGCGATCGCGGTTCAGTATCGAACAGCTTGCACTCTGGGTCGCCGCGTTCGGTGCCACGGGGCATCATCTGCCGGGAATGCTCAGAGCGTACGGCGACCGCGAACTTTTTCTGCGGTATCGTCTGCGGTTCATTCTTGCGCCGCTGTTGTTATTCGGTCTGGCGGTGGCGTGCGCACTCTCGAATATTCGCGGTTTAATTCTCGTTGCCGTCATCTGGGCGACCTGGCATGCCTTGATGCAGGTGCATGGTTTTTCACGAATCTACGACGCGAAAGTCAAATCGTTTTCCCGTGTCACCGCCTGGCTCGACATGTTGATGTGTCTGGCTTGGTTCGGCGCGGGTATCTTCTGCTCGTCGTCACGTCTGGGTGAATTTCTGAACGAGTATTACCTTTCGGGGGGACGATTGATCTCTCCGGGCACGCTTCACGCTTTGCAATCGACATGGATGGTCTTTACCGCCCTGGTCACGATGCTGTTCGCCGTCAACCTGTTGTGGCGCTGGAAGAACGGGGAACCTCCCAATCCGCTGAAGCTCGCGCTGATGCTGACGAGTTTCGGGTTCTGGTGGTATGCGATGGTGATCGTGAACGACACGTTGCTCGGCGTCGCCTTGTTCGAGATTTTTCACGACATACAATATTTGTCGATCGTGTGGGTCTTCAACAGGAAAAGGGCCGACCACGAAGCCGCCGGCTCGTTTACGAGGTTCTTGTTTCGCCGTAGCGGGACACTGTTGGGATTGTACCTGGGACTGGTATTTGCCTACGGCATGATCGGCCTGCTCCCCGAACGCTGGGACGAACAGGCGCTCATCCGCAAGCTGCTGGGGGCGCTGCTCGTCACGTCGGGGTTGCTTCACTTCTATTACGACGGTTTTATCTGGAAGGTCCGCGAGAAATCGACGCGAACGGCTTTGGGACTCGAAGGGGGCGAGGGGGACACGCGCCGACGAGTTTTGGCACCCGCCGGTGTGCTGCATTTCAGCCGCTGGGGACTGTTTGTGGTTCCCGTCGCCGTGCTGAGTTATTTGCAGATGTATGGGGCGGCGAGAGATGAAATGAACCTGCAGCAGAACATCGTGGCCGCGGTTCCCGGGAGCTGGAAATCGCACGTAAGGCTTGGCACCGAGTTGCAGCGGCGCAAACGCTATACCACGGCCGAATTGGAATTTCGGCGTGCGGTCGAACTGAATCCGGAAAGTGGGGACGCCCATTATCATCTGGGCAATTTGCTGGCGGAGCAGAACCGTGACGCGGAAGCCAAATGGCATCTGATGGAGTCGCTCAAACATCGTTCCGAACACGTGGAAGCACATGTCGATCTCGGCGTCGTCCTCACGCGATTAGGATCCGTGGAAAAAGCCTTCGAGCACCTGCAGACCGCGCTGTCTCTCGATCCGCAGCACGGCATGACGAATTACAACATGGCGCAAGCGTATTTTCGTAAAGGAAACTGGAAACTCGCGATTATACATTACAACCAGGCGCTTCGAGTCGATCCCCGGCATTTCGCCTCGCTGTTCAATCGAGGCATGGCACAGGTTCGCGCAAAGGAACTCGTTGTCGCGCGGTCATCGTTCGAAGCCGCTTTGAATACGAACCCCGAATCGGCGGATGGCTGGTATCAGTTGGGGATGCTCGACATGTCTGAGGGAGACATCGAGCGAGCCAACACCTTGTTCCGCCGGGCGATCGATACCGATCCGACGTATATTCCGGCGATGAACATTCTAATGTGGAACCTCGCCACGAGCCGGCATGACGAACTCCGCGACGGAGCCGAATCGCTCCGCATTGCCCAAAAGGCGGTGGAATTGTCGGGACGAATCGACGTCGGCGTGCTGAATGGGCTGGCCGCCGCTCTGGCCGAGACGGGTGATTTCGATGCCGCGGTCGCCACGATCGACGAAGCGATCGAGCAGATCCGAAAACAGAGAATGCCCCATTTGATGGCGACGTTCGAGAGAACAAAACAGCGATATCTTCGCCGCGAAGCGGTGCGCGAGTGAAACCGTTATTCAGCCGGTTTCGCCAGCTCGCTCGTCTCAGATGCGGTCAGCGCGTGGCCGTAGATTCGCACATCCTTTAACTGGCCGTTGAAGAAGTCATGCGCCCCCGAGCCGATGCGCAGCGGTGCGTCGTTGCTCAGGTCGAACTCCGCCGAATCGAACTCGCGCGACTCGGCGACCTGTTCGCCGTCGATGTACAACCGCAGCCGATCGGTCTCGCGCACGGCGGCGATGTGCCGCCATCCGGAACGGAGTTCGCGATCGTGCGTCGCGTTGACTCCCGCCTCGAACGAGCGGACATGCCCCGACGGCAACGTTCCCGAATACAATCGCCCTTTATAAACGGCCATCGACCACGCCCGGCGATAGATCACATCGGGAGTGAAGTCGACGCGGCCGACCGAATTCCAGTTTGCGTCGCCGTCGTAGCGATAGACTTCCGCCATCGGCAGCGTGCCGGCGTACAATTTTCCGTTGTAGACGTTCGGTCCCATCACTTCCTCGGCGTTGCCGAGCCGGCCGGTGCTGACCCACTTGTCGTCCCCTTCGTAGCGATAAACCGTTCCGGCGGGCCAGCTCCCCGCGAGAAGTTTTCCTTCGTGCACGACGAGGCCGTAGATTTGCGTGGCATCGCCGAGCGTCCCCGCGCGGCTCCAGTTCTCGCCGTCGAACCGATAGACGGCTCCTTCGTCGTAACCGGTCGCGTAGATCGCTCCGTTGTAAACGCACAAGGCTTCGGGACGCATGCCGTCGGGGGAGCCGAGCGACGTCCATTCGGTTCCGCCGTCGTAGCGAAACAATCCCGGCTGATAAAAACCGGTGACGTACAACTTGCCGCGAAAGATCGCCATGCCGTTAACGCCGTCGACGCCGAGCAGTTGGCCGAGATCGACCCATTTGCCGTTTTCGTAGCGAAAGACCTTTCCGCCGATGTGATGGGCGATCGTCGGCGCAAGCCCCGAATAATGCAGCAGCACGCGCGAGACGCCGATGTAAAGATGCCCGTTATAACTGGCCATCGACGTCACGCCGTTGCTCTTCCACGGGGCGCCGAGGTCTTCCCAGTCGCCGTGGCCGTCGTAGCGGTAGACGTGGCCGTGATCTTTATTGGTCCAGCCTTCGACGGTTCCGACATACAATTCGCCGTCGTGGACGGCCATCGAATGCACGAAGATAGAATTCCCCGGCCGCCCTTCGTCGCGCCACTCGGCATCCTGCTTGCCGTCGTCGATGCCGAAGTGCACGTGCCGATAATTCGCCTGACTGCCGGTGACTCCCGCATGATGCTTGATCGAGAGATTGAATCCCTTTCGCGCAATGGGATCGTACTTGTTGATGAGATCCCCGAGCACGTCGTGCAGTTCCGCCTCGGTATGCACCCAGAGCGAGACGCTGAAGTTCTGCGTGCCGAAATCGAGCGAGTCGCTGTCGGAGACGGTGATGTGGCTATTGTGCCCGTCGAACGTCGCGGCGTCGTGGGTGAACTTCACACCGACGGCTTTGCCGTGATTGTTCGAGCCGGAGGCGTCGTTAGAGTGGATTTTGAGCCGATAATGGGCTAAGAGTTCTTCATCAGCGATCACGGATCGTTCACTTAAAGCAAGAGCAATCGATATGATGAGAAACAATAATGCTGGAATGAAGATAATTTTCATAGGATGATCCACGGTAGTATGTCGCATCATGGTTCATGTGGTAATGATCAGTTCGCGGCAGGAGGACACCCGAGGATGTTTTTCTAATCCTTCAGCTCTGGAAAACTTACCACGAAAGTGCACTGCATGGTCGTTGCCGTTTTATTGGAAGTAGCAAACCTAATGGTTCCGCCATGCTGTTCCGTAACAATTTTTGCAAGATATAGTCCATAACCTGAGCCTTCAATGTCTGTCGTCGCGCGGATTCCACGGTCAAAAATAGAGTTATCGAGAGACTCATTCAATGACGCGGTGTTGTTGACCGTGATAACGCAGTTTGTACCCGAACGGTCGAGGTCAACAAGAACGGGAGCATCTGGAACCGAGTACTTTAAAGCATTTTCAATCAACACGGTTGGAACGATCGAGAAGGTCTTGTCACAAGCCAAAATTCTCGGCGAGTATCCATTAGACGAACGTAGTAGGATTCGATTTTGGTCACCGTCAGGACGGAAAATACGAATGCATTTATCAAATATCCGATAAATTTCGATGGGACTCTTCAGGGGAAGCGTTGTAAGATTTTCATTAGCCAAGAGTTCTATAATGTCAAATTGGCACGACATTATTTCTGAAGTTTTCCAAATTTGGACGTAAGCCGGCTTAGCATTATCAGGGTCATTCGGACTTGAAGTTCGGCAAAGACGCTCGGCTGTTTGTTTTACCGTGCGGTTTAATTTTCTAATTTCGTGCAATGCTACCGAATATCTGGTAATAGCATCTTGTTCGAGCACGGCTAAGTGCTTGATTGCCGACACAATCGTATCTCGACTTTTCGCAAATGTCTCCATAGAGACTCGCAACTCGGGGTGCGCTTTGGCTATCTCGCGCTCCTTTCGACCGCCGAGTCGTGGCGATGGGATCACTCCCGTTAAAGCAATCATGTGTGGGTTTATCGTCATCTTATAGGACGTTAGACCGAAAGGGCATTGGACGGGAGTGAATGGTGGTGTTGAATGTCCAGCCAGCGAGAGGTAGTGTTTACGGCATGCGTCGCCGCTTGCGAAGTGGCGTCTGCAGGAGTTCGAGGTTGAGATTGAAATTCCGTTTTGCGGTTGGCGTATATTGCTAAGGTCGACAATAGGCAACAAGCTAAATGCCGAGACTACGGAAAATTCAGGCATCGATTCAAAGCCCCATCACAGATTTGACAGCCAATTCTACTGATTTTTCAAGTAGCACTTCCGTAAGTCGCGAACCGCCGTCCGTCAATAGATGATTCTTAAGTTGGTTCATTTTTGACTTGCTGGTTAGGCTGCGTACGAAAAGATCCTGTAATCTTAAATCCTCATCCGAGTCAGGACGTATATTGTTTACAGCGAGCAATCCATTCCAAATATTATCAATGCTATGCGCTTTTTGAAGTGCTTCTTCAATTCGTTCCATTGACTGTTGAATGCCGGCATCTTTTGAAAGAACACCGTCGGATTGCCGGTAGAAATCGGCGTGATCAGTCGTGAGGGCTTTTGATGTGTAAGACAGGATAATTGTGGCCGGATTGACGCGTTTTATGTGTCGAAGGAGATCTAATCCTTCATCGTCACCAAATTGCTTTCCAACATTGCTGAAGTCGAGCAATATAAGATCGTAAATTGCTCCCTCAACAAGTTGTAGATTCGAATTATCGATGTCGGGCACGTAATCGACGGCAAAATGGGCCGCCTTTAGATCGTTGATCAGCGCCGGTTCCTCATCGTCTACGATCAGGATTCGACTACGGCGCAGAAGTTCGTCTCGCGAAAGATTCGAATTGATGGTCGAAATTGAATATTTCGTGAAGAAGTGAAGAAGTTTGTTAAACCATGCCATGGTTAATCACATGTCAAGAAGGCGGTTTTGGCTCAGTTGGTGAGGTTCTTTTTAACTTTGTATTACCCAGCGTTACTTGCGAATGATCGTTCCTCAAGTCAAATCTTCGGAGTAAAACCGCAAGTCCTGCGACATCGCTATGCTCGCGAAGTAAATGTTTTTGCATTTCGCGAATGTCTCCCAGAATCATAACCACTGAAGCGCTAGGCGTCGACATCATGTTTCGCATTTGTGCTATTAATCCCTCTGTTCAATTTCCACCACCGTCAGCTGCTTCTGAAACTCTTCCGCAATCTTCTCCGCCGGTAATGCGACGCGATACACGCGAAACTCATCGAGCAAGCCGTTGTACTTCTGCGAGCGCGACGCGACGTAGTGGCCGATTTCCAGTGGGGAACCGGCGGAGTTGCCGAGTTCGCCGTCCGTGCGGTCTTTCTCACTCGTCAATTGGCCGTTGACGTATATCCGCAATTTGCCGGCCTCTTTATCGAAGACGACAGCGATGAACGACCATTGTTCGAGCGGCACGGCAGAGACGCCGCGAAGCGTATCCCAGTTCGCGTTGTTCGCATCGCGAGTTTCGAAGTGCGGCACCCCCTGCCCGAGATAAACGTTCCACGCTTGCTTCGAGACCACATAACCGTTCCCCGAATCGCTCGCCGGACGCACCCAGAATGAGAGCGTCATCGGCCCGCCGAGACGCAGATCGGCACCGTTGCCGCAGACGCCGTACGACTTCTCGCCGTCGAGTGCGAGCGCTCCGTGACCGTTCTGCTCGACGACTTGGGCATCGAAAATTGACATGTGATTGCGGCCGATTTGATCGCGAATCAAGTTGCCGTCAATCAACCGGTCGAACGAATAATACGCCACCAGGTCGCCGGTCGATTTCGTCGGAGACGCACTCGGCGGCGGGTCGGGCGAGACGCGCAAATCTGTCGGCACGGGAAGCGAGTAAACGTCGTATCCGCCGTCGCGCATCGACACGAAAGCAATCGATTCAGCGTCGGGATGCCAGTCGGCCTGATCGTCAACGGCGGGGTGATTCGTGAGATTGCGGACAAGACTGCCGTCGTGCCGCATCACGTGCAGGTCCATATTGCCCGTTCGATTCGACGTGAACAAAATCCATTGCCCGTCGGGCGACCAGCGCGGGCGGGCGTCGATGCCGTCGGCTTCGGTCAGCCGCGTCAACTCGGTGCCGTCCCAGCGGACTTTATAAATCTCGATGTTGCCGTCGCGGTCGCTGGCGAAGGCGATCCATTCCCCATCGGGAGACCAGTCCGGTTGATGGCAATACAACCCGTCGACTTGCACCAGTTTCGACTGATTCTTCCCGTCGGCGTCAAAGACGAACAGTTGCTCGGAGGGCGTCGAGACAAGAATGTATTTTCCATCGGGCGAATAGCTCGGCTCCTCGCCGAGTGTGACGCCGGCGCCGGGGACGACCTTACGCAAGTTGCTGATGTTAAAGGCTTCGTCGACGTCGGCGATGAGCACGTCTTTGGAGGAGTTGCCGGTGTCGTTGCCGCCGCCGGAAATGAGGAGATGCTTGCCGTCGGGCGACCAGCAGGGATGCTCCTGCATCTGCACCTGACTGTCGTATTTCGTGAGAATGCGTTTGTCATCCGAGCCGTCGGCTTTCATCAGCCGCAGGCCGACGAGAATCTGATTCGCCGCCCGGCGATTGGCATAATGCGTCGAATACGCGATGCGCGAACCGTCGGGTGAAAAACGCAGGAAGAACTTCGAGAAGTACGATTTGGTGAGCCGGGTCGTTTGAGGGACAGTTTCGTCGCCGGCATGTGATATACCTGCGATGCTGACAACGAAGAGAACGAACGCGATCGAGAGCTTTGAATTTGTTAAATTGTAGAACATAGATGCCTCAAATGACGTTCGAAGACTTGCGCACCAGCGAGCGGGGGGCGTAAGCCCCCTGTAAAACCGAACGAAAAACTACGAAAGTTCTTCGATCGACGAACCTAAGACGGCGGAGTCGCGGGCGAAGAGCTCGAAGCGGTCGAGTTCCATTTTCTCCATCACGGTGAGTATCAGATCGGACGGATGGACAGGACGATCGGCGGGAAAACCGCCGTCGGCGGTGGTCGAGCCGATCACCGAACCGCCGGGCGTACCGCCGCCGGCCACGACCATCGAATAACCGTACGGCCAATGTTCGCGTCCGCCGATGCCGCTGATTTCGGGGCTGCGGCCGAACTCACCCATCGCGAGCACCAGCGTCGATTCGAGCAAGCCGCGCTGTTCGAGGTCGTCGAGCAGCGCGGTGAAGCCGAGATCGAAGATCGGGCAGTAACGGTCCTGCATCCGCTCGAAGAGACGGTAATGCAAGTCCCATCCGCCGTCGCCCCCCTGCTGTTCGTCCTCGGCGTCGCCGCTCCAGTTGATCTGCACGAAGGGGACGCCCGATTCGATGAGCCTTCTGCCGAGTATGCAATTCTGACCGAAGACGGTGCGGCCGTAACGGTCACGCATCGCTTCCGCTTCCGAATCGAGATCGAGGGCCGCTTTCGTTGCCGACGAGGTGAGCAAGCCGAACGCTTTCTGTCGGACGTCGTTGTAGCGTTCGACTTCGCCGCGGGTCTCGACGGTTCGCTGCCATTCGTCGAGTTCGGTGAGCAGCGACCGGCGGGAGCTAAATCGCTGGTCTTGCACGTCGGCGAGCGGTTCGATGGACGGCGGGATTTTGAATCCCTCCTCGAATGTGAAACTATCGAGACGGAACGGGTCGTGCGCTGCTCCCAAGGCACTCGAGAGTTGGCCGCGCAGATCGGCGCCGCTGACTTTGCAGTTCGGGCCGATGCAGGTGAACGACGGCCATTCCGAAGCACGGTCGCGCGTGAGATAAGAGATTAGCGAACCCATGCTCGGACGCACGCGGCCAGGGAACGGGATGCCCCCCGAGGCTTGCGAACCGTTGGTGCTGCCGGTGAGGGCGACGGTGCCGCCCTGATTGTGGTCCTTCATGTCGTGAGCCATGCTGCGGATGATCGCGAACTGACGCGAATGCGCCGCAGACATCGGGAGCAGTTCGCAGATGTTGACGCCGGGGCTGGCAGTGGCGATCGGTCCATAGCAGCCGCGGATTTTCGACGGCGCTTCGGGTTTGGGATCCCACGTCTCGTGATGACTCGGCCCCCCCCACAACCAAAGCAACAGGACCGATTTGACTTTCCCATGACCCGTCGCCGCGCGGGCGGAGTTACCGAGCAGATGCGGCAGCGAAAGACCGAGAGCCGAGCAACCGCCGATTTGCAGCATTTCGCGGCGGGAGAGGCCGGCACAGGTCTTGACGGTGCGAGAACCGAGATTCAGCATGGCGGCGGCTCCGGGGATCAAATGACGGATTCACAATGACGTGCGGACACGTCCGAGTTCGGTGCGGTGACGTTATCGTATCGGGAAAAATCAGCGAGGACTACTCAAAATCGCCTCGCCCGCGCAGGAATTCGACCCAGTTTTTTTCATTCGATCCGACACAGATTATCATCGCAATCGTTGACTAGATTGTCAATCTAGAATATCATTCTAAATTATGAAGACTCTCATTTCAACCGCAAAACGGAACGATTCGGCCAACGGCGTGCGACGGCGGGAAGCCACCGAAGCCCGCCGCCGCTCGATTCTCGATGCGGCTCTCGACTGTTTTCTCGAATACGGCGTCGAAGGGACCACCATCGACCAGATTCGTCAGAAATCGGGGGCGAGTCACGGCAGCATTTATCACCTGTTTCGCGGCAAAGATGAAATCGCCCTCACGTTGTTCATTGAGGGGATGAAGGACTATCACGACCGCGTCGTCGCCGCGATGAGCTGCGAAACGACGGCGCAGGGGCTCATTCGCGCGATGATTCAGACGCACATGACCACCACGGTCGACAATCCCGAATTGGGTTTATATTTGACCCGCATGGGCTTGGTTGACGCCATCGGCAGCATCCGTGAAGAATATCGCCATCAAACCGAACGTTTTGCGCGCGACGTGTGGAAGCATCTGCAGCCGTTCGTCGACCGCGGTGAGTTGATTCAGGTCGATCGCAGCTTGTATTTTTCGCTGATCATCGGCCCCAGCGTGCACATGGCGCGGGCTTGGCTGCGAAAGACCTACACCGGAGATTTGTTATCGGTCGTCGACACACTCGCCGAAGCCGCGTGGAAATCGTTAAAAACCGAGTCAGGCGGATCATGAATATCAACGGACGGTCTCATCAAGTTCGTGCTTTTCGTGCCGTTCGTGGTAGAATCAAAGGCAATTCATGGACCACGAACGTCACAAAAAGCACGAACAATCGGCATAAAGAGAATACATTTAGTTATGTGAGGACTGTCCGATGACGGGTAAGATCAATCGCATTGGCGGAAATTCGTGGACGATCACCATCGGTTGCTCGGCAGCCATGCTGCTCGCCTATGGCGTACTCGGTTTCCGCTCGGGAAGTCTCGCCGACGAGAACGAAAATGCTAAGAGCGAAAAGATCGTTTTCGCTGCCAATATCAAGCCGATTCTCGAAGCCCGCTGCTTGAGTTGTCACGGCACAGATGATCCCGAGAGCGGGTTTCAACTCGACACCCGCGAACATGCCCTCAAAGGGGGATACACCGGCGTCGCCGTCGAACCGGGTCACGCCGAAAAAAGTTCGCTGTACGCGATGATCTCCCAGACGCATAAAGACGGCGTGGTGATGCCCGCCGAGGGCGACCCGCTCACGAATGACGAAGTCGCGTTGATCAAGCAGTGGATCGACGAGGGACTCGCCTGGCCCGATGATCAAATTCTCGTCGCGCACGAAGGACATGCCAACAAAGAAAAAGCCCGCAACTGGTGGTCGCTGCAGCCGATCGGGCAGCCGGCGTTGCCGCAGGTCTCGCAACCGGAATGGATCCGCAACGGCATCGATGCCTTTATTCTGGCAAGATTGGATCAAGAAAACGTCGCTCCTTCACCCGAGGCGAGTCGCGAAACGTTGATCCGCCGGGTGACGTTCGACCTGATCGGCTTGCCGCCGACTCCCGAAGACGTGGCGGATTTTGTGAACGACGCCGATCCCGCCGCCTACGACAAACTCGTCGATCGCTTGTTGGCGTCCCCTTCGTATGGCGAACGCTGGGCGAGGCCGTGGCTCGATTTGTGCCATTACGCCGACACCGACGGTTTTTTGACCGATCAGAAACGACCGGTCGCCTGGCGGTATCGGCAATGGCTCGTCGATGCGCTCAATGCCGATCTGCCGTTCGATGAATTCACGATCGAGCAACTCGCCGGCGATCTGCTCGATGAGCCGACGCAGGATCAACTGCTGGCGACCGGTTTTCTCCGCAACACGCTCAGCAATCGCGAAGGGGGAGCCGATCTCGAAGAGTACCGCGTCGAACAGGTGGTCGACCGCACGATGACCGTCGGAGCGACGTGGCTCGGCCTGACGGTCGGCTGCGCCCGCTGCCACGATCACAAGTTCGATGCCATTTCGCAGAAAGAGTTCTATCAACTTTATGCGTATTTCGATCACGCCGATGAACTCAACATCGACGCGCCGCTGCCGAACGAAAGCACCGATTGGGAAGCGACCCGCGACGAGTACGAACGCCGGCGCGACGAAATCGTCGCCGCCTACCAGCCCGGTCTCGACGAATTGCTGGCGGCGTGGGAAGCCCGATTGTTGCAAGCCGAGGCCAACCCCGGTGAAGATCACATCTGGGACCGCCAGTGGGAAGTGCTCGGCCTGGTCTGGGGCGGACATTACGGCGAAGGTCAGCTCGAAGGCTGCGAAATCGTCCGCCTCGGTGCCGAGAAGCGGACGAATTATCAGAAGTTTCGGCTGATGGATTATTTCCTCAGCAACGGATCGGTGATCAACCCCGAAAAGTTCACTGAATACAAATTGGGTGAGATTCGAGCGAAATTCGCCGAACTCGATAAGGAATTTCCCAAAGCAACGCGGGCTCCCACGATGCGAGAGATGCAGGTGCCGCGGCAGACCTATATTCACGTGCGCGGCGATTTCCGCGTGAAGGGAATCGACGTCGGCGTCGGCGTGCCGGCGGCGTTGCCGGCACTTCCGGAAGATACCCGTCCCGATCGCCTCGCTTTGGCCCGTTGGCTCGTTTCGCCCGAACATCCGCTGACGTCGCGGGTGACGGCGAATCGCGCCTGGCAGGAATTTTTTGGAAGGGGAATAGTCGTCTCGTCGGGCGATTTCGGCCTGCAAGGCGAACTCCCCAGTCATCCCGAACTGCTCGATTGGCTGGCGCTCGAATTGCAGCGGCTCGACTGGAGCATGAAAGCGTTTCACCGGTTGATCGTCACGTCGGCGACATATCGCCAGTCGTCGGCCGTTCGGCCCGAGATTCTGGCGCGCGATCCGAACAACGTCTGGGTCTCGCGGCAGGCGAGTCTGCGGCTGAACTCCGAACAGGTCCGCGATGTCACGCTCGCCGTCAGCGGATTGATGTATCCCAAAATGCACGGGCCGTGCGTTTTCCCGCCGCAGCCGAGTTCGGTCGCGATGGAAGGTTTCGACAACACCTGGGAAGCGAGTCCCGGATTGGAACAGTATCGCCGCGGGATTTACACGTGGATTCAACGTCTTTCCCCGTTCGCCCAGGATGTGACATTCGACGCCCCGGCGTTAAGCCGGGCCTGCACGCGCCGCGAACGATCGAACACGCCGCTGCAATCGCTCACGCTGCTCAACGACCCGGTCTTTATGGAAGCGGCGCAGAATCTCGCCGTGCGATTGATGACCGAGGGTTCGAGCGATTTTAACCAGCGGGTGACGCACGGTTTTCAACTGGCATACTCGCGCCCTCCGACGGATGAAGAACTCTCGCGGCTGCAAGCGTATTATCTCGAACAGCTCGCCTTATTTCAGCAAGACCGCGCGTCTGCCGAAGCGTTGTTCACCGCGAAGATCGAAGGAGTCGACCCCGCCGAAGGAGCGGCCTGGACCGGGTTGGCGAGCGTACTCTTGAATTTGCACGAGTTTATTACGAGGGATTAAGAGGAAGAAAACATTTTCGCGCGAAGGCGCAAAGGAAGGACGGAAAGACATTCTGATTTGTATTGGTTTTATCCTTTGCGCCTTCGGGCCTTTGCGCGACACATTGCCTTTATTTAATAACGCGACGATAACAATGTCGTGATACGATACATCAAGGAGATTTTCAATGAACGGACAATTCGACCCCGGACTGTTGCTCAGGCGGCGGTTCTTGCAGCAATCCGCCTGCGGGCTGGGTATGATGGCGCTGGGCGATCTGCTGTCGAAAGACGGCCTTACCGCCGAGCCGGCGTTACCGACGTCGAACACGCATCCGATGGCGCCGAAGTTTCCGCACTTTATCGGGAAGGCGAAGCGGGTGATCTTCATCTGCATGGCGGGGGGGCCGAGCCATCTCGACTTGTTCGATCCCAAGCCGGTGATGCAGGAGATGAACGGCAAAGCGGTTCCGCCGTCGTTTCTCGAAGGGCTCCCCGACAAGCTCATTCAAGGAAGCGCCACGGTCTTCGCCAGTCCGCGAAAGTTCACCAAATACGGCGAATGCGGGATGGAGTTCTCCGACTTCGTGCCGAACCTGGGAACGTGCGCCGACGACATCTGCATGGTCCGCTCGATGTGGACGACCAGCCCCAATCACGACCCCGGCCAACTCTTGTTGCAATGCGGTTCGCCGCAATTCGGGCACCCCGCAATGGGCTCGTGGGTGACGTACGGCCTGGGGAGCGAATCGCAGGATCTGCCCGGTTTCGTCGTGCTGCTCTCGAATTCGGGAAAGGGAGTCGACGCTGGGTCGGCGCTGTGGAATAACGGTTATCTGCCGTCGCATTACCGTGGCGTGACCTTCCGTGCCGAAGGAGATCCGATTCTGCATCTGTCGAATCCGCAGGGAATCACGCCCGTGACGCAGCGATCGCGGCTCGATGCGATTCGCGACTTGAATCAGTTGCGGCACGAGCAGACGGGCGACCCCGAAATTCTCTCGCGCATCGCCGCGTACGAACTGGCGTACCGCATGCAGACAGCCGCTCCGGAGTTGCTCGATTTCTCGGATGAAACATACGCCACGCAGGAGATGTACGGCCTCAATGCCAAGAAGACGAAATGGTTCGGCACGAACTGCCTGCTCGCCCGCCGGATGATCGAACGGGGCGTGCGGTTCGTGCAGTTGTACCATTCGACGTGGGACGACCACGGCAACCTCGAACATTACCTCGGCATTAACACGGGGATGACCGATCTTCCCGCGGCGGGTTTGATTCACGATCTCAAGCAGCGCGGGCTGCTTGAAGACACGCTGGTCGTCTGGGGAGGCGAATTCGGCCGCACGCCGATGAACGAAGTCCGCCGCGGCGTGAGTCCCGGAGCCCTGGGCCGCGATCATCATCCGTACGGTTTCACCATGTTGCTTGCCGGCGGAGGGATCAAAGGGGGCCAGGTCGTCGGCAAAACCGACGAGATCGGTTACCACGCCGTCGAAGACCGCGTCCACCCCCACGAGTTACAAGCCACAATGTTGCACTGTCTCGGCTTCGATCACATGAAGCTGACGTTCAAACATCAGGGCCTCGAAGCGCGGCTGACAGGCGTCGAAGAGCCGCACGTCGTGCAAAAGCTGCTCGCGTGACGCGCAACTCGAGCCGCGAGGATAAACCCCGCGGCTCTTTGTGGATCGCTCCGGTTGCTTGCTCGCTGCCCCGATCGGAATGTGAACACGTCCCTGGTTCTGATTCTTGCGTGTTACGGAGATCGAAATCGAACGTTCATTGGATCTCAACCCGGCCACCCTGCCGACTTACGAAACTACATCATCAATTGCTTGAAATTCTTCGTCAGAGTATTCTTCCAGTCCAAATGTTTTGATAGTCTCGGCGTTGGGTTCCCCACAGTCCGCGTCGGATTGAAACCAAGAAACCGCTAGATCAATCAAATTTACGTGATCGGGAATTAGCCACTGCCTGTATAAGAAGCTGCCGATAAATGCATGGCCCCCCACGACAGCCATCCAAAAACATACCCCACGGTAAATGCCATTTGCATCAGGAGGGTGTTTCATGCATTCGACGCGGGTCATTCCCGGATGCTCATGCAAGTATCCATACATTCCTTGTGCGTTGAGGTCGTCAATTAAGGCAAGTAATTGTTTGTGGGCCATCTCACATCCCTTAATTCAGTCCTACGGCATAGGATTTTGTCCACCTGGTTTCCAAATAGCTCTGGGTTGCCTCACACACTTTGGACCGTCTTCACTCGGCTACCCCCACGCCCCTGCGTGTGTGTCACCGAGCGACAAGAAGCTGCTGCTGAATGTTCGATGATACCAAAAACCTCCAGACATTTTCATTCGACCCCTTCAATTGGCAACGAGCCGCAGGGATGAACCCCGCGGCTCGTTGTCGCGCGTTGGTCGTGCTACTTCGCGGCGGCGAGAGCGGCGTCGTAGTTCGGGTGTTCGGCGATTTCTTTAACGTATTCGACGTGTTTGATCTTGCCATTGCCGTCGACGACAAAAATCGCCCGGGCCAGGCAGCGGTCGAGGGGACCGCCGGTGATCCGCACGCCGTACGCTTCGCCGAATTCCGTGCAGCGGTGGGCCGACAGCGTCTTGACCGCTTCCACTCCTTCGGCGCCGCACCAGCGCTTCTGACTGAAGGGCAGGTCCATGCTGACGACGAGAATTTCGACATTCGGCAGCGACGCCGCCTGTTCGTTGAATTTCTTGGTCTCGGCGTGACAGACCGGCGTATCGAGCGACGGCACGGTCGCGATGATGCGAGTCTTTCCGGCGCTGTCGCCGAGCTTGACCTCCGCCAGAGCGGTGTTCTGCAGCGAAAAATCGGGAGCGGTATCGCCGACTTTGAGTTCATTTCCTTTGATTTCGACGGGATTTCCCTTGAGGGTGATGGATGCGGGCATGTTGTTCTCTTTCTCTGTGAAATGGGCTCTGCGAAAAGTGGTGACGTTATTTCGTTAAATGCGCCAGTATTATTGACGCACACGTGTGAGTTTCCAACCGTCTTGACGTGAATTTCGCGTTTCTTCGTTTAGCCGCGATGCAACGCGGAGCGCTAGCAGCCCGTTGAAAGACTGATTTTCATGGTAACCCGAAGCGTAAGCGAGGGCAGTTTCCAAGTCATTATCGTCTCCAGCCGCTCCCCTCACTGACGTTTCGGGTTACGAAAAGCACTTTTTCAACGGACGGTTGGCCCCCTTCGAACGATCAGCAAAATGCTTCAAGACGTTGATTCAAAAATGCATATTTATTGGTTTCAACTAGCGCTCCGCGTTGCGTCGCGGCTAAACGGGGACGCGCGATGCTTCCACTTTGCGCCGTTCGTCGAGCAGGCCGATAATCGTCTCGACGCCGATTGCGACCGGCGACTTCTGCGGGGCGGCGTCGGTGCGCCATTTGTATTCGATCATTCCCTCCTGCAAACCCTTTCCGCCGATGACCACGCGGAGCGGCACGCCGACGAGGTCGGCGTCTTTGAATTTGAATCCCGGCCGCTGGTCGCGGTCGTCCATCAGCACGTCGACTCCCTTTGCCTTTAACTCGTCGTAATAGCTGTTGGCGACCTTCATCAACTCGGCGTCGTCGACATTGAGCGGAATCAGCAAGACTTCGTACGGCGCGATCGACAATGGCCACGTCAGACCGTTGGCGTCGTGCGTGGTCTCGGCGAGAGCTGCGAGAATGCGGTTCACGCCGATGCCGTAGCAGCCCATGATGATCGGATGCCGCGTTTCGTTCTGATCGAGAAAGTTGGCGTCGAGCGCGACGGTGTACTTCGTCCCGAGTTTGAAGACGTGCCCGACTTCGATCCCCTGCACCAGTTCCATCGGCTCGCCCGACAGCGGACAAGGGTCGCCCGCCGTCGCGTTCCGCAGGTCGTACGTCGTCGTTAACTCATAATCGCGGCCGACGTTTACGCCGGTGAGATGCGCATCGACTTCGTTCGCGCCGGTGATCGCGTTGGCGATCATCGGCACGTCGTGATCGGCGATGAGCGGGCACTTGATTCCCACCGGTCCGGCGAATCCGGTCGGCGCTCCCGTCGCTGCATAAATCGTCCCGCCGTCGGCGAGACCGACTTGCGTCGCCTTCAGCGCCCGGCGGATTTTCGCTTCGTTCGCCTCGTGGTCGCCGCGGAGCAGCACGGCGACCGGCTGGCCGTCGGCCTGATAGATCAGCGTCTTGATCATCTGCTGCGGGGCGACTTTCAGCATGCGGCTGACTTGCTCGATGCTCGTCGCATTCGGCGTCGCGACCTTTTCGAGCGGTTTGGCCTCTTTCGACGTTTCAATTTTCGGAGGTTTGCGACCGGTGTCGGCCCGCTCGAGATTCGCCGCATAGCCCGAGGCTTTGCAGTACATGATGCGGTCTTCACCGTTGTCGGCGGGAACCATAAATTCGTGCGACGCATCGCCGCCGATCGGTCCGCTCTCGGCTTCCACCGGGAGATAATTGAGTCCGCAGCGGGCGAAAATCCGGCAATAGGCGTGATACATCTGCTGATAAACGGCGTCGAGCTGCTCGAGATTCGTGCTGAAGCTGTACGCATCCTTCATGATGAATTCGCTGGTTCGCAGCACGCCGAAGCGGGGTCGCTCTTCGTTGCGGAATTTCGTCTGAATCTGATACAGCGTGAGCGGCAGTTGCCGGTAACTGCTGATATGCCGCGCGACCAGATCGGTCACGACTTCTTCGTGCGTGGGGCCCAGCGCGAGATGCAGCGTGCGGTCGCCCCGGCGAACGTGAAAGTTCATCAGCACGTTGCCGAAGGCGTCCTTGCGGCCGGTCCGTTCGAACAGATCGATCGGCTGCAGCGCGGGCATGAAAATTTCGATGCCGCCGGCGTTGTTCATCTCTTCGCGGATAATCGCTTCGACTTTTTTCAGCGATTTGAGCCCCAGCGGCAGGTAGGTGTATGCCCCGGCCATCAGTTGACGAATCAGCCCGGCCCGCAGCATCAATTGATGGCTGGGAATCTCGGCGTCGGCGGGGTTTTCCTTCATCGTCGGTATGAATGTCTGAGTCCAACGCACGTTCGAAGTCCTTTCTGAGGGGTTCGTGACAAATCGAGCGGATTCTAGCAGACGGGGAGCAAAGTTCAAAAGAGGGAGAGCAGAATTCTGTTTTGCGGCGGGTGGCTGGGGCGCACATCGGCGTTCAAGCCACTTAGCGCAACGAGTTCGCGATGATCGACCACGCGTCGAAAAGACCTGATAGCCCCAGTCTGCTGAGGTGACGCTTCACAAGATTCGACTGGGGCCATGCATGTCGGTTATTATTTCAATACGTCTTGAGAAATTGATGTGGCGAGTTGATCGCACGCGTATCGAGCGCCCCAGCCACCCGCCGGCTACATATGCACAAATTCAACTGATTTCGAGCCGTTTTCGGAGCGACGCTTGTTACCGGGGGGCGAGGCTCCTAAAATCGGGGCTCGGATGGATCGTCGACGACGGATCGCTCGTTTCGACGTTTGTACCATTTCTAACAGCAGTACAAAGTTCGCGGGCGGACAAAGAAACCTCGGAAGGGGCTGGATGACACGGCAATTAGTCAATGAGCTGTCGGATACGCAGCCGGTCGATGAGATTTACCTCTTGGCCGATAAACAGTTACGCGCAAATCGCAACGCGAGTTTATACCTCTCGGTCGACTTGAGAGACAAATCGGGGCTGATCAACGCCCGCATGTGGAACGTTACCGAAGAAAGCGTCGGCCACCTGCATACGGGAGATCTCGTCCGCGTCCGCGGCAAGGTGCAATTGTTTCAGGGGACGCTGCAGCTCATCCTCAATTACATCAACTCGGTCGAACGCGACGGTTACGACATGGAAGAATTTCTTCCGCAGTCGTCGCGGAACACCGATCAGCAATTGCAGCAGTTACGGGAAATTCTGCTCTCGATCGACGACGTGATGCTGCGGACGCTGATGGAATGTTTCCTCGCCGACGAACAGATTCTGCAGGGACTGAGTCAGGCCCCCGCGGGGGTGAAAACGCATCACGCCTATCACGGCGGACTGCTCGAACACGTCGTCAACATTCTGCAGGCGTCGCAACGGATCGCCGATTTGTATCCTCAGATCAACCACAACGTGCTGCTCGTGGGGATTTTCCTGCACGACATCGGAAAAATTCAGGAACTCGATTTTAGCGCGGGGTTCGTCTACACCGACGCCGGCCAGTTGCTCGGACATCTGATTCTCGGCATCGAAATGCTGAACGAAAAAATCGTCGAAGTCGAGAAACAGCTCGGCACCGAATTCCCGCCGGAACTGGCGCTGCGGCTGAAGCACATGATTTTGAGTCATCACGGCAGCTACGAATTCGGCAGCCCGAAGTTGCCGATGACCCCCGAGGCCATTGCTTTGCATCATCTCGACAACCTCGACGCGAAGGTGCACGAGTTTACGCAGTCGATCAACGAAGACCCGAACCCGCAATCGCACTGGACCCCCTTCAGCAACCGCCTGGATCGCAAGCTGTTTATGGGGAGCAAGGGGGGGTGAGTTGAGGGGCAGAAAAAGATGATG
>JBBECD010000096.1:0-5117 GCA_040881995.1 Planctomycetaceae bacterium
CGCCCCAAACTCGCCAGCTTAAAACCAGAAGAAAACAAAAGCTGACATGCACCCGCGGAATGAGAACCTGCCGATCATGGTAAGTGGTCCGTGGGATGCGAACCTCACCCATCTCCCCATCGTCTTCTCCGCCGGATCCTTCGCGCGCTCGCCCCTCACCCGGCCGCTGCGCGGCCACCCTCTCCCGCGGGGCGAGGGTTGAATCCCCCGATCCCCGTTTTTCTACTCCCCCGACGTCTGCCGAATCGCCCCGCGGGGTCGGGGAATGCGGCTGGAGTCCTCTTGTGGGACTTCCTTCAAACCCGAGCTGCCGCTCAGGGCGCCGCCGACGCCGATTAACTCCGGATGCCGGGCGATCTTGTCGCTGAAGATCCGCAGGTCGCGGATCATCGGTTCCAGGTTTTTCATCAGCACCGTCATCGAAACCGCCGACCGGTTCATGTTCTGATACAGCTCGGGATTCGAGACGAGTTTGTTGAGCGAACCGTCTTCCTGCGACAGTTTTTTCGAAAACAAATCCAGCTCCGCCAGCAGCGATTCCATGTGCCCCATGCCGCTGTCGAGCTTGACCATCACCGATTCGCTGTGTTTCGCCATCGGCGCCGTGACGCGGTCGAGATTTTCGAGATTCTTGCCGATCATGTCGACCGCCCGTTGAGTGGCGACGATCGTCTTTCGCGTATCTTCAATCATATGCGGCAATCCTTCGATCGTCTTGCGGATGTTCTCCTGCTGCGCGGGATCGCCGACCACCTTCTCGGTGCTCTCGAGAATGCGGTTCATATTCCGCATCGTGATCGTGAATTCCTGCAGCGATTCCTCGGCGTGCTTCACCACGCCCTGCAAGTCGGTCTCGTTATTGTCCATAAATTGATTGAGCGTATGGCCGACCTTCTGCCACTCATGACTGGTGGCGGCGAACGAGGTCATCGTCTCGGCGAGGCTTTCTTCCAGCCGTTTTACGATATCGGTGGGGTCGGTCGGTTGTTCGCCGCGCAAACGGGCGCCGGCTTCGAGAATTTCCGCACTTTGTCCGGGCGTCACTTCCAGACTCACGTCCCCCAGCAGCGATTTGAGCTGATTGATCTGCGTCCCTTTGTGCAGCTTGATCGACTCGCGAATCTCCAAGTCGGCGATAATTCCGTTGTGCTTTTCATCGAGATAGACTTCCTGCACCCGGCCAATTTTCATGCCGTACAAGCGAACCGGCACGCCGGTCTGCAGATTGGGCGCATCCTTAAAATGGACGTGAATCACATATTTCTTGTCGAACACGTGCTGCAGATCGCCGAATTGAAATACGAGCGCGGCACAGACGATCATCGCGACGATGCTGAAGAGCCCGACGCGGAATTGCAGTTGTCGTTCGGTCATGTCGTTGCCTTTGTTGCCGTGAGATTTTCGCAAGCGTAGCCGCGGCGGCAATGACTAATGACTAAATCCTAATGACTAAAGAAATCCCAAATCCCAATGACCAAGACTTCGCTCCGAAAAAGATTGGGAATTAGGTCATTGGGAATTCGTTAGGCATTCGTCATTAGGCGTTCGTCATTCCTCCTCCGCCCTCGCTTACTCTTCGGGTTACCTATCGTTACGCTGCCGCCATTTCCCGCAGCCGGTCGCCGGCTTCGCCGCGGACGAATTGCGAGACGCGCGGATCGGGCGAGGCGAACGCTTCTTCCGCCGTCCCTTCGAAGACGACCTGCGAGTCGTGCGGACTCAATCGTGCCAGCGGGTACAACATGACCACGCGGTCGGCGACTTTGCGGACGGTCGTCATGTCGTGCGTGACCACAATGCTCGTCACCGGCCGACGGGCGCGCGTCTGCAGAATCAATTCGTTAATCACATCGCTCATCACGGGGTCGAGTCCGGTTGTGGGCTCGTCGTAAAACATAATGTCGGGCATCAGCGCCAGGGCGCGGGCCAGGCCGACGCGCTTTTTCATGCCGCCCGAGAGTTCACCCGGTTTCTTCGGGCAGACCGACGCCGCAAGCCCCACGTCGCCGAGCCGCTCGCCGACGATCTGGCGAACGTCCTTTTCGGAGAGCGACGTGTTCTGACGCAAGCCGAACGCAACGTTTTCGAAAACGGTCATGCTGTCGAATAGGGCGGCCCCCTGAAACAGGTAACCGATCTTGAGCCGTTCCCGCGTCAGCTCTTTCAATTTCATGCTCTTGATATCGCGTCCCGACCAGTGCACGGTCCCCTGCGTCGGGGAGAGCAGTCCGGTCATTAATTTCAATGTGACGCTCTTGCCGCAGCCGCTTTCGCCGATAACGACCAGCGTTTCCCCCGCGCGGACGGCGAGATTAAGATCGCGCAAAATCGTCTGGCCGCCGAACGAGATCGTCACGTGTCTCAGTTCGAGCGGAGCAGGGGAGGAGGGTGATGCCATCATGTCAGGCTTTGAGGAATTCTTCTGCGTCATCCCGTCACCGAGGGAACGGATGAATGCAACAGGTAATAACCTTCCAGGACGATGATGCCGAGGAAGAAATCGAGAATCAGGATCGAGAGAAACGAAAGCACGAACGACGACGTCGCGGCCCGGCCGACCCCTTCCGCTCCCGGTCCGCAATGAAATCCCCGATGGCAGGCAATGACGGCGATGAGTCCGCCGAAAAAGATGCTTTTGAACATCCCGCCGAATACGTTGTACGGAGCCACGAAATTGTTCGTGTGAAACCAGTAATGATGACTGTCGACGCCGAGGATCTGCGTGCTCACCCACCAGCCGCCGAGAATTCCGACGCCGTCGGCCATAACGGTCAGCAGCGGAATCAGCAGCACGCACGCCAGAAAGCGGGGGACGACGAGGTAATGAATCGGATCGGCGCCGAGCACTCTTAGCGCATCGATCTGTTCGGTGACGCGCATCGTCCCGAGTTCCGCCGCCATCGCACTGCCGACGCGTCCCGCGAGCATCACCGCCGCCAAGACCGGGCCGAGTTCGTTGACGAGTGAAATCGTGATGGCGGCTCCGAGGCGGCTTTCGAGATGCATCAGCCGAAACTGGTCGTACGATTGCACCGCCAGCACCATGCCGATGAACGTGCCGGTCACCAGCACGACGGGGAGACTGCAAACGCCGATCTCGTAGAGGTTCGGCCACAATGTGCCGCGCCGCGGCAAACTCCCCGCCAGCCAGGTGAAAATGCGGTACGCGAACAACGTCAGATCGCCCAGGCCATCGACGAACGACAACACTCCGGCACCGAGCGCATGCAGCGGCGTCCAACGTTCGCGGCGGGGCGCGGCAATTTGAGCAACCGGAGCCATCGGCAGAAGCACTCCCTTACTTCGCATCGATTCGGAATTGCGGATGTCCATTTCTTCCTTGAGACATCCCCCATTTTCGTCGCAGGGAGAATAGTCGATTTTACAATTCGAGGGGAGGCCAATTCGCCGAAATATCCTCCAAACACCCAATCCCGTCGATATTTGCAGCGAAAGGATCCATGCCTTTGTCGGAGTTACAGCCTTTATGCTGCGCTGCAAATCGAAAGACAGCAGCTAAAGCCTGTACTCCGACACCTCACGGCAGAGGGCTCAAGTGTTACAAAAACTTCCGTCTCATTCCGCGTGAATGGATACACATTCGTCCGTCGAAATGGTAATCTGGAAACAGAAGAGAACTCTTAACGCCTCTTCTATTGCCAAATTTCATCACAACAACCCCATCAGTTTTTGGAGGATGTTTTATGCGACCCGTATGTCTCGCCAGCGCCGTTTTGGGAATTTTGCTCGTTCACGTTGCCGTTCAGGCTCAGGATATTCCCGCCCCGACGGAGGCCGAACTACAGGCCCTCGAACAAGTGAAAACGATGGGAGGGCAAGTGACGACGGTCGCCCAGACCGATCCTCGCGTCGAAGTCGGTTACCACCTCGCCGCCGAGGCCGTCACCGATGACAGCCTCGCTCCGCTCGCCGGGGTCAATTGCGTCGTCACGATCAATCTTCGCGGCACGCCGGTGACCGACGCCGGACTCGCTCACATCGCCGGCATGACGAACCTCAAGAAACTGCATCTCGAAAAGACGAAAATCACCGACGCGGGAGTCGCGCACCTGAAAGGTTTGGCAAACCTCGAATACCTCAATCTCTACGGAACCGCCGTGACCGATGCCAGCATCGACCAGCTCGCCGCGCTCACGAATCTCAAGAAACTCTACATCTGGGAAACGGCGATTTCGGACGAGGGGCAGAAAAAACTCAAAGTGGCGCTGCCGGAACTGCAGATCACCGGCGCGTTCATTCCTCCGGACGAACCGGTCGAAGCCAAGAAACCGGCCCCCCCCGCCGCGGCTCAGTAATTCGAGCGCCGATTACGACCGGAACTCCTCGTACGCCAGACAAGCGACGAGGAAGACGACGTCGGCAGCAAGACAAATTGTCAATCCGCCCGTTAGCCCCTGAAATACACGGGCGGCTGAGACGTCGCCCAAGCCGTCGAACGTCAGCCATAACAAACCGGTCGTCAAGAACATCCACACCAGAATCATGCCGGCATGCAAGCCGCGGCCGATCAGAAATCGTCTTGTCTGCTGCATCGGTTACTCTCCCAACTGCGATTCGCTGCGGAAACTTCCCGCGCGGTCCAGCAGTTCTTGCGTCGGCACGACCGCTTTCGGCTCGAGTTTGTAACGGAACTCGTGCCGGTTCTTCACGCGAAACGGCAGGAAGTGCTCGGAGAAAAAGTCGGCGGGAAACCGCTGATACCACGGTGCCGGCACTTTTTCGAGCACGGTCATCGTTTCGTAGCCATCTTTAATGAGCTTGACTTCGCGGGTCGCGTAATAGGTGAAGTCGACCGAAACCGGCGTGAAACCGACCTCTTCGCCGTCGAGCATCACGAGCGCCCCCTCCGGTTCGGAGTGAATCGTCAGCCGCCGATGCACGCACCCCGACCCCAATCCGCAGAGCGCGACCGCCAGGCAGACCAGCAGCCAGCGGGAGCGAGTTTCGCCGATCGAGTTGAGATGGTGAGTGCAGTTCATGTGGGACGCGGTACGAGTCGTTATTACGGATTCTGCCCGGCAAACGTGGCGGGACTATAATCGGGGAGCGATTTTCCGCCAAGAGGGAGTCGGCGGAGTTCATCATCGCGAGGGGAT
>JBBECD010000097.1:0-24525 GCA_040881995.1 Planctomycetaceae bacterium
AAAGTTGCTCCCGCCCGTCGAAACGCCCTTCCAGGGCTGTGGCGGGGATGCCACACTTCGGTGTTGCCGGGGGGCGACAGTTTGGGCCATCACCCGGATGTGTTTTTCGTAAACCTTAGCGATCAAATCGATTACAATCTCGATCATCGCCCCGGCGGCCGTTGCCCTTTCGCCACAGGCATCCGGTCCGTCGCGTCCGGACTGAGCGATTCACCGGCCGGCCGCGTGTCAATAAGGAGTTTATCCCAACCGCTTTGCGGGCAATTTCACCTTTCTGGCATTTCATTTCCGACGGGAACTCCCCGCAACCTTGACGAACGAAAAAATCTTCTCATAATCATAGAGCCTGACGGCGACAACGAGTGTCGGTATGCCGTCGGGTCGTCGAAAGACGCCAAGTGCGGGTGTAGCTCAGTGGTAGAGCGTCACGTTGCCAACGTGAATGTCGAGGGTTCGAACCCCTTCACCCGCTCTGTTTGTTTCGTTTTTTAATAGGTTTCATCACCCTCTGGCTCGACGTCCCTCAAGCACCCGCAAGAGTGATGTGCTGCCAACCGGGTGATGATACGAAAGACGAAGGTCTCATCCTTATTATCGGGTCGTCCCGGCCACCAATTCTGCGGGACGTTGAATTCCGCGGACGAATCGCGCGTCGGGCATCATCGGGACATGCCTGAGTCGGCTCGGTTTTTCCGCGGATCAGTTTTATGAGACAATCGCCGCGGAACACGCGCATCACCAAAAACCACAGACCGAATTGCAAACGCCATGAACGATACAAACGACGCCGACACGCTCGAACACGATGAAACGACGGGACACGAAGGGCACGATCACGATCACGGCGATGGCGATCACGACCATGACCACGATCATGGCGAGCACGTGCATCACTTGTCGCTCGACGTCGAAGTGACCGACGTCGGCCCTTGCCGGAAGCACGTTCGCGTGCGCATCCCCGAGGCCGACGTCAATCACATGCGCGAACATGCGATTGAAGAAGTGGCCTCGACCGCCGCCGTTCCCGGTTTTCGCGTCGGTCATGTGCCGAAGAAACTGCTGCAGAAGCGTTTCAAAGACGAACTCTCGTCGCAGCTCAAGCAGAAGCTGTTGATGGAGTCGATGGAACAGCTCGCCGAAGAAAACTCGCTCGATCCGATCAACGAGCCCGACATCGACGTCGCCACGCTGGAAGTTCCCGAGAGCGGCGATTTTCAGTACGAATTCGACGTCGAAGTTCGCCCCGAGTTTTCGCTGCCGGCGTACGAAGGGTTGACGATCACCAAGCCGGTGCGCGAAATTTCCGACGCCGACGTAGACGCCTATCTGGATCGTTACCTGGCGCAATACAGTCAGCGGATCGAATCGGAAGAACCGGCCATCGCCGGCGATTTCCTGACGCTCGAAGCCAAGTTTTCGTACCAGGGGAAAGAGCTCAAGCAGATGGAACGGCTGACCGTCCGACTGAAACCGGTGCTGCGATTTCAGGACGCCGAGATCGACAAGTTCGACGAATTGATGACGGGAACCGTGGTCGGCGACGAACGCGACGTGAAACTCAAAGTCTCGCTCGAAGCCGAAGAGATCGCCATGCGGGGCGAAGAAATCGACGGCCATTTCAAGGTGTTGGAAGTTCGCGGCCTGCGGTTGCCCGAATTGACCCCCGAGTTTCTCGAACGGATCGGTTACGAGTCGGTCGAGCAACTCCGCACTGAAATTCAGATGATGCTCGACCGGCAACTGGCATTCGAACAAAGGCAGTCGGCCCGTTCGCAGGTGCTCGAAAAGATCACCGATTCGGCTCAGTGGGAACTCCCGGAGCAACTCGTCCTCAAGCACGTCGAGAACGCCCTGCGTCGCGAGATTATGGAAATGCAGCAGGCCGGTTACACGACCGAACAGATTCGCGCCCGCGAAAACGAAATGCGGCAGCAAGCGGTCACCACCACGCGGCAGGCTCTGAAAGAACACTTCGTGCTCGATAAAGTGGCGACGAGCGAAAACATCGAAGTCTCGCATACTGATATCGATTTCGAAATTCGCTTGATGGCTCAGCAGCGCGGCGAGAATCCCCGCCGCGTTCGGGCTCGATTGCAAAAGACGGGAATGATCGAGAATCTCGAAGCCCAGATTCGCGAACGCAAAGCGATCGACGCGATTCTCAACCGGGCGATCTACGAAGAAGTCCCGGCCGACGTCGCGCAGGAAGACCGCGTCTCCGCCATCGCCATGTCCATCTGCGGCGGCACGACGGTCGTCAGTCCGACGGACGAAGACGATGCCGACGAAGAGTGATCGACTGTATGTTGATCGTCTGCGAGATTTCAAACCGATGTGATCTCTTGGATAAGCAACCCCGTAGGGGTTGAAGCCATTAGCCCCGCGTTGCGAAGCGCACCCGGGGGATGCAATATCTCCGAAATCTTCGTCCGACGCCTCCGGGGTCGTTAAAGTTTCCGTTTCAATTCCTCTGCGATCCGGGCGAAAACGTCGTTCCAATCGCCGTGCGTCGTCTGCCTGAAGATGCGCATCGAAGGATACCACGGACTCGTCTCGCGATCCCACAACCAGCGCCACTCGGGATAACGCGACAGCGCCAGCCACGTCGGCACACCCAACGCTCCGGCGAGATGGGCCACCGATGTGTCGGAGGTAATCACCAGATCGAGGTTTCGCATCACGGCGGCGGTCTCCGCCATCGTCGGAAGTTTTCCGTCCGGCGCGCCGGGGAGTTCTTGAATCCGGCTGCGCTGCGGATGCCCGGCGAGTTGCGAGCGGCCCGGACCCTGTTGCAGGCTGATCCACGAAACGCCCTCGACGTCGAATAACGCATCGAACGCGACGAGCGGAATCGAGCGGAGACGATCGTAAGGAAACTGCGGATTCCCCTGCCAGCAGATGCCGACCCGACAGCCGGCGAGCGGTTGCATCTGTTCTCGCCAGAACGCCACACGGTCGGCGGACGGCGAGACATACGGCACCTGGCACGGAATGGTTTCCAGCGTTGTTCCCAACACGCGCGGCAAGTCGAGCAGATAAATCTCCGCAGCGAATTCGGGAAGTGACTGACCGGCGACGATCACGGCATCGACTCCCGGCACTGTCGCCACGAGATCAGCCAGCAGAGCAGGGGCTTCGACGATGACGTGACCGGCACGCTGTTTCGCCCATGCCGCATAACGGATGAATTGCAATGTGTCGCCCAATCCCTGTTCGTAGCGAATCAACAGCGTGGCGTGCGGCAGCGGTTCTCCATTCCATTCGCGAGTCAGCACGGGAACCGAACGGAGACCGTCGACTTCGAATCGGCGCGCATAACCGGGCCAGCCCTCGGTGAAACGCCCCGAGATTAAATACGTCGTCCCGCGATTGAACTCCGCGAGAGGAAATGCCGGTTGCAGCGCGAGCGCGCGGTCGAAGGCGGCGATCGCTTCATCAAACCGGCCGGCAGCACACAACGCCGTGCCGAGCGTGTTGTAACCCTCGGCGTAATCGGGATGGAATGTGACGGCGAGTTTGGCGCTGGCGACCGCGTCTTCGATGCGTCCGAGTTTTTCGTAAAGCGTCCCGAGGCTGGCGTGAATCTCGGCGAAGTCGGGTTGGATGCGCAGCACAGCCTGATAGTGTTCGATCGACTCATTCAGCCGACTCTGTTTCGCCAGCACGAACGCCAGGGTGACGTGCGCATCGAGCGATTGAGGTTCGATCTGCAAAATCAGCCGGCCGATCGTTTCGGCGATCTCCCATTTCCGCTGTTGCGTTAACACGTGCAACAATCGCAACAACAGGTTCGCATCGGCCGGTTTGACCTTGATCGCCCGGCAATAACACCGCTCGGCGTCTTCCCACGCCGCTTGGCTTTCGAGCAGTCGCCCCAAATTGAACAACGCCTGATCGAACTTCGGATAATACATCAACGCCGTCTCGAAGGCATCGCGGGCGGCGGCGATATCGCCCAGAGCTTGACACGCCAGCCCGAGATTATTGAGCGCATCGGGAGATTTGGGGCACGCGGCGACGACTTGTGCGAACAGTTCGCGGCTTTCGTCGAAACGGCCGACTTGCAGAAAACAGGTCGCCAGCAGGTACACGACGTTCCAGTCGTCGGGATGTTCCGCGAGCGCGGACCGATAACAGATCTCCGCGCCGCTGTAATCACCGCGCTGATGCAGCGTGACGCCCTGCGAAACAAGTGCTTGCGAATCCTTCGCCATTACGTTTCTCCTCGTTCCCAAGCTCCGCTTGGGAACGCACGTCTTCGAAGCTCCGCTTCGTTCAACACGCAGCTAGCGCTCCGCTACGGAAACCCTTCGCGTCGCGGCTAACCTCAGATTACTTGATGACCTCGCGTTCAAAGTTCGCGACGAACTTGGGTGACGTGATCAAGCCGATGCGGTTCAACCAATACTTCGCCAGCACCCCCAACGTAGCGCAGCCGTAGATCACGCTCCTCCGGAAATTGATGCTCGACGCCTCGTCGAAATACCGCACCGGCACGGGAATGTCCCCCAACTTGTAGCCGAACATCACGGCTTGCGCGAGAAACTCGCTGTCGAACACGAAATCGTTCGAGTTCTTTTCGAAGGGAATCGTCTCCAGCACGCTGCGGCGATACGCGCGAAAGCCGCTGTGAAAATCGCCGAGGTTTTGTCCGAGCGCGATGTTCTCGATGAACGTCAACACGCGGTTGGCAAAATATTTGTAGACCGGCATCCCGCCGACCAGGGCTTCGCCGCGCGTGCGGATGCGCGAGCCCATCACGAAATCGCAAATTCCCAGGCGAATAATTTCGACCGCGACCGGAATCAAACGGCTGTCGTATTGATAGTCGGGATGAATCATCACGATGTAATCGGCTCCTCGTTCGAGCGCCGCCCGATAACACGTTTTTTGATTGCCGCCGTAACCGACATTTTTTTCGTGCTGAATGACGGTCAAACCCAAGTCGCGGGCCAGTTCGACGGTGCGGTCGCGGCTGCAGTCGTCGACGAGAATGATCTCATCGACGCAGCCCGGCGGAATGTCGGAGACCGTCCGCGTCAGCGTGGCCTCGGCATTGTACGCCGGCATCACGGCGATGACTTTCCCTTTCGGCGCGGGAGGAGTCGCTGTCTCGTCAAGAGTCGTCATAAACGTGGCCTCGCCCGGTTGACACGAAGGACATGAAGTTCAGTCGAATTGTGGTGGAGTTTCGCTTTCAAGGCAAGGCCGTTCTCGCTGGACCGCCCATTCGGCCGGGGGCGCGAAAACTGCTCTTGGTACGAAATTGGATGTGCGATTATACTTCCGCCGCACGATCTTCGAGCGGGTCGTGCGCGCTCGGACAGGGAACGCCGGGCGATACCGAGAATCTTCTCACGGAATTATGCAGGGAGGCAGCGCGTGAGCCAGTTACTAATCGTCGGCATCGAGAACGTCGCAGGCGCGAATTTCGCCGCCGCACTTTCAGAGCATTATCGCGTCTTCGGACTCTCCGCCAATTCACCGTTGTCGATTCTCGGCTGCGAGACCGATTGTTACGACGAAGACGATTCGACCGCGCCGAAGTCGTGGATCGATCGACTCAATCCGCAGTGGATCATCTATTGCAGCCCCGCCTCTGAATCGGTCTGGAACGGACCAACCCAAAGCCCTATCTCAGAATCACTCGTCGCCATCACCCACCATTGGGCGACCGCCGCGGCTCACGCCGATATTCCGCTGACGGCGATTTCCTCCGACGCGATCTTCACCGGTCCGTGGATGTTTCACGGCGAAGAGAGCGACGCCCACTGCGATAGTAACAACGCCCAAATCATTCGCCGCATGGAAGAAACGATTCGTTCGGCTCACGCGCGAAGTCTTATCGTCCGTACGCACGCCATCGGCTGGTCACCCGCCGGCAGCGACGGCGGCTGGCTCGAACGACTCTACGCGGCGCTCGCACAAGGGACTCGCATCAATATCGATTGCATCCGTCACGCCACGCCGATCGTCGCGACCGATCTGGCGGCGATCGTCGAGCACGCGTTTCAGGAAGGGCTGACCGGCACATTTCACGTCTCCGGCAGCGAGCGGGTCAATCCGTTCCAGTTCGCCGAACGCTTCGCCGATGAATTCGATTTCGCCCCGCCGCAGCACGGCGGGCAGACGCAGCTCGAAGAGCGTCCGACCGGCTTCGGCCAGGGCGAGACGTCGCTGCAGACGCTGAAGATCCGCAAGCGACTCAGCATCGCGATGCCGCTGTTGTCGGAGGGTTTACGGCGGTTGCATCAGCAGCATCTCACCGGCTTCGTCGATCGTTTTCGCGTGGAGTCGTCGCAGGCTCCGTCGCGGCGAGAAGCATTTGTGGCGTGATTTCATCTCACTCCCCGCGAGCGGGGAGCGTAAGCTCCCTGAGAACCCCTGCAACCCTCGTTCCGCGAACAAAATCGCCCCGTTTCACGTGAAACAAGGCGTTTGAGAATTTTTGCGCAAAAATGCCCTATTTCAGGCCTCGCAGCGCAATTCGCGCGCAAAACGCGCGCACGACCCGTGTCGCAACTCCTTTCTCCATCGTGAGTACGGGAGCGCCTGCGCGCACAGGCGCGCAAAAGGCCGAAAATGGCAAAAGTTGCGCGCAAAACGATGAAAAAACGACGAAAATCGACCCTTTTTCGCGTCATCGGGCAAAAAAGCCCCGCCAAGAATGACGTCGTGTTCAGAATCGAACCCCTTGTCCTGTCGACGCTTGCGACCACCTCGCCGGCCTTCAAAAAAGTGCGGTTGCGCGCACATCCCCCGCGCAGCTCAAAATTGGCGATTTCTGTCGATGAAGCACCTCTTTTGCCCTCAACTCAGGTAACTGAGGTAAACCAGGCAACCCAAAATCACGAACCGTAATCAAACACGGCGATTCTTAAACAAACCGCGTGGAACATGGGTAAATCAAGAGTCCTGGGATAGCCAACAACTCAGAAATAAGCTGTTTAAAAAGCGAAATGTCCGCGCGAAATGCACATAAAAGTGCCACTTGCGCGCTCAAAAGCATCACTCGCGCGTACGAAAGCGACACTCGCGCCTACTTTGCGCCTATCTGGGCACAAGCCCAAACAACACTTTGGGGGGATTACTCAATCGCGGGCGATTTTGGAGATCGGGGTTCGGGGACCGGGATTTGGGGTTCGGGAAGCCACCCTGGTGATGATTTCGGCCCGTCGGCAACCCGGTTGTGCGCAACCAGGCATCGAATGGACGAATTGATATTTCGCGTGCTGTCGCATCGATGTTTGGAAATGCGAGGCGTGTTTGGAAACTCGGATCGATGTTTAGAAAGGACTCGCAATACAGTACGATCCATTATCAATTATCAATTATCAACTGTCCATTATCCATTGAAACTCCCCCGCGCGTCACTCCTGCGAAGGCGGGAAGCCCAGTCCCACTCCCCGCGCGTCACTCCCGCGAAGGCGGGAGCCCAGTCCCACCTCCCGCGCGTCACTCCCGCGAAGGCGGGAGCCCAGTCTTTTTTGCTCTTCCTGGATTCCCGCATGCGCGGGAATGACGGGGCGGAATACCGAATTGATGAATGAACCTGGTTCAAGCACCCGACTCCGACCCCGCCGGGGTCGGTGATATCTCACGACGCGGATCCGGTGGTTTCGCTGCGCTCAACGCACCGGCTAATCGCTGCGATCCCTGCCGGGATCGAAAGCAACCGACGGCACCGAGCTGCAGCATTGTGGGAATGCCCACCTGATCGCCGCCGATTGGCATGAACGACTTGACGCCTTAACAGCCTCCGGTTCTAATCAATGCACTGAATCAATTGTCGCGAATGAACCCCGGCCACCCACCGAGTCACCGGCATGAATACAGTCACCTCGCAATCCTATAATCTCACAGGGCTCGACCCGACCAGCCGACGCCTCGGTTTCATCCGTCGTCGGCACCATCTGCACGAGTCCTCCGTCTCGAAGGCAATTTGCGCCGCGACGCGCCGATGCGATATCACGAAACGTGTGACGGTCCATACGTTTAGACACTCGTTCGCAACGCACCTGATCGAAGGGGGCTATGACATCCGAACGGTGCAGGAACTGCTGGGACACAGCGATGTTAGAACCACGATGATTTATACACACGTGCTAAACCAGGGAGGCCGCGGCGTCCGCAGCCCGGCCGATTTCGATGTTTTAGGTTCCGAATAACATGCGCACGTTATTCGGAATGATTCTGAATAAACAGTAGTTAGGCATTCTGAGATGATCGACGTCCGAGCCGCGCATCCGTACGAGGCCATCACGCGATTCATCCTCGCCTGGATTGAGTGTCTCGTACGTGGCGAATACTCTGCTGCTGATGCACTCGTCGATGAGTTCGAGGGAGATTCTCGAATCGGTGAATACTTCGCAATTGAAGATGAAGACGGCCCGATGCAGGCAGTCGATCCTAGAGTTTGCGAATGGTGGCAACTCTCGTTTTCCCCTTGTTTCAGTGCGGATAGAGGTGTTATGGTGGAAGCGTACGTACCCCTTGCCAGAGACTACCGCCCCATGAAAGCTTGCTTTGTCTTCGTTCCGGTAGGCGATGCGCTCCGCGTAAAATTCCAGTATTGCCAGCCCTCATAGCCGGGAATGCCTAACCAACCGCTGCAGTTGACGAGCAGCGCGTGCGATGAGAGTTTATATCGAGCCTTGTGCGTCCTGCCCCGCACGCGGCTCGCAACTGAGCGGCAGCGTTAGGTGCCTCTTGCTGTCACGAGAGCTACGCTAACCATTCTCGGCATCCTCATCGCCGTTGAAACCCATCGCCGCGCGGGATACCATCAATTGAATGTTCGATGATCTTCTCACCTGGCGGGAGCGAAACGCGATGAAGCGGTATGCGTGCATCGGGGTGGTGATTCTCAGTTCTCTTTCGGCCATCGTTCACGCCGACAACTGGCCCGCGTGGCGCGGACCGGCTGGTGACGGCGTCGCTCGCGAGACGCATCTGCCGATCGAATTCGGTCCCGAGAAGAATGTGACGTGGAAGGCCCCGCTGCCCGGCGAGGGGAATTCTGTCCCCATCGTGTGGGACGACCGTGTGTTCGTCACCTGCCCGATCGACGGCGGTGCGATCCGCAGCCTGATCGGCTTCGACCGCGAAACCGGAAAACAACTCTGGCGACACGACGTGCCGTTTCCCGAGAAAGAAACCACGCACAGCGACAACCCGTTTTGCTCGGGGTCTCCCACGACCGACGGCGAACTCGTTTATGCCAGCTTCGACTCGGCGGGAGTTTTTGCCCTCGATTTCGACGGCAACGTCGTCTGGCAGCGCGATCTCGGCAAACTCGCGCACGTCTTCGGTACGGCGATTACACCGGTGCTGTATCGCGACCTGCTGATCGTGCATCGCGGTCCCGGCGAGCCGACACACATCATTGCCCTCAATAAGAAAACCGGCCAAACGGTCTGGGACACCCCCGAAGACGGCCGCAACGACAACCTCTGGGGTTCGTGGTCGACGCCGGTATTTTATCGCGTCGGCGATCGCGACGAATTCGCCCTCTCGATGCCGAACGTGCTCAAAGGGTACGACCCGCTGACGGGCAAAGAACTGTGGCGCTGCGACGGACTCGGGCCGAGCAATTATCCCGACACGGCGGTCGGGGACGGCATACTCATCGGCGTGAGCGGTTTTCTCAAATCGATGATGGCCGTCAAACTCGGCGGCACGGGTGACATCACCAAAACGCATCGGTTGTGGCACGTCGAACAGACGCCGCAGCGCATCGGTTCGGGCGTCGTTTACAACGGGCATCTCTACGTCGCCGACGCTCCCGGCATCGCCCATTGCATCGATGTGAAGACCGGCGACACCGTCTGGAAAGAGCGCCTGGGCGGCGATTTATGGGGCGGCATGATCCGCGCCGGCGAGCACCTGTACGTCGGCAACAAGCAGGGAGAAATTTTCGTCCTCGCGGCGAGCCCCGAGTATCAGCTCATCGCCAAAAACGAAATGGGCGAGCACATGAAAGCCAACGTCGCCCCTTCGGACGGGCAATTGTTCGTGCGGACGTACGAGAATTTATATTGCATCGGCGAGCGGAAGTAGGTCGAGGCAGAAAATACCAGCCCGAAGCGCGAGCGAGAGTCTTAATTCCTTCTCCCTTCGGGAGAAGGTGGCCGCAGGCCGGATGAGGGTGCCTTTCGCCTTCCTACAAACTTCTTCTCGTTTTCAGTCTCCTCCGCCTGGGCACGCCTCACGCAAAATCAAGAAAATCGGGCGGAGCATAAAAGCCGTGCCGACTCAATGCCTCGGGTGATTCTTTCTCACAAAGCTCTTTGAGTCGTCGCATGTGTTCTGTGGCGGCGACGAGATAAAACGGTTCCGTCAGCGCACCGGCTTCGCGCGCCCAACGCGGGGGAATTTGATTGCGTCGGGAAGCGAACAGTTCGATGAGCGCTGCGGCGGTGATGAGCCGACGCGTATCGGTTATGGGAGCAACGATGGCAGACAAGTTGCTGTGTTCGCGTAATAGCGACTGAGTTAACTCGCGGAGATGGAGAGCGTCGCGAGAGAGTGCGGCGTCGGCGAGGCGGACGATGTCGACCATTGGAAGCTCCGCTTCCTTCAACATGCAGCTAGCGCTCCGCTACGGAAACCCTTTGCGTCGCGGCTAAACGAAAAATCCTTATTTCACAGAACTTGTTGCTTCGGGGGTGGGAAAAGTTTCGGGGACCGGCAACGTCACGTCGCCCGTACCGGCCCATTCCGTCCCTCGGCATAAGATCGTCTGGAAGCCGATGCATTTCATCGAGTAGTCGGCGTGGCCCATGACCGTGGTGAAGACTTTGCCTTTGCCGAAGGGGATCCACCAGACCATCGGTTCGTGGGTGCCGGTCCCCCCTTGATTCGTGTCGGAGTATGCGGTCGCGAGGATGTGCATGTTGGCGGCGGGGCCGCGTTGGCCGTGGTAGAGTTCGTCTTTGGCGTGCAGCCATTCGGCGGGGATGCCTTCCATCACCGGGTGCTTGCGGTCGCGGACAATGATGGGGTATTCGTGCTGCGGGCCGTGACCGGCTCCGGGGCCTGCGCCTTTTTCAGTGGTCACCACTTCGCCGTTGTCGTCAACAGTGATGCGCGGGCCGTAATAGGCACCCCGCCAGCCGAGGCCGATCATTTCGTTCCACGCGGACCATTGGGGAAACGCGTTGTTCGCGGCGTGCACGATCACCAGTCCGCCGCCGTCGCCGACATATTTTTCGAGCGATTGCTGCACCGGTGCGGGCCAGAGTTCGCCGTTGTAGTTGCTCATGACGACGTCGTACTGCGAGAAGTCGGGGCGAAAATCGTTCCAGGCGGCGTCGGGGGATTTCGCCGGCGGCGTGGTGGCGACGATGACGGTAAACTTGCCGCTCGATTCGAGGGCTTTGACGAGCACGGGCGTCGTCGCCTTCCAGTCGTGATTGTTCTGACCGTCGATGAGCAGCACCGAAAGTTTTTCGGCGGCGTACGACGTATCGCACAATCCGCCCCAGACTGCGGCGCAGCCCACGAGCCAGATGACCCAGAGTCGAGCGGCGATGCGCTGTTGTAAAGTTCGCGAGAGAATTCGGTGCGTCATGGTGTTGGTCCTTTATTGCGCTGGAAATTGAGAAATATACGTCGATGAGCTCCCTCGCTCACGCCTCGGGTTACCATGTTTTTCTGGCTCTCGACTCTTGACTGCACTCACGTCGCCGCGACGACTTTTGTATCGCCCGACGGTTCCGGCGGGGACCAGCCCCCTTTGAAGACCCGCAAGGCTTCGGCGAGCATCAGCAGGCCGAGGGAAATCAGTATCAACGACACCCACGGCACGGGGTTTCCCGAAGAGCCTTCCCACGTGGGCGTTCCCTGCGTCACGCTGAGGGCAAACGCTTTGATCGAGATCAGCAACGGCCAGCAGATAAGGAACAACGCCCACATGCTCATCACGTACATGAACGCACACGGTATGCCGACGGCGAACCAGACCCAGCGGGCTTGCATCGTTTTCGCGAGCCAGACGGTGACCCCGAGCAGCGTGAGTGCCGCGAGCAATTGATTCGAGGCCCCGAACAGATCCCAGAAAATTCGCCACGCCGGTTTGTCGCTGTTGGGCTGCCAGACGAGGAACATCGCCGGCACGCCGGCGGTGATGGCGGTCGAGACCCAGCGTCCGAGCGAACCCTGCCAGCCGAAGAGTTCTTGCAGAATGTATCGCCCCAATCGGGTGCAGACATCGAGCGTGTCGTAGACGAACGTGGTGAACGCCATCAGGCCGAACGACACGCCGAAGGCCGCGGGTATGCCAAAGACGTTCATAAAACTACCGATGCCCTGTGCGTAAATGTTATTGGGTTTTGGCACACCGGCGAGAAGACTGGAATCGGGAGCAAGCATCATCACGCAGCACAACGAAACGACGGCGACCATCGCTTCGAGCAGCATGGCCCCGTAGCCGATCACGCGGGCATCGGTCTCGATGCGAAGTTGTTTTGACGTCGTCCCCGACGCGATGATCGAATGAAATCCCGAGCAGGCCCCGCAGGCGATCATGATGAACATCAGCGGAAACAAGCTCAGCGCCGAGCCGTCGGCGGCTGCCACCGACCAGCCGCGAAACGCCGGATACTCAATCGAGTTGCCGCCGAAAATTACGCCGAACATTCCTGCCGCCAGCGCGATGTAGAGAAAGTATCCGCCGAGATGGCCGCGCGGCTGCAGCAACAGCCACATCGGCAATACCGACGCGATCACGCAATAAATGAGCAAGCTGACGTTCCAGACGCGGAGTGATTCGACGTCGGTCAGGTCAAATATCCGGCCGATGTCGAACGGCATCCATTGTCCCGCGACGATCGAGAAGCCGACGAGTGGAAGAAAAATCGCCGTGGCAAGGCCGACTCCCATCTTCGTATATCGCAACAGACACCCCATGATCAACGGCAAGACGAGGTACATCAGCGACGAGCTGGCGATCCCGCCGCCGGTGATCTCTTCTCCGTTCTTCAGCACCTGGTTGTCGACGAACGCACTCGCCGTGATGTCGGTAAACGCCACGATGATGTACACCAGCGCCAGCCAGACGAACATCAGAAAGAGCACGTACGACCGCTTCGTCATATGATCGCGAACGACCTCGGCGATCGAACGCGCCTTGTGACGGATCGAGGCGACCAGCGACGTCATGTCGTGCACGCCGCCGATGAAGATCGAGCCGACGAGAATCCAGATCAATGCGGGCAACCAGCCGAAGGTGATGCCGGCGAGAATCGGCCCGACGATCGGCCCCGCCGCCGCGATGGCCGAGAAGTGCTGCCCCATCAGAAATTTGGCATCGATCGGGATAAAATCGACGTCGTCTCGCATCTCGACAGCAGGGGTGGCGACGTCGGCACGCAGGTTGAGCCAGCGCGATAAAATGCGGCCGTAGACACGATAGGCAATCGACAAGACAACGGCGGAGAAGAGGACGACGGTGATCAGTTGCATGCCAGACCTTTTCGGAGGAGTGAACAAGAGAATGACGGGGGACAAGCCGACGATATCCCCCAGATACACATTATCCGAGAGTCGCGACGCGGGCAATATGGAAGGCAAAGGATGAGGGGCGAGGGGCGAGGGGACTGGTCCATTTTTCCCATGTAAAACTAAGACGTTGCAAACGCCCACAGAAAAATGGACCTGTCCCCGTTTCGCAATCATGAGCCGGTCGCTTTTGATTTCTAGGTGAATTCTTTAGACTGGAATGGATTCGTAGCGTCCAACCATCACGATACCACCGTCGAGGAGTTTGACTTCATGATGCACGTGCCCAGACACCGACGAATGTTTTTCGCGACAATTCTTGCATTAACCGTTGGTCTGCTCTGCGGGGCCTCTTCGGCACTCGCCGCCGATTGGGAAGCGGGCGTGGCCAAGATCGTGATCACGCCCGAAGAACCGATCTTCATGGATGGTTACGGCGGACGCGATCATCCTGCCGAAGGGACGCTGCACGATTTGTGGGCCAAAGCGGCGGCGATGGAAAGCCCCGACGGGCACACGGTCGTCTTCGTCGGTCTCGACTTGGTCGGTGTGCCGATCAAGATGTCGAACTTCGTCTCGGCGGAGATCGAAAAACGACACGGCCTGACGCGCGACCAATTGATGTTTTCGTGCTCGCACACGCACACCGGTCCGGCACTCGATCACAATCTCAGTCACATGCTGGGGATGTCCGACGCCGACTGGCAGAAAATCTTCGAATATCAGGACCGGCTCAATCAAAAGGTGATCTCCGTTATCGAGCAGGCTCTCGCCGACTTGAAACCGGCGCGGCTGGAATTCGGTATCGGCCGCACCAATTTCGCCACGCCCCGGCGGCCGCCGATCGGCATCGGTCCGTACGATCACGAAGTCCCCGTGCTGAAAATTTCGTCGCTCGACGGCAAGACGCTTCGGGGCCTGATTTTCGGTTACGCCTGCCATTCGACGGTACTGAGTTTTTATCAGTTCTCGGGCGATTACCCGGGGTTTGCGCAGATTTATCTGGAAGATCGGCATCCCGGCGTGGTGGCGATGTTCTCCGCGGGCTGCGGGGCCGATCAGAATCCGCTGCCTCGCCGCAAGGTGGAACTCGCCGAGAAATACGGCCGAATGTTAGCTCTCGCGGTCGAAGAGGTGATTCGCGATCCGATGACGCCGATTACGGCGAACGTCTCGTCGGCCCTCCGGAACATCGATCTGGCGTGGGACCGGATGCCGACGAAAGAAGAAATACAGACGTGGTCAGAGTCGTCGAGCCCGTACGAACAACGGCGCGGCAGGTTTCTGCTCAATCGGCTCAGAAACGAAGGGGAACTTTCGCCGGTATATCCGTACCCGGTGCAGGTCTGGAGTTTCGGCGACCAATTGACGTGGGCGGCCCTCGGCGGCGAAGTGGTCGTCGATTATTCGATTCGCCTCAAAGCCGAACTCGGCCCGGGCAAGACGTGGGTCACCGGTTACGCCAACGACGTGATGAGTTACATCCCCTCGGAACGGGTTCTCAAAGAGGGGGGCTACGAGGGAGCGAGTTCGATGATCGTCTACAACCAACCGTCGACATGGCGCACAGGGCTGGAAGATCAGATCGTCGAAGCGGTGCATGCGTTGAGGAAGCAGAACCGAAACGAATAACGAATGTCGAAGCACAAATGTCGAATCAAATCCGAATGACGAATGTCCAAATGACGAACGGAGCGATGGAGTGGGCGTGAGATAGACAACGTCGACTTTCGGATTTCGTCATTCGGCATTTGAACCAAAGGCGCCCTCACCCCGCCGCAAGCGGCCGACCTCTCCCGGAGGGAGAGGTGGAAAAACCCTCGCTCGCGCTTTTTAAGGTGGCGCTTTATCGTCGCCTTGGAAATCGTCGGCGACACCCCTGTCGTTTTCACACGCGGCACCGATCCCCTTCCGCGACTCGGCTTCCCTTCCTAAACACCGATCCAACAAAACACGAAACATCAACTCCTCGATAAGGTGTCTGGTTGCGCGGAGCGGATCCGACACAGGCGCGGGTCGCGTTCATATTGATGTCTATAAATGCGTCAAACCGCGCGCAAAATGTCGATTTTTGGTGCCGGCGCGCGTTTGGTGATTTCCAAATACGTTTTTCAGCACGCATGCGGCGGGTAAAACCTTCCCAATTCCCCACTTTGACGCCGGCGCGCAACCAAGTCCGGAAGGGTGAACGTGAATGGTGAATGTGCAAGGAAGCATGCAAAATGAGAAACTCCCCATCTCGGGCTGGTATTGACCTTCTGGCTCTCGACCCTGGACTCTCGACCCTCGCCCCTAAACCACCGCCATCTTGCGCGGGCCGAAGCCTCGGTCGGACCACGAGAAATTCATGTCGACGGCGACTTTCGCGAGGCGGACCAGCATTTCGCGGTTGACCAGCGGCGAAGGGAGATGCGGGGCGGCCGCGAGCGTGTTCGTGCAGTCGAACACCGGATCGTCCCGCCAGTACGAGTTGTAAACCGTCATGTTCTGATAGAAATGCTTCTCCGCTTCCGTCGGATGATCGAACTCGGCGTCCGGCCCCAGGAACATCGCCCCGTAGAATCCGCAGACTTCTTCCAGCACGTCGCGGAATAATCGCGTCGTCACCGGATGCAGCGGCGTGAGATGATACGTCTTGCCGTGATGTTCGGAGTTCGTAATCACATGCGCCATCACCGCCGAGACCCAGTCGACGGGAATCAGATTTTTCGATTCCTTACCCGAGAGTTTGAACTGCACCCGTTCGCCCCCCAGTAAACCGGTCTCGTTAACCGAGTGATCGTACGCCTTAGTGAGCATCGAAGCGAGTTGCAGGGCGGCGTAGAATCCGTGAAAGGTATTCGTAAAGCCGGTCTTCGAATCGCCGATAATGATCGCCGGGCGGTGTACAGTCAGGCTTTGGATATGATCGGCCGCACGAACGAGTTTTTCGGCCTGGAGTTTGCTTTTTTCGTAATCGTTGCCCAGCGTCTGGCCGACGTCGACGTCCGCTTCCATAATGCGTCCGGTCCGCAAACCGCAGATGTAGGCGGTGCCGACATGATGCAGTTTTTCGATATGGGCGCGTCGGCACAAATCGAGAATGTTCTGCGTTCCCTGAACGTTGGAACGCCACGGTTCGCTTTGTTCGCTGGTACTGACGAACTGCAGGCTGGCGGCGCTGTGAATGACCGCGTCGCAATTCTTGGAGACCCAGTCGAGCGAAGAGGCGTCGAGGCCGAGGCCGGGTTCGCAGATGTCTCCTTCGAGGACCATCGGACGCGGAATCTCGCTGCCGAGTTGAGATTCCCAATAATAGAGGATGGAATCGATGCGTTCATCGACGGTTTGCCGCCGCGTGGGACGGACGAGAACCGCCATCGGAACACCGGCGAGGCTGAGGTCTTTGATCAGATAACGACCGAGAAGTCCCGTACCCCCCGTCAGTAGATGATAACCCGTCATAAGCTTTCCGTTAACCTTTGCTTCGATTGTTGCCGCGACGTCCATTAGCGCTTCGATTGAAGACGATGAGAAGGACGTCACCCGCAATGCATATAAATAACAGTCGTTGAGGCCGATACGATCTTCGCCCGGTTCACCCCCGGAGGCGAACGCTCCATTATACCTGTTGACAAGATTGGTTCAATGAATGTGCCGGTCAGGGAAGGTTTTTCGAGGGGCTTGGCAGGATCGGAATCGTCTGATGCACCGAGGACGTTCCGCGCTCAGGACGACCTTTCTATCGGTTGGCCTGTGCGGATGAAATGACCTGTGGCTGAGATACGCCTTATGTCTTGCCCGACCGTTATTCCAGTCGTGACAAGGGTTTCCAGTCAGTCAACGGCGGTAAGATATGCTGGCCGAAAGGCTTTTTTATTGGCGATTGCACGGTTTGGGGCTCAAGTCGTGCCTGAGCCTCACTTGATGCATCATTTTTCTCAAAACGCGACGCCGGACTTATGGAATTGAAGAGTCTGAAGCCCGTACTCCTACAATGACGACGTTGCGGGCGGCCCGGCGACGTTCCGCGAACGGACTTGATTCCCGCCGGCGCGCTTGGCATCGTACATCAGTTGGTCGGCGTCTTTCAGCAGCGACTCGGCGTTGGCGTGAGGCAGATCGTACGAGACGAGCCCCCAACTGAAGGTTACCGGCCCGGCGAACGGTTTGAGCTCGGTGGTGATTCCCACCCGCAAGAAGTCGATGATCGGTCGGCTTCGATCGGCTCCACAATACGGAAGCAGAATGACGAATTCGTCGCCCCCCCAGCGAATAAGCCGGTCGTCGGGGCTGAGCCTTTCCTGGAGCGCTTGAGCCAGCCGTTGCAAAAAACGATCACCTGCGAGGTGCCCGTGTGCGTCGTTGAACTGCTTAAAGTTGTCGCAGTCCATGACGGCGATCGACAACGGTTGGCCTGCGGCGAGGCAGCGTTTTATCGCATCTTTTGCCGTGCGGAGGAAGGACGTCGAATTACCGGTACCGGTAAGAGCGTCCCTTTCGGCGATTTCTGCGGCTCGCCGGGTTGTTGATTTCCATCCTGCCAGTAATGCCGTGCACGTTCCGAAATGGAAGAGAGACCAGATTGCCACTTGCCATGCCACCGCATTAGCTGAAGGATCATGCGATACCTTTGAGAGGAGATAGAGGATGGGAATCAGCAGGCAAAACCAGCCGGCCTGCGCGATCGAGTAGATGGCGCCGATGAATAATACGGATGGAGTCAGCAGCAACAACCAGGAGAACGGCAGCGGAATGAAATGCTCGAGCAATGCGGTCGCCGCCGCGGGAATGCCGACGGCGGTCAACCAGAGGCCGACGGGCGAACGATTTCGCAGCGAACGAAACATCCGATACGCGGCCAGCAACGTTGAACGTTGAAACAACTCGTCCATGAGATGGAGATCGGGTTCCGGCATGCGGGGGAACCAGTCTGAGTTCGTTTAACGACGTTCACATTTCCGACGCGGCGGCGTTGGCCTGCTCGCCGGTTGCGGTCCGCTGTTGTTCGCGCTGAATCGCTTCGTACACTTCTTGACGATGCACGGAGATTTCCGTCGGGGCTTGAATCCCCAGACGCACCTTGTCGCCGCGGATATCCACGACGGTGATGACGATGTTATCCCCGATAATGATGCTTTCGTCGCGTTGTCTCGACAAGACTAGCATCTCAATTACCCCTTCCTGTGTGGTTCATCGGAATTAAATCCATTTAGATGATGACGGTACGTTCATCGACAAGAAGAGTGCCGTCGAAACACGTTCGATTCGTCGAAAACGACGTGAAGACAGAAACCCTTGGTCAACTTTTAGGGATGTGCACGCCGTAACGATTACCGGGGCTGAATAAACCACTGAAGATATAACGTCTCGTTCTCACTTCGTGTCTGGGGTGCGAGAACAGCCTCCCTTTCGCGTCGCAAAACGTCTCTTGGAAACCGGCTTTCAGTTTTTACTCTTTGTCTCCTCAGCGATCTCTGTGGATCATTCCGGTCCGGTCTGGAGTTGATGATCCACAAAGTGAACAAATGATTACATGTGCTAAAAAACTCCGTCGTTTTCCGGCGGACGGCTAAAGCATTATTCGTCTCCAACCCCCGCTTGGGAACGCACCTCATCAAAATTCCTATTTCGCCCAGCGTGGATCAAGCGTTCAACCGAGGAAACTCCTTCTCTCAGGATGTTATTCGGTTCACCCGCCAATTGCGTATTAAGGTAAGCCCCGCACCAGGGACACTCAAGGCTCTTCCGCACCAGTCTCCGGCCTGAATGGCCAGCCGGTCCTATGCTGTCTGTCCGATTCCAGATGGCCGGCTCTTCTACGGGCACCAGTCTCCGGCCTGAAGGGCCAGCCGGTCCTATAGCCCAGGCCGAAGGCTGGGTCAACGACCGCCATCGACGGCATCAGGCCCAACGGGCCGGCAGATCAATACCAACGACGACTGTCACCGATCTGTTGGCCCGTTGGGCCGAAAAGAAATCGCGCGTGGGGCCGCCCACCCGGCCCTGCGGACCGGGCTATACGACCGGCCGGCCCCTTCGGGCCTGAAATCAAGAATGCCGCTTCAAACTGAGAGAGCAACTTCCGAACGAAACGTCGAGCGTGAACCGAATCATTTTGAATGAGACGTACGCCGAAGCTCTCTTTAATACGCCATTGCCGGATGAACCTGTTATTCTTCCTGCTCTTGACTCTTATCTTTCGACTCTTGATTCCCCCGACAGCGGCAACTTTCGCCGATGGACGCACAAAAATCCCTCTATTTCCAGCGATTTGAATTCCTGTTGACGGAATTTCATAGATTTCCTAAAGTTCCGCCCGTCACCAGAGTCTCGTGAGGATGAACGAACCGGTCGTTACTGCCACTTCCCCGCGAGCATTCCTATCAAACCGTCTCCATTTCATCTCCATTCTCCGCCCGCGGAGAAACGATTCACTCACCCCGACTTCACCTCGAAAAGGGACGCCATGCGTACCGATCCGCCGCTCTTATTGCCGTTCGCCTGCGGGGAGATTTCTCCCGCCATGCGGCATGCGCTGCGGTACGCCGGCCTTCCCTGCGTCGACGTCGAACAACGTCCCTCGGCAGATCGGCAGGAACCGCGGTTTTTGCTGACCGACCGCGAATGGTCGGTCGCTGACGAGACTCAGCTGGATGGCGTCTCTCGGAGCAGAAAACAGCTCTCGCATTCCGGACGCTCGCGCGTGATTGATGTGCAATCGCTGATAAAGGTCGAGACCCCGTTGACCGCCGACTATCAAACCATGACGCAGACCGTCGACGTCGCGAACGTTCGCCGCCGGGCGAACGGCAAATCCGACGTATCGCGGTGTGCATATGCCGAATTCACGCTTTCCGAGGCCGAATCGCTGCTGACGGAGTTGAAGTCCGCCGTCGAAAAACAAAGGGGCATCTGGGCGCGTGTCGGCGATTTTCCGTATCCCTATCGGGCGGCGATCTGCGAAGGAACGCACGACGAACTCGCGCAACTCGCGGAAACGCTCGGCCATCCGACGACCCGGCTGACCGGCCTCGATGAAATCCACGAACACGAGCACCTGCTTCGCGTCTATCTCGCCGGCGGTTTGATCCTGCGTCCGCGGGAATTTTCACGGCATACCGACGATTCGCCTGGTTTTTCGTCCGAAGACGCCGGCGACGGCGAGCAGATGCCCTTGTTGTGGCGGACGAATTGCCGCGACTTCACCCGGTGGTGGAGCATCCGTCATCAATTGCAATTTTCGATGGCCCGGCATCCGCAAGGCTTCGCCCTCCGTTGTCTCGGCGAGTCAAAGCCATGGCGGCCGGCCATTGAGGTATGGAAGCAGAATCACATGGCGACGCTGCCGTGGGTCGCCCACGACTATTTATGGAAGTCCGGCCAACACGTCTGGGTCCAGGAACGACATAAACATCCCGCAGGACTCTTCTGTCTTGCCAAATTGATGGAGCAAGCCCATTCCTCAAGATATGAAGTCGCCTTGAAACAATCTGCATAATGGCTCCCTGACCTGGCCTGTGAAATTCCCTTCTTCGTGTTTCAACCCTGAAAACCTCACAAACACGTCACACGCCACGCTTGCTGCAGAGGCTTCGACATCTCGAGCGAACCGAAATCCCCGTTACGACCTCTCTCAGTTCGAAAGGAATCGCCAATGAAGACTTACTTACGCCTTTGCTTAGGAATCGCTTTGATCAGTTCGTCGACCGGTTGTTACTGCTACGGGCCGTATTGTCCGTTGCTCGGCTGGAGTTGGTCGGGCGGCCCCGGTTGCGCCGGCGGCGCCTGTGGTCCGCAATACGGCGCTCCGGCAGGATATGGCCAGCCCATGATGGGTCCGCAGGGCTTTAATCAGCCTTACGACGCCGGCATGTCGGCCGGTCTGCCGATCGCACCGCAGACCTCTTATATGGCCCCGAGTTACCAGTATTCTTATCCGGCGACGGCGGCCGCTCCGCTCGAATCGCTGCCGACGTTTTGATCTCCTCGCCGTTGAACCCGGTTGCTCTCGGCGGATGATTCGCCGGTTCCCAGGGGATGCGGTCACGTCGTACCGTCTCGATTTTTCAGCGACGACGATGATTCGATCGAACCGTATTCCGGTCACGATGACCGTGCGCGCGACACCCGTCGATCGATTGTGACGCCCGTCGACAAAAATTCCCGCGGGAAAGAGAACGTAGTCCTCGACCCCAGGGAAGACGAAACGTATACTTGCAAAAGTCATTCGCCACGGCTGAATTGCGCCTGGAATGCCGTCACACGCAACTGTCTTCTCCCGAAGAGCCCGATGCGGGTTCGATCCCTGTCGGGAGAAAGTTTGGGGCCGGTGAGCGGTTCATGCTGTGGTGATTTTTTTGTCGTTGTAGTCTTTTTACGTTGAACCATCATTCGGTCATGCCGCTGGAAATCGTTCATTACCCGCACCCCGCACTGTCCTGGAAATCCAAGCCGGTGACCGGGATTTCTCCGCAATTACACGATTGCGTGCGCGAGATGTTCGATTTGATGTATGCTGCCCGCGGCATCGGGCTGGCGGCCAATCAGGTCGCGCTGCCGTGGCGGCTGTTCATCGTCAATCTCACGTGCGATCCCGAACAGAAAGACGAAGAATTCGTCTTCATCAATCCCGAAATCATCCGCCGCAAGGGGAGTGCCGAAGACGAAGAAGGCTGTCTGAGCCTCCCCGAAGTCTACGGACAGGTCCGCCGGGCCGAAAACGTGGTGGTCGAGGCGTACGATCTGCAGGGAATTCCGTTTCAGGTCACGCTGACCGACATGGCGGCCCGCGTGATCCAGCACGAAAACGATCACCTCGACGGCGTGATGTTCTTCGAACGGGTCTCCGAGGCGGTGCGGCAGGAACTCGATCCGAAAATTCTCGATTTCGTCGACCGTTTCCGTCGCCAGCAACAAGAAGGGACGATTCCCTCGGACGACGAATTGCGGTCACGATTGAAGGCGCTCGAACCGTAAGAGCCGTAGCGCAAGGAGGCGAAGATGAAAAAAATTCCACTCTCGCTGTTAATGATTGGAAGCGTCCTTGTATCCGCCTTGGCTGAGCCGCCGCGTGATATCCTTCCCCAGGGATCGCGTGCCAATAGCATACATGTGGCAAATGATCAGATTAACGCGACATGGCTTCAAAAGGTCAGGCCGCTCTTTCCCGAGGTTGGCCTTCAGCGTTCGGGAAATCGGCCTTTTTTTGCCGAGGTCATCGAAGTGGTTCGCGTCCCGCTGGAGGACGGCCAGACGCGCGTCGTCGTCTGGGTCAAGGTGATTGTCCCAGCGGCGCGTGTCGATCATGGCTGGGGGGAATTGATGATCTTTGCTCAGGCCGACGATGAGCAGCCGTTGGCTCGTCGCCCTACGCACACGCTGCCGGTCTTTCGGGCTTCGGAGATTTCACTGGTGGCTGGCCGTTGGCTTCAATTCGGCAAACGAAGTTCACTGGTTTCTCTCGCCGATCTGGAGGCTCTGAAACATTTCCAGGAGCATGGTTTACAACGCGTCTTGTGGGGGTTGTCCGTCGTGGCGACTGAGCGAGCGTTGGTAATCTACTTGAACGAGGGCCGAGAAGCGTTTTTGAAGCAGGTTCCACTGGCAGCCGGTCAAGAGAAGCCTATCCAGCTTCCGCCTCGTATTCGTGCGGTTCATTTTTATCACTCGCTGGCAGAGGATATGCGATACGCAGGCTTCAAGTATTCGGACACCTGGGAGGGAACCATACTGGTTCGTTTGACGCCCGCTGACGAACAGTCCCCGCCCGTGACGCTGGAAATCGGCACGCGTGCGTCGAGCGCGGGAATCGAAGTAGAGGCCGTCGAAATGTTTCTGTGGAAGACCCTGCCAACCGCACCAACAGATCGGCCAGCGGACCTGATGCCAATTTGACGATTTGCGCTGCGGGACGATACCACCAGGAGAGAAAAAACATGCCGCTTCGACTGGTGATGATGGGAACCGGCCGCTTCGCGCTCCCGACGTTTCGCGGATTGTATGGCACGCCGCACGACATCGTCGGATTGTTCACTCAACCCGATCGCCACGGCAAGGGACATCACGACCATGTCAACCCGATGAAGCAACTCGCCGAGGAACACGCGACGCCGGTCTTTCAGCCCGAGCGCATTAATCTTCCCGAGGGGCTCGATGCGCTGCGCGACCTGAATCCTGATCTCTGCGTGGTCGCGGCATACGGACAGATTCTCTCCGCCGAGTTGTTGGGGATCCCGCGACTTGGGGCGATCAACGTGCATGCCTCGTTGCTGCCGAAGTATCGTGGGGCCGCGCCGATTCAATATGCCCTGTGGAACGGAGAGCACGAGACGGGGATCACCGTGTTTGGCATCCAGCCGCAACTCGACGCTGGTCCGATAATGGGAGTGGTCTCGACGCCGATCGATCCTCACGAGACGTACGGCGAACTCGAACTGCGCTTGGCCGATCTCGCCGTGCCGCTTACGTTGCAGGTGATCGAACAAATCGCGAATGGAACGGCCCGGCCGATCGTGCAGGACGCCGCGGCGGTGACGAAGGCGCCGCGATTGAAAAAAGAGCAGGGGGAGATCGACTGGCGGAAGACGTCGCGTCTGGTCGACTGCCACGTGCGGGCGATGCAACCGTGGCCGAAGCCGTTTACGTTCTGGCATCACGCCGGCAGGCCGCCGCTACGGGTGATTGCGCTTGCGGTCGATCCCCACGTCGAGACGGAGAAGCCCAACGTCGAGCCGGGCACGGTGACGCGATGCGACGGCAAACGGTTGTTCGTGCGCACCGGCGATGGCGAGGTCGAGATCCTGCAGATCCAACCCGAAGGCAAACGGGCGATGACGACCGAAGAATTCCTCCCCGGCAACCCCGTCCAGACCGGAGACCGGTTTGGTCCGTTGGAGTGAGCCCCGAGCCACAAGAGCAGCTTGAAGGCCGACCTGATGACCCCCGCGCGCGTCACTCCCGCGCAGGCGGGAGCCCAGTCCTTTGACGCTCCCTCGGGATTCCCGCCTGCGCGGGAATGACGGGAGAGCGGCGCAGCCTGAAGGC
>JBBECD010000097.1:24625-31906 GCA_040881995.1 Planctomycetaceae bacterium
CCCTCGGGATTCCCGCCTGCGCGGGAATGACGGGAGAGCGGCGCAGCCTGAAGGCTGTATTCCGACAAAGAAAAAAACGGGAGCCGACGTCGTGTCGACTCCCGCTTGGGCGAGGCTGACCGGTGACTTGGTTATTCACCGCATCGCTGATGTTTCATTCCCAGCGACCGATGAACCAAACTTTAGCCACCATGACTTTCGTTGGTAAGACCGGCATCGGTCCCTTCAGTGACGCTGTCTTCGATGACCGCGTCGCCGGTTTCGGCGGGAGCCGAGCACGTTTGCGGTTCGCAGTCGCAGCAGCGCCGGCTTCGGCATTTGACCGGCACTTTGCAACATTCGACGCGAGGCACGCAGACCGAATAGGTCTGGCAAACTTCACGCGGCACGCAGCGTTTCTTCGTCACCATCCGGGTGCAGCAGACTTTTTCACACGTCGTGTACGGCACTTTGCGAGTGCAGGTGTGCTTGACCATTTCGCAGGTCGTGTACGGCACCTTGCGGGTGCAAGTCTGTTTCACCATCGTGCAGGTGGTATAAGGAACCCGGCGAGTGCAGGTGCTCTTCACCATCGTACAGGTCGTGTACGGCACCCGACGCGTGATGCAGTGTTCCGTCATCGTGCACGTGGTGTAAGGAACCCGTCGCGTGCAGGTCTGGCGAATCATCGTGCAGGTCGTGTACGGCACCCGTCGCGTGCAGACGTCTTTGACGTAGGTCGTCTTGCAGTACGGAACCCGTTTCGTCGTCGTGCAGGGAATCTGCCGGCAGACGGTGTAAGGAATCCGGCAGTGCTTGACTTCCTTCACCATCGTGACGCAGCAGACCCGCTTCGTCACGGTCTTCGGGCACCACACTTTGCGGCAGACCGTCGTTCCCGGGCACTGGACCTTCACGGTCTTGCAGCAGCCAGGCTTGTAGACGCAGCAGCAGGATTCCTCATCCCATTCCCACGTCCCTTTTTCGCAGCAGCACTTCTCGACGATCGGACCGGGGCAGTGTTCTTTAACCGTCTTCCATTCGCCGCAGCAGACTTCGACGTCCTTGTACGTCTTGCAGGGCTTGCAGACGGTGTAGCAGACGTCTTTGTAGCACTTCTCGCGAACGGTCTTGTACGTCGTGCAGCAGACGTCTTTGTAGCACGTCTGCGTCACGGGTCGGCAGACGGTGTAGCAGACGTCCTTGTAGCAGGTCTTGTAGCACGGCTTGCAGACGGTGTAACAGACGTCTTTGTAGCAGGTCTTGTAACAGGGTTTACGGACCTTGCAGACGACGTCCCGGTAACAGGTTTTGTAACAGGGCTTGCAGACCGTGTAGCATTCGTCGCGGTAGCAGGTCTTGTAGCACGGTTTGCAGACCGTGTAGCACTCGTCGCGGTAGCAGGTCTTGTAGCACGGTTTGCAGACCGTGTGACACTCGTCGCGATAGCAGGTGCGGTACACGTTCTTGGTGTACGTTTCGGGACACTGTTCGCAAACCGTGTCGTACACGGTGCGCGTGCAGGTGTATTCTTTCTTCTCCCACACGAGCTTGCGAACGGTCTTGTATCGTGTTTTGCAGCAGGTTCGCGCTTCACAGTAATCCCCGGAATCAGCGCACGCTTCCGCAGGACAGCAAGCATATCGGGCGGCACCCAGGTAGCCTGCCATGGCAGTCGTTCCGTTCAGCGCGGAGAATAAAATCCCCACGATGACGGCAGTCCTTGATATGGTTTTCATTTTCATGGTTCCTAAAGTTGGTGTGGCCAGATCAATCGGCAGAAATAGCCTTGCCTGCAAGTTAATTCGGCCACACATTCAACCCACTTGAGGTACACTGTGCATCCTGCCTCCACATCTCGACCGGTTTGTTTCACGCCTACTGCTTACTCGATTGAACCGTTAAAACCGATACGGGGTGATCGTCCTCGCGGGCTTCTCACCGAACCGATCGGGTACGCAGTTGACTTTTGCCAGTCGTGTGATTCGCCATACTCGGCGGTCGTGATCGTGCCGCTATGGTCGTTACAATCGTTACGAGCGACACAATTTCTCGTTCCCTCGTTCCCAAGCTCCGCTTCGCCCTTTGTTTTTTAGCCCCCGGTCAATGACCGGGGGGGATTGCCGCGCATCACCCCCCGGCGACTCGCCGGGGGCTAAAAGAACGCTCGCCCCGTGTAGACCGGCGTGGTATGTTCAACCGAATGGAATCCGTCGCCGGACGGTCGGAATGGAAAACCTCGTAACGCAGGGTGAGCCTCCCATGAAATTTGCGATCTGTCAGGAACTGTTCGAAGGCTGGGACTGGGAACCGCAATGTGAGTTCATCGCCAAAACCGGATATCAGGGGATCGAAGTCGCCCCGTTCACGTTGGCGTCGCGGATCGGCGACGTGCCGCGCGAAATGCTCGAAGCGATGCGCCGACAGGCCGAAGCCGCCGGACTGCAAGTCATCGGGTTGCACTGGCTGTTGGCGAAGACCGAAGGGCTGTATCTCACCAGTCCCGACGCAGCGGTCCGCCAGGCGACTTCCGATTATCTGATTCAACTTGGCGAGGCGTGCGCCGCGCTCGGCGGCACGGTGATGGTTCATGGGTCGCCGTTTCAGCGGAATCTGCTTCCCGGCGTCAGCCGCGAACAGGCGTACGATTACGCCGCCGACGTGTTTTCGAGGTGTCTGCCGGCGCTGGCGAAGCTGAACGTCAACATCTGCATGGAACCTCTGACGACGAAGGAAACCGACTTCGTGCTGACGTGTGCGGACGCGATGGAGCTGATCGAAAAAGTCGATCAGCCGAATTTCGTGCTGCATCAGGATGTGAAAGCGATGCTCGGCTCGGAAACCGATTCGATTCCCGAATTGATTCACCGCTATCGGGGCAAGATCGGGCACTTTCACGCCAACGATTCGAACTTGCTCGGTCCCGGCATGGGGGAGACCGACTTTCATCCGATCTTTCGGGCGCTGGTCGAGACCGGTTACGACGGTTGGGTCTCGGTCGAAGTGTTCGATTACAGTCCCGGATGCGAACGCATCGCTCGCGAAAGTCTGGAGTACATGCGCCGCGTGTTGAACGACGTGCGCTCGTCGACGTGTTGAACGAGCGCGCGACATCGCGCGTTGATCGTGTCGTGCGCGGTCGCGCAGCGACGTGAAAACGATCTTTTCGATGCGCGCGACGAAAAAAAATTTCAAAATGTTCGAATTGTTGAAGCCGACGATCGATCATCGTTTTGATAAAAAGCGCGCGCCGTGCGCTGCGAGTTGTTCGACGCCGTCGATGCGCATCGCGCGCGGCAAAGACGAAACACGTTTCTATTTTCTTGCACACGTCATGGCGTTTTTGATGAAATTATCGATGACGACGATCGAGCGCGACGCGCATCGCGCGCTCGGCGAACGACGGCGCGCGAGCCGCATCGATCTTCGAAATCATCTTTCATCGCGCGCGGCGTCGGAAACAACTTTGAAAAATCCTGCGCAGATTTTGCGAAACAGGGCAAAAAATAGTTGCAGAAATTTAAGAAATGCTTAGGATGATCACAATTCAGTGTTACCGCTGATTAGAAACGATGCGTCGGTCATAAGTTGCCAGTCATTGCACGAACAACAAATCATCGGCGCGATCATCTGACGGAAGGTAACACGCGGCTTGTCAGGGTTGATAAGCCGGAAGGGATTCGTAGTGGTGTGATGAGTCGAGCCGATATTCGCCCGGAAGCCAGCGGCAAGACTGTCACGCAAAACTCTCTGGAAGGAGGATTGAAAGTGGCAAAGAAAGCAGCAAAAAAGAAGGCAGCACCCAAGAAGGCAGCACCCAAGAAGAAGGCCGCCAAGAAGAAGAAGTAATGAACTTCTCACCGAGTTGAATCTCGGTTTGCAACAACGAGTAAAGGCGGTCGAATTCATTCGGCCGCCTTTGCTATTTCTTTGAAGCGAACACAACCTCTGTGCGTTACGCTTTCCACGAGCGTTGAGGCGTAAAAATAAGCACAACCGGTTGTGTTAGAGTCTCTTAATTCCGTTCTGACTCATCCCTCATCCCTTCCTTCCATCTCGTCCGTCGTCTCGCTCTTGCTGCCGCCCAATTCTTCCAGCGCGTTCTGCGCGGCTCGCTGTTCGGCTTCTTTTTTATTCGGTCCCCACGCCGCGGGGAAGATGCGATGGCCGACGACGGCGGAAATCTTGAAGCACTTCGAGTGGTCGGGGCCTTGTTCGTCGAGCAGACGATAGACCGGCGTCTCGTTGAAATTCTTTTGCGCGACCTGTTGCAGGAGACTTTTGTAATTTTTTCCTTCCGTCGTGTCGGTGACGACCGAGAGATCTTCTTCCATCAGTCTCATCACGACGGTTCGAGCCGCTTCGATTCCGCCGTCGAGGTAACAGGCGCCGATGAGCGCCTCGACGACGCCCGCGAGAATGGACGACGGAAGCGTTTCTTCGTTGCTGAGTCCCTTCCCCATGATGAGGAATTGTTCGAGACCCCAGCGCTGCCCCACGCGGGCGCACGTCGAACGGCTCACCAGCATCGATTTCAGCCGCGTCATCTCCCCTTCCAGCGACGTCGTGTAGGTCCGGTAGAGCAGCGAACAGACGATCGCTCCCAGAATGGCGTCGCCGAGAAACTCCAAACGCTCGTTCGATTCGGTGCGAACTTTCGCGGCGGAGGCATGAGTCAACGCAAGCCGCAGGTGGTGACGATCGTGGAACCTGTATCCGATCAACTCTTCGCATTCGGTCAAGGCATCGGGTAGAGCGGAATCATTCCGTCCGTCATTCATTGTCGCTCCCGTGGGGCATTGCGCCCGTGGTGTCTTCGTTCGATCCCTATGCCGCGCGTGCAAGCGAAAACGGACAGTGACGATCTTCTGGTCAGGGGCAATCTCGACCTCATAAGAACCGATTTCATAGCCCGGCCGGCGGACGATCGATCTCGCGAAAGCTGGTGCGGAACCCGGCCTCACAACCGGTATGCACCGACCCGTAAACCAGGCGTTTCCCGTGGCGTGAACGGGAAATCAGGCAATCCGCGCCGGCCCGGGGCGGCTCACTCCTCAGACTATTGCTCCACCAATAGTTTGTCAATGTGGACCAACGATTTGCCGGCCTCTCTCCGAGTCCGCAAGTCTAAAACCGCCGGCGGGCTGCCGTGACACCTTACGATTTTCTCATTTTTCTCAAGTCAGGATTTCCAACACCGCATCGGGTCTCGTCGTATAATGAGATGTACAGCCTTTGGTTGGATGCACGCCGCGAAATGAAAGTCCGGGACAAAAATCCTCGGATTCCCCCGTTCGATCCCCGCTATGCAGAACCCTCCCCGGCCGGAAAACATCTTGGTGGTCGCTCGGCAAGGCGCTATAATAATCTCGGCGTGCCGGTGATGAATTCCAAACCCTGTTGCGGACGTGAAAAGAACAAAAGAATGGGATGCGACGGCGGTTAAAATTATTGATGAAGAAAAAGGAGTCGAGTTTATGTCACAGTTGAAACGAAACAGTCATTGGATTGTCTTGTTGTTGGGGACTGTGAGTCTCGCCGGTGCAGCCGGTGTCTGGGCTCAAAGGGAGGAAGAACCGCGGCAAGAGCCGATCGAGCACGCTCAGGACTTATCGACTGCGTTTCGTCAAGTCGTCGAGAGGTCGCTCCCCGCCATTGTCTCGATTCAGACCCGCGGAAAAACGGTGGCCGCAAATGGCGGCGATGTTTTGCCTTTCGGTGAAGATTCTCCCTTTGGCGAACTTTTCAAGAACGATCCCCGCTTCAAGGAATTTCTGAAACAGGCCCCGCATCAGCGGCGGCAGGTTCCCATGGGGATGGGATCGGGTTTTGTGATCGATCCCTCGGGAATCATCATGACGAACACGCACGTCGTGCAGAACGCCGAAGTGGTGACGGTTCGGTTGCATGACGGCCGTGAGTACATCGCTCACGACATAAAAACCGATCCCAAGTCGGACGTCGCGGTCATTCATATCGACGCGCCGGGCGATCTGCAGGCGTTGCCTTTGGGAGACAGCAACTCGGTGCAAATCGCCGACTGGGTGCTGGCCGTCGGCAGTCCGTTCGGTCTCGATCTCAGCGTCACTGCCGGGATCATCAGCGCCAAAGGCCGAGGCCCCGGCATCAACGAGCAGGAAGATTACCTGCAGACCGATGCGGCCATTAATCCGGGGAACAGCGGCGGCCCGCTGCTCAACATCCGCGGTGAAGTCATCGGCGTCAACACCGCGATTTCAACCCGCAGCGGCGGTTACGACGGAGTGGGGTTCGCCATTCCGGTCAATCTCGCCCGCTGGGTCTCCGATCAATTGATCGAAAAGGGGCACGTCGACCGTGCCTATCTGGGCGTCGGCATTCAGGAACTCGATAACCAACTGGCGAAGAGTTACGGCATTCCCGTCGGCAAAGGGGTCGTGGTCAGTCAGATTATGTCCGGTTCCCCCGCTGCCGACGCCAAGCTGCAGACGGGTGACGTCATTCTTTCGCTGAATGAGATCGCCATTCGCGGCGCCGGTCATCTGCAAGGGCTCGTCGTGCAAATGGAGGTCGGCAAATCTTATCCGATGACCATTTTCCGCGACGGAAAGGAACAGGAGATCGACATCACGTTCAAACCGATGCCCAAGGAATATAGTCTGCGGGGCGTCGTGACTCCGGATGTCCCCGAGGAAACCGACGTTGCGAAGGTTGAAAAGTTCGAGAATCTCGGCATCAAAGTCGCCGAACTGACTCCGGAACTCGCACAGAAGTACGGTTTCGAGGAAAGCCAGAAAGGGGTCGTCGTGACGTCGGTTGATGAGGGGAGTCCCGCCGAAACCGCCGGCTTGAGCGAAGGAATCATCATCGGCAAGGTCGGCAACATCAACGTGTCGACGCTCGACGAATTCCAGGACGCGCTGAAAAAGCAGACGCCCGAAAATGGCGTGCGGCTGCTCGTCCGCTCGCAGAGAGGCCCGCGCTTCGTGGTGATCTTCGATCATGCAGACGTCAGCGAAGTCAGGTAAACGCCGTCGAGAATGATGTCTGTTCAACACGAGGCCCGGCATCCACAAGGATCGCCGGGCCTTTTTGCAGGGTGGGTCGAGCGACCAACGCCGCGCTGGCCCAACGTAACAAACTTTGCAGCCCACCCCGAATGCGCTACAGGACTCGACTGCATCCGACGCCGCAAAGTAAGATAGGCATCGACCGTTCTAGTCTGACTGACGCAATCCTCATCGTCTCGATCGTTATTTCGTATGCCGTCCCCGTCTCAACCCGCTTCGCCATCCGTTCGCACCGCCTCGCCCCCCCCCCCCC
>JBBECD010000098.1:0-31642 GCA_040881995.1 Planctomycetaceae bacterium
AACCCTCGACCTCAGCATTGCGAACGCTGCGCTCTCCCAACTGAGCTACGCCCCCGTAGGGTTTGTTCCACCGCAAGCAGGACACATCGCCGGCGGGTCGAGTTCGGACCAAAGTCCGACAACTCGATGGAACCAAACCGCCGGTTGATGTGCGAAATGATATTCCATCCCGGAGGAAAAGAAAAGCCTGCGATGGCGATTTCCACCTCTCCCTGCGGGAGAGGTCGGATGCGAAGCATCCGGGTGAGGGGCGGAGGAAAGGATGAATTATGAAGGATGAAGGATGAGTCAGAAAAAGGCACGAGCGGCCACGGTCTTATTCATCCTTCATAATTCATCCTTCATCCTTCGATTCCTCACCCCGCCGCTGCGCGGCGACCCTCTCCCACAGGGAGAGGGTTTGATTCTCCCCGCTCTTGACAGCCGACGCGCGGAGCTGCATGATTGAGGCTGCTGACATCTCTTTATTATTCCCTCAACTTCATGCCGTACGCAAATCGGGAAAAACTCTCACATTCGAGAGCCGGCGCTGTCGGTGTTTGTTGCACGTTGGCAGGGAGATGCAAAACATCTCTTATGCCGTTGAGACACGATTTTCATCCAGGGTTTCCGATTCGCTTCTGACGAGGAGAGTGGTCCATGGCCGATGATTGGTTGAAGAAATTCGTCAAAGAAGGCCTCATCAGCATGGATCAACTGAACGAGGCACACGACGTCGCCAAGAGCGCCGGCATCACCGTGGAAGAAGCGCTGGTGCGACTGGGGTATCTGACCGCCGAAGAAGTCGGCCAGGCCCAGGCGTCGCAATACGGCTTTGAGTTCGTCAATCTGGCCGAAGCCGAGATCCCCTCCTCCATTATCGAACTCGTTCCCGAATCGGTGGCTCGCGAAAACATTGTAATTCCGCTCGCCATGAAGGATGAGGCGTTGACCGTCGCCATCAGCGATCCGATGGCGTACGACGTGCTCGATAAACTCCGGTTCATCCTTAATCGCGAAATTAAAGTCGCCGTCGCTCCGAAAGAAGCGATTCAGAACGCCATCAATCGCCATTACGGCCAGAGCGAAACCGAATCGGTCGATTCGATGTTGCAGGAATTCACCGAAACCGCGATCGATTTTACCGAGACCGAACAGACGATGGTCGAAGGAATCGCCCAAGATGACAGCGCACCGGTGGTGAAGCTGGTAAACCTGATTATCACCGAAGCAGTAAACATGCGTGCGAGCGATATTCATGTCGAGCCCTTCGAAGACCGCGTGCGCATCCGCTACCGCATCGACGGCGTGCTGGTCGAACGGGACAGCCCCCCCCGCCGACTGCTCGGACCCCTGGTCTCGCGTATCAAGATTATGGGCAATATGGACATTGCAGAGAAACGGCGCCCTCAGGACGGACGAATTAAGACTGTGGTCGGGGGCAATTATTACGATCTCCGCGTCAGTGTTCTGCCGACGAATCACGGGCAAGCCATCGTCTTGCGAATTCTGGACCGCGAAAACATTAAAGTGGGTATCCGAAATTTAGGATTCAGCGAAGAGAACTATCGCACCTTCCAAAATATCATCCGTCGGCCCAACGGTATCTTTCTGGTGACCGGTCCCACGGGAAGCGGAAAAACTACCACTTTGTACAGTGCACTCGGCGAGCTGAACCGACCTGATCGAAAGATCATAACGGCGGAAGATCCGGTCGAATATTACCTCCCCGGAATCAACCAAGTGGAAGTCCGCCACAACATCGGCTTGGACTTTTCGAGAATCATCCGCGCGATGTTGCGACAAGCCCCCAATGTGATTCTCGTCGGAGAAATCCGCGATGCCGAAACCGCCGACATGGCAATTCAGGCTTCATTAACAGGACACTTGGTTTTCAGTACGCTACATACGAACGATGCGCCTAGTTCTATTACACGCCTGATTGATATGGGTGTTCAGCCTTTCCTCGTGGCATCGAGCGTGATGGCGGTCATGGCCCAGCGATTGGTTCGCGTCAACTGCACGAAATGTTCAGAGCAGTACGAGCCGAGCGCGAACGAGTTGGGGCAGTTTACCTTCACTCCGGAGCAGCTCGAACGAGCGCGCTTCAAGCGGGGGAAAGGTTGCAATTATTGCCAGCATACCGGTTACCGCGGCCGCAAGGGCGTATACGAATTGATGACCATGAATTCGACCCTGCGTGAAATGACTTTCCGCAGCGAACCGACGCAAAATATCCGCCGGCAAGCACGGCTGTTCGGCATGAAAACGCTGGTCGAAGACGCGTTAGATAAGGCCCTGGAAGGTGTTACGACTCTCGCCGAGGCATTCGGCCTGCAAAAGGCGATGGACTGAACAGGAGTCGCAACGGCCCGTTTTTTTGTGCGCGGCAAGCACGTAATCACTTCATTTCCCTTTAGCGACACAATCATTTGTCGCCGACGTGGCTGATATTCCCGTTATCAATTCTCCTGCAAGATATCGATGCTGAGGCACGTCCGTAAATTCGGACGTGCGGCATGATTGCGATCACATTCACGCTCTTCTGCATGGATCGGCTTGATATTCGTCCCCGGACGACGACGTCCTGCGTTCTATGCCTATTCATTCATATGTAAACTGGCGTAAACCTGATTTTGAATTAAGACAGTTTTTTGAATATTTTTCATCGGAATCGGTGCATTCTTGAGATTATTTGGTTTGTTCGTGATAATGACCGTGTGTGCCGGCGAGATTCGCGGGAAAAATCGCGCGGCATTACAAATCCTTTCCTTCGCCTTTCGTTGAGTTGATTTCAAGTTCGCGGGCAATGTTCTGCCAAAATTGTTTCGCAAAAAGCTGATTTTAATGAGCACCGAAACATGCAGATGTGAGCATCTGTGATTTTGTCGTACAAGTTTTTCACTGCCACTGATGAATGTTGTCTTGTAGCCAGGAGCAGAGGACGCGCACTGAATGGCCACACTGCAGATTGACAAACTCCTCGAGACGGTCGTCAAGGAAAAAGCCAGCGACCTGCATATTACCACCGGACAGCCCCCCGTCGTGCGCAAAGGGGGGCACCTGCTGCGGCTGGATACGAAATCCATGGAGGCCGAAGATACCGTCTCCTTAATGAAAAGCATCACCCCCGAACGAAATCAGCAGGAGCTTCAGGAAGTCGGCGGAACGGACTTCGGCTTTGCCTTCGGCGATAAAGCGCGCTTCCGCGTCTCCGTCTTCAAACAACGCGGCCACGTGGCGATGGTGCTGCGGCGGATTCCCAACGAGTTCCTCACCTTTGAGCAACTGGGGCTTCCTCCCGTCATTCGCGAGTTGATCACCCGTCCGCGCGGTCTGTTTCTCGTCACCGGTCCGACGGGAAGCGGCAAGACCACCAGTCTCGCCAGTATGATCAATTATATCAATGATATGACCGATCACCATATCATTACGCTCGAAGATCCCATCGAGTATTACCACAAGCATAAAAAATCGACGGTGAACCAGCGCGAAATCGGCGTCGACGTCCCCAACTTCCCCGAGGCGTTGCGACGAGCCCTGCGTATGGATCCCGACGTCATCCTCGTCGGTGAAATGCGCGACCTCGATACCATTTCATCCGCCATTACCGCCGCGGAAACCGGACACATTGTATTCGGCACGCTGCACACCACCGGCGCCCAGGGAACGGTCGACCGAATCATCGACGTTTTCCCGACCGCGCAGCAGGAGCAGATTCGCACGCAGCTCTCGACGTCGATCATCGCGATCTTAAGTCAGGCTTTGTTGCCGCGAAAACCGCAGGGAATGGTCGCCGCTTACGAGATGCTCGTCGTCACGCCCGCCATTGCCAACCTGATCCGCGAGGCGAAAACGTATCGCATCAACTCGGCGATTCAGACCGGACGCAAATATGGCATGCAGCTTCTTGACGACGCCTTGTTCAACTTGTGGAAAAACGGACTCTGCGAAGAGCGCGACGTCATCGTCCGCTCGAATCAGCCGGGCGAACTGAAGGCGAAAATCGCCATGGCGAAGAAGGGACTGCTGGAAGACGAAGATATGGAAGAAGAAGATGACGAGGTCGATGAAGAAGTCGAAATTTGATGGGAAGCCAGGCTGTAGCCCATGCCCTGCAATCAACGGCGACTTACGATTCTTTAATCCGACCTTCATACAAAACTGAAACCAGCGAACGACAACAGCGGTGACCGCACGCTAAAAAACGAGAACATTCATGGCGACACGTAAGCTCGGACAAATTCTGGTCGACTTAGGCTATCTCACCGAAGATCAGCTCTGGGACGTTCTCGAAGAACAAAAGCAGAGCCCCGGCGAACTCATCGGTCAGGTCGCGATCCGGATGGGGCTGGTCAACGAAGCGCAAGTGACCGAAGCCCTCGCCGAGCAGTGGGGCATGCCGGTCGTGAATCTCGCCGAGACCACCATTCCGCCGAAGGTGCTGGAAATGGTTCCCGAGACGATGGCCAGCATCTATCACGTCATGCCGATCTCGTTCAAGAACGACGTGCTCACGGTGGCTTTGGCCAATCCGCAGAATGCGGCGGCTCTCGACGATCTGCGTAACTTTCTCGGGGTCGACGTCCGCGGCGCGGTTTCGAACCCGAAAGACGTCGAAGCGGCGATCGCCCGGTATTATGCCGATCGGCAGGACAGCATCGAAGAAGTGCTCAGCGCGCTGGAAAAAGACGCCGACGAAGAAATCATCGGTCGCGGCGTCGATCTGGCGTCCGCCGAAGAACTCGCCGATGCCGCTCCCATCCGCAAGCTGCTCAACATGGTGATGCTGCTGGCGATTAAAGATCAGGCGAGCGACATCCACTTCGAACCGTTCGAAGACGAATTCAAAATCCGCGTGCGCGCCGACGGCGTGTTGTACGAAATGGTTCCCCCCCCGCGGCATCTGGCCAGCGCGATCGTCAGCCGAATCAAAGTCCTCGCGGAACTCGATATCGCCGAGCGGCGTCTGCCGCAGGACGGCCGCATCGAACTCAACGTCGGCGGCAACTCGGTCGACTTGCGGATCAGCGTGCTGCCGACGCTGTTCGGCGAAGCGGTGGTGATGCGGGTGCTGGACCGTACGGTCGTGCAACTCGACTTGAACAAGATCGGCATGGATCCCAATACGCTCACGCGGTTTCGCACGACGATTCACCGCCCCAACGGCATCATCCTGGTGACCGGGCCGACGGGAAGCGGAAAAACGACGACGCTGTATTCCGCCCTCAACGAACTCAACGACATCGAAACGAAAATCATCACCACGGAAGACCCGATCGAATACGACATCGACGGATTGATTCAAGTCCCCGTCAATCCCGACATCGACGTGACGTTCGCCACCGTGCTGCGGGCGATTTTGCGGCACGACCCCGACGACATTCTCGTCGGAGAAATCCGCGATTACGAAACCGCCGAAATTGCCATTCAAAGCGCCCTCACGGGTCACCTGGTGTTCAGCACGCTGCACACGAACGACGCGCCGACGGCGATCACGCGGCTGCGCGACATGGGCATTCCTCCGTTCCTCATCACCGCGACGGTCGAAGCGGTGCTGGCGCAACGGCTGGTTCGAAAAATCTGCACCGAATGCCGCACCGAATTCGAGCCTAGCGATGAACTGCTCATGGAATTGCAATTGCCGATCGAACAGGCGCGAAAATACAAGTTTTATTACGGCAAGGGCTGCGCCCGCTGTAACAACTCGGGCTACAAAGGGCGCACCGGCATTTACGAATTGATGGACGTCACCGACGACATGCGCGACCTCGTTTCGTCGGACGCCTCGATCGACGACATGCGAAATCTGGCCCGCAGCCAGGGAATGACCACCCTCCGCGAAGCCGGACTCAAACTCATCTTCGACGGCGTCTCGACGATCGACGAAGTCGTCCGCGAAACGGTCATGGAAGATATCGACTGAACCCACGGAGCGTGGGAATGACTAATGACTAAATCCTAATGACTAAGGAAATCCCAATGACCAAATAACGAATGAGCGTTCCCCGTAGCTTTCTTTGGGCACTGGGAATTTGGTCATTCCTTAGACATTAGTCATTAGGCCTTAGTCATTCACAGCCGTTTGACCCTATCGATCAAATACAAAAGTAAACGGACGGTTGAGAACGTTTTCTTCCCTTCTCTGACGGAGTCACGTCATGCCAACTTATCAGTACGAGGCGATGGACAACAAGGGTCTGGAAGTCAAAGACACCATCGAGGCGAATTCGGAAGCCGAAGCCCAAGTCAAAATCAAAGAGAAGGGCTTCTTCCCGACCCGCATCACCGAAAAAGGCCGGACTCAGAAAAAGAAACCGGCCGAAGAAAAGAAGAGGAAAAAACCGGCCCGTAAACGCCGAGGCATTTCCTTCGGCGGCGTCAATCAGAAAAAACTGACGACGTTCACCCGGCAGCTTTCCACGCTGCAAGACGCCGGCTTGCCGGTGCTGCGCAGTCTGCGAATTCTCGAAGGACAGTCGAAACCCGGCCCGCTCAAGAACTCGCTCACGGGCGTCATCGAAGACATCGAATCGGGCAGCACGCTCTCCGAAGCGATGTCCAAGCAGCCGCGCTGCTTCGACAACCTGTACGTCAACATGGTGAAAGCGGGCGAGGCGGGCGGCGCCCTCGAAGTCATTCTCCAGCGACTGGCCGACTTCAAAGAACGCTCGCAAAGCCTCAAGCGAAAAGTGAAGGGGGCGATGATCTACCCCTGTGCGGTCATCCTGGTGGCGACCTGCATCGTCGGGTTCATCATGTATTACATCATCCCCAAGTTCAAAAAGATCTTCGACGATTTCGGCACCGAACTCCCCGGCATCACCGTCGTGCTCATCAACATGAGCGACGCCGTCGTGAAATACTTCTACCTCGGCCCGGCGATTCCCATCGGACTATGGCTGATGATCAAGATCATCAAAAAGAACAAGACGGGAGAATATATCGTCGACAAACTCTCGCTCAAAATACCGCTACTCGGTCAGATTCTCAGAAAAGCGATCATCGCGCGAACGTGCCGCACGTTGGGGACGCTCATCGCTTCGGGAGTGCCGATTCTCGAAGCCCTGATCATCGCCCGCGACACCGCAGGCAACGCCGTGTTCGTGAGGGCCTTCGATACCATTTACGCGGCGATTCGCGAAGGGGAATCGATGGCGGTTCCGCTCCGGGAAACGCGGATCACCGACGACATGGTGGTCAACATGGTCGACGTGGGAGAAGAGACCGGTGCGCTCGACAACATGCTTTATAAGGTCGCCGACGTATACGACGAAGAAGTCGCCGTGCTGGTCGACGGGTTGGTCAGCTTGCTCGAACCGCTGATGGTGGTCGTGCTCGGTTTGATCGTCGGCTTCATCGTCATCGCCCTCTTCATGCCGTTGATCAAGTTGTTGAACGATCTGTCGTAAATGAGTCCAGAGTCGAGGGTCCAGGGCCAGAGAAAGAAAATTGGTTAGCCGCGACGCAACGCGGAGCGCTAGCCCGAACCTAGAGCGCTAGCCTCATCCTTCAAGAAAACAGGCTTGGAACAGGAGCCGTAGCCATGCAGTGCTTATCATCCCCTCGCGCTTCGCAGCGGCGTTCGTCGCGTCGGACCGGCCGGTCCGGTTTTACGCTGGTCGAGTTGCTCGTGGTGATCACGGTCATCGCCGCACTGATCGCCATGCTCTTGCCGGCGATCTGGTCCGCGCAACGCCGGGTGCGGATTGCCCGCGTGCGGACCGAGATCACCAGTTTTGAGGGGGCCATCGCCACGTTCAAAGCCGAGTTCAACGTCGAACCGCCCAGTGCGATCGACTTCACTCTAAGTGGTACCCCGCTACAATATCCCCCCGCTACACGGGCAATTTTGCGGCAGATCTGGCCCAATATTGATTTTGCATCAATTCCTGCGTTGTTAAATAATCAAGTATTAGACGGTTCCGAGTGCCTCGTCTTCTTCCTGGGTGGCATCAACAACACCGGCTTCTCGACGAATCCGAATACGCCATTTGCCTCTGGCGGATCGCGCACCGGGCCGTTTTATCAGTTTGATGGAGGAAGACTGCAAGGGACCGCGCCGAACACCGTTTATCTCGATTCCTATCCGGGGCAGCAAAACCCGCTGGTCTATTTCAGCAGCTACGACGGCCGCGGCTACCAGGCGACCGATAACTCCGCGCGCATGACGACGTATTACTCGGTCAACGCCACCACCCCCCATAACCAGACGAGCCACCAGATCATCTCTCCGGGACCGGACGGCCAATACGGCACCGGCGGGATTTATACCGAAGCCAACGCCTCCGCCCAGCTCGTCGGCCCCCGCACGGTCGAAAAAGATAACATCACCAACATCACCGGCGGCGAATTGTCGCCGTAATTTTGGGTCCAGGGTCTAGGGTCCAGAGTCCAGGGCCAGAGAAGTCCAGAGTCGAGGGTCCAGAGTCCAGGGCCAGATTGAAGAAAAGAACGTTTAGCCGCGACGCGAAGGGTTTCCGGAGCGGAGCGCTAGCCCTCGCCGAACGACATGGTCGAAACTGAATAGCGAATGAAAGTATGTTGGCAATGGCTAGCGCTCCGCGATGCGTCGCGGCTAACCGAGACGCGGATCGCTACTAACGACGACGGAGGGAGTCGAGATGACCCCGTATATGAACACAATCCATAAGCATCGCCCCGAGCGCTCGCCGCGACCGGGTTTCACGATGATCGAAATCCTCGTCGTGATCGGCATCCTCGCGCTACTCGCTTCGCTGTCGCTGATGGCGTTCCGCGGCTTCATCGGCAACGCCCGCGTGACGGCGACGCAAACCACCATCGTCAAAATCGACGAACTGCTGCATCAGCGCATGGAAGCATTCACCCGCTGGATCGATTCAATGCACGTCGAAGCCCCCGGCCGCCCCGAATACGTTTATGACAGCGATTATGCACTGATGGCTCCTTTGGGAGTTTCGCCCGGCGACGTCAATTATCGCGACCTCGCGATCGTGCTCGCGCGCAAGAACCGCTTCCGCGAATTCTTCCCGCAGCATTTCGGCGAAGTTCCTGCCGGCGGGACGTTTCCGGGCACGGGCTCGGCGGCCAATCAAAACGCCGAGTGCTTGTATTACTTCATCATGAAGTCGCAGGTCTACGGTATCGAACCGGTCGAGGACGGGTTCTTCCTCTCCGCCGAATTCGGCGACACCGACGGCGACGGGCTGATGGAATTCCTCGACAACTGGGGCCACCCGATTCGCTACTACCGCTGGCCTACCCGGCTGGTGGCCGATGTGAATGCCCCCCTGTTGATGGGCTCGATGGCCATGACGACGCCCATCGACGGCGCCGATGGCCAGCCCGGTGTGGCCGGTACGGACGACGACAATTTGAATGGCGCAGACGATCCCAACGAACGCGGCTGGCCCGGCAGCGATGATCCCATCAACGATCCCGAAGATCCCAACGGATTGGTTCCCGATATGCTGTTTCAATTGGAGAACAATTCGACGCCGTTCGATTTCGAACTCGGTACTGTATCTATTTCATTTTTTCATTCTCCGGCGACCTATCACACACCGCTCATTGTTTCCGCGGGGCCGGACGGCGACGCTCCTGCGGATGCGGATCCGCAGAGAAACTTTCTCGGTTTGTATGAACCGACCGATGCCCCGAATTACGGTCATCTCGCCGCGCCGCATCCCACGTACGCCGGCGATCTCACCGACAACATCACCAATCTTAACTCACGGGTCGGAGGACGATAAATGGTCGACCAAAACGACGTGAGATTGGAGACGACTCTCCCGCCGAGCAGGCTAAACCCCTCACTCTCGGTGAAGCAGACCTTCGCCGTGATCGGGGTTCTTGCGCTGCTCACGCCGGTGTCGTTATTGGCGTACCGAGGCTACACCGCCTATGCCCAATTGAGAGCGACGCGAACAACGCTACTCAAGATCGACGAACTGCTGCATCGGCGCATCGACGCCTTCAATCGCTGGATCGATTCGATGCACGTCGACGCGCCGGGACGCCCCGAATACGTTTACGACAGCGATTACGCATTGCTCGCTCCGTTGGGCGTCGAACCCGGCGACCCCAAGTACCGCGACGTGGCGATGGTTATCGCCCGCAAGAACCGTTTCCGCGATTTGTTTCCGCAGGATTACAGCGAGGTTCCTTCCAACTTCGATTTTCCGGGACCGCTAAGCACCCCGACCTGGGAAAACGCCGAGTGCCTGTATCACTTCATCATGCACTCGTCGGTCGCCGGGGTCGAACCGGTCGAGGAGGGGTTCTTCCGCTCCACCGACGTCGACGATACCGATGGCGACGGGCGAAAGGAATTTGTCGACAGTTGGGGGAACACGATTCGCTATTACCGCTGGCCGACCCGGCTGGTGGCCGACGCCAATGCACCGCAACTGATGGGCTCGATCGCCATGACGACGCCGATCGACGGGGCCGACGGCCAACCCGGCGTCGCCGGCCTCGATGACGACGGGCTGGGGGGCGTGGATGACCCCAACGAGCGGGGCTGGCCCGGCAGCGACGACCCGGCCAATGATCCGGACGACCCCCACCGGTTAATTCCCGAGTTGCTGAAGCAGTTGGCGAGCCTTCCGACTCCCGCGCCCTACGACTTCGAATCGAATTTTCACGGACCATCGACGTATCACACGCCGCTGCTGGCCTCGGCCGGTCCCGACGGCTCCTCGCCGAGAGAGGTCGACCGAAATTTTTTGTGTTTGTACGAACCCATCAACACCGGACGTTACGGCCATCTCGCGGAGTTGGAAGAGAAATTTATCGGCGATCTGGCGGATAACATCACCAATCTCAACTCACGGGTCGGAGGACGATAAATGCTCCACTTGAGAGTCAAGAGAGTCCAGAGTCCAGAGTCCAGAGTCCAGGGCCAGAGACGCATACTAGCCCGAAACGCAAGCGAGGGGACTTCGTCTTCCTCCCTCTCCCTCCGGGAGAGGGCCGGGGTGAGGGTGCCTTTTGAAGGAGTCCAGGGTCCAGGGTCCAGGGTCCAGGGCCAGAGTTATCGGGATTCGGGAACCGGGGACCGGGGACCGGGGAGACGGTGTTCTCTGACTCATCCTTCATCCCTCATCCCTCATCCCTCACGCGCAGCGTTCACCCTGATCGAAATGCTGGTGACGATCTCGATTCTGCTGATCCTCGCCGTCATTACGCTGGCGACGGTCAACATGACGCAGACGTACGACCGCATTCGAGCCGGGGCTCGGCAGGTGCAGTCGTATTACGAAGGGGCCAAAAGCCGGGCCGCGTATGCGAAGGACGCCCGCGGCATTCGTTTTTTGCTCGACACCGCCGACAATACGACCGCCTCGAGCATGGTTTTCATCGGCCCGCCGGAGCGGTTTTCGCAGGGGACGGTCACGGTTTTACGCGAAGATGTTTTTCTGCCGGTCGGTAGTACCGCTATCGCCGCAGGGGTCGATCTGAATCTCAACGGCATTAACGACGTGGTGAACATCGCCTATCCCCCCATCTGGAATAATCTGGCGATTCGTAATCGCCTTTCCGATGGAGCACGAATCGAACTGCCTCGCAACAGCGGAAATTATTACACGATCGCCAAGTCGGTGAATTCGGGGCTGTTGAATCAATGGTATCTCACGCGAGGATATCCCGATTCGAACCCGACGCTCGTTCCCGGTCCGGGGCAAATCCTCGAATACTCCCTCGAACTCAACCCCGCCGTGTTGCCCAATCAGGAACCGCGGCCTTTGGGGACGGGGATCGTCATCGATCTCGACAACAGCCGCATTCCGGGAACGTGGCGGACGGGCGGGGCCGGCTCGGCGTATACGCAGCAGCTCGACGTTCTCTTCACGCCGCGAGGGACGGTCACCGGTGCTTCCGCCGGTGACGGGACGATTCATCTCGTCCTCGCCGCCGCGCAAGATACCGTCAACAACATCCCGCCGGGAGCCGGCACCTGGCAGAATTCGACCGCTTACACGGTTGGGCAATGGGTCAAGCCGACGCTCGATAACGCCTGTCTTTACCTGTGCACCAGCGGCGGGACGTCGGGGGGAACCGAGCCTATCTGGCCGACGAAAACCGGCAACACGGTCAGCGACGGCGCGATCACCTGGGAGTGTTATCAGGTGAGCGAGAAATTACTGGTGTCGTTGTTTACCCACACGGGCCGGGTCTCGACGCACGCCGTTTCCACCTACGAACCTATACCCGGCGTCGTGGATATCTTCCGCGAAGCCGAACTCGGGAGGGAAATCCGATGAAACGCCTCCTTGAGAGAGTCAAGAGTCGAGAGACAAGAGTCAAGAGCTGGAATTTCAATTCTGCGGTTAGCCGCGACGCGGAGGGTTTCCGTAGCGGAGCGCTAGCCCAAACCAAACGTCGTGGAAGAAACGAAATAACAAATGAAAGTGTGTTGCCAGCGGCTAGCGCTCCGCGTTGCGTCGCGGCTAACCGAAGTCAACCGCGGGTTCTGACTCATCCCTCATCCCTCATCCCTCATCCCTCGATTCGCCGCGGCACGACGCTTACCGAAGTGCTGATGTCCGTGCTGATCATGAGCATCGGCATCATCAGCGTGATGACGCTGTTTCCCGTGTCGCTGCTGCGGAGCGTGCAGGCGACGCACCTCACGCACGCCACCCGGTTCCGCTACAACATCGAATCGCTGCTCGATCTGCATCCCGCGATTCTCGACCAGATTCAAGTCCCCACGCACGGCGTGCAGCGCGTCGTCATCGACCCGATGGAATTTCAAGCCGTAACGGGGGACACCCCTCCCGCGGCCTCGTCGCTCACTCTCGCCCAGCATCAGGTGATTTTCGGCTGGAGTGCCGCCGGCGGAGCGGGATTGCCCCGCTTCACCTATAACTACGATTTCGATCGCGACGGCGACGTCGATGCGTTCGACATGGATCAACTGGTCACGCTACCCGACAGTTGGATCGATCAGGGACAATACCTCAATCAGGCCGGCCCGACGATCGGCATCGACAACTTGACGAACACGCTGACGGTCACGAATGCCGACGTCAACGTGCTGACGAATCTGAACCTCTCGCTCGATGCCGTGCACGAGAATACGCGGGTGATCGTGTTTTACGATTATCAGGGCCGCGGTTCGAGCGAAGTCCGTTCGATTAATGGAATCAATCCCGGGGCGAGGACGCTCACGTGGATCGGAGCCGACTTCCCCGAAGCGGGCGGCATACCGATTACGCCCGTCAGTGTGCGCTTCGAAATCGGCGAACGGCGTTACACGTGGATGCTCACCGTCCGCAAGCGCAAAGACGGCCGGGGACAGGAAGTCTCCGACGTCGACGCCGTGATCTTCGCCCGGAGGCCGTTCTCGCTCGAAGACGAAGAGATGGTGGCAGCGACGTTTACGCAGGGGTCTCAGTTCGTGGCGCTCACGGGCGCCGCGCCTCAATTCATGAAGAAGGGCCGATTTGTGTTCGACGTGCAGAATTCGCTCTGGTACCGCGTGCTGCAAATCGACGACGCCAAGACCACGATCAAGATCGATCGTCCGGCGGTCGAAAACGCGGCGAACGGAAACGCGATGTTTATGCGGGGTGTCGTCGATGTCTACCGCCTGCCAACCTTCATCCGCGAAGGAGCACCATAATGAAGACAGTCAAGAGAGTCCAGGGTCCAGGGTCCAGGGTCCAGGGCCAGAGTCGGCGGTTAGCCGCGACGCGGAGGCATTGCGCAGCGGAGCGCTCCTCTGACTCATCCCTCATCCTTCATCCTTCATCCTTTCCTCGTCACGGCTTTACCCTGGTCGAGCTGCTCGTCTCGGTCGGACTGGTGGTGATGATCATGCTGATGTTCGCGGAAGTCTTTCGCTCCGCGACCGGGATGATCACCACGCAAAAAGGGATGGCCGAAAACGACGGTAGAGAACGCACCATTCAGACGATCATGCTCAACGATTTCAAAAAACGGACGTTTCAGGAGCTGATTCCCTTTCAGAACGGCCACGATACGCGCTTGCTCAAGAGCCTGGCCAGCCGGCAGGGATATTTTGCAATCTCCGAAAACGATCCCAATAACAACACCGACGACGTCATCGCCTTTACGATTCGCTCGAACATTGTCGAGGCGGGACTCGACAGCTCGATTCCGTTTTATGGACGAACCACGTCGCTGCAGAATACGCCGATCACCGGCATTACGGCGGGCGGAGGATCCCCTCCCACGGGATCTTTCAGCGTCGGCGTCGATCTCGTCGCCGCCGGTTATCTGCCCGCCACGGTCCGCACCGGCGACAAGATCAACATTCAGGGGGCCACCCCCAGCACGGTCAACGGCGTCTATACCATCGCCAACTATAACGTCGCGGGAACCACGACCTTCACCGTCTTCGAAACCGTCCTCGCCGGCACCGGCGGAACGCTGTATCTCTCGCGTTCGCTGGGCAACGAACCCGAATTCGACGACGGGCAGTTTCTGATCAACAACACCGGTTTGTCGACGACGGCGGAAGTCTGCTATTACCTGCGGAACGGGAATCTGTACCGCCGGCAATTGCTGATCCGCGAGCCGCACGATCCGCAGACCGACCCCAGTGCGCCGGAAAAGGCGGGCGTGGACGGAACTGGTAGCAGCTTGTTGATCAATGGTGACTACACTGTCACCGGAAATTCGTTTTGGCGAGATTTCGACTATTCCGCCCATCGCATCGTGGGTGAGGATACGAACGAGAACGGCATCGTCGATAGTAACGAGCAAGACGGCGCGACGAACCCTCCCATGGATAACGGGGATGCTTTTATCGATGGTGAGGGTATCCGCTTCCACGTCGCGGGTGATTTGAGCAATGCCGGGTCGGGCGTGGTCTACAGCCTCGGAATCCCCTCGTACCGCTACGGTCACGCGCCTTCACTGAATGGTGTCCCGCGTGAATTCATTGAAGGCCCCGACGGTCAGCCCGGCGTGGCCGGCGTCGATGACAACAACAACGGCGTAACCGACGACTATGGCGAATGGGGCTGGCCGGGGAGCGACGACGTCTTCATCGGCCGCTTCACGCAGCAGGAAACAGCGAATGTGAACTTCGGCTACCCCGGCTATATCAACCCGGGTTTGAATCCCATGAACCGCGGCGGCCTGGCGATTAATCCCGCGACCGGTGCCGTTTCAGACTATGAAGGCCTCGATCGCCGGGGCGAAGATATCATCGCGACCAAGGTGCACGAATTCGACGTCAAAGTCTTCGCCGCCGATTTCGGCCTTGATGGGGCACCGGGTGTCGCCGGCGTCGACGACGACGGCGACGGTTTCATCGACTGGCTCGACGCCGCACAGACGATTCCCGATCTGGAAGAAGTCGGCGTGACCGGGTCGGACGATCTGATCGACTTCTACGATCTCGGCCGGGCCGATAACGTCGCCGCACCGCAAGTCAGCGGTTTATACACGGCGAATATGAACGCCAACTGGAGCTACGGCAACCGGTTCGACACCTGGCACGTGAATGCCGGCGGACCGGCACCCTATCGGCTGCGATCGAACGGTGCTGATATGCTGCCAGGCGTGGCTAACTGGGACGATGATCAGGACGGCTACATCGATAATTACTATGGCGTTGGTTCCAACGGCGTCCCAGGAAATCCAGGAGACGACGACGGAATCAATGGTCCCGATGACGAAGGCGAACTCGGTTTGGGCGATGACGTGTTCGGCCAAGAACTCGGTTTCATCGGCACCGACGATGAAGTTCCTTTGCGGGCGATTCAGATTCGCATTCGCTTTATGGACGCCGCCAGCAATCAGATGCGGCAGATGACGATGGTCTTTTCGCTGGATGAATTGGAGTAGACGAGGGTCCAGAGTCCAGGGTCCAGGGCCAGAGGAAAACAGTTTAGCCGCGACGCGGAGGGTTTCCGTAGCGGAGCGCTTTGAGCGAAGCGAAGCTTCGAAGACTTGCGTTCCCAAGCGGGAGCTTGGGAACGAGAATTTATTACACACGGTCGGGCCCTGGTTTTACTAGGGGAGACGAACATGAAACGGTTTATGCAACGTTCAGCCAATGCCCGGAAAAACCGCTCTCGCCGAGGGACGGCCGTGCCGACCGGCGCGTACGCCGATCAGCGATCGGGGTCGACGCTCATCATCATGGTGGCGCTCATCGGGGCGCTCGCCTTTCTGGGGTTCTTCTTTTATACCTTCGCGTCGAACGAAGGGATCACCGCCGAGTATTACTCCGACGGGGCGAAAATCCGCGACGGCGGACTCGATCCCGACGCGCTGTTCGATTTCGGTTTGCGCCAGATCATCGTCGGCGCCGACAACAACGAGAACAATAGCGTCTTGTGGGGAGGCCGCTGGTCGCTGATGGCCACGCTGGTCGGCTCGGACAATCAGCCGTTTACGGGCGAAGGCCGCAACGTGATTTTGGACGGTGCGCTGCTTCCCGATCTCGATCAAGATCATGCCGGCGTTCCGAGAGAAGATGGAACGCCCGGACAAGTCAACATCAACGATGCACCCGGAGCGAATGGATTCTTTCCCGCATTGGACACGGTTCCCGCCCCCGACGTCGATTACACATATCCCGACATCAACAATCCGTTTCTGGCTTATAAGGCGAACGCCCTCAATGCCGGCGGCGGCGCATTTCAGTTGATCATCCCCTCGTTCCACCGCCCGCAGTATTTGCGGAACGTGGTGGCGAACGACAACTGGTACAGCGATGCCTCGACGACGACCCGCGTCTCGCGTCCGCATAAGGAACATCTGGCGGTGGCCACGGACGGCGTGATCTCGGGGCAGCATCGATTTGTGAGCGTAACGTATCCCGATACGACGGCGAACCCGATCGATCCTTTTCTGTTCCCCGACGAAATTCCCGCAACCGACTGGGCCGAAGGGATCTGGACGGGTGACGGCATTACCTACATTTTCGACGTCGACGCCGACGGGGACGGCATTAAAGAGGCCGTTTACATCGATCTCGATTATCCGGCACAAAAGCGTGCCGACGGGACGGTGTTCGTGCCGTTGTTCGCCTTCACGATTTACGACGGCGACGGGCTGATCAATCTCACGACGTCGGGAAACCTGGCGGGCAATATCGACTTCAGCAGTCTGGGAACGCAGCCGTTCGGCAACGGCGAGTCGATTTCGAAATCGAATCAAGGGATGTCAACGTCGGAAATCAACACGCAGTGGGGTTTTACCGCCGACCCGAACACCGAAGTGGTGGGGAGCCCGGCGTCGGTCTTCAATCAGCACAATATTATGTGGGGGCATTTTCCCGCCGACCGCATCGAAGCGGCGAATATGGAATGGTGGTATCTGACCGCCGGCAAGCCGAATTTTGTATTCGACGCGGCGGCAGGCAAGTACAACGTGCAGAACATCACGGTGGGGAAATGGGGCGAGTTGCCCCGGCTGCTCTCGACGATTAACGCCGTCGACCCGTGGACCCCGACATCGGTCAATCCGTATGAATTTCCGTTTCCCGGCCTGCACAGTTTCGACGACAACGGCAACGCCAACGAAGGGGGCCTGCAAACGATTCCCGCGTTATGGCCGAGCACCACGGCGTTTTATCCGTTCGAGCATCCGCTCGATTTCGTCGCCGCCGGCCGCACGACGCTGGGAGGAACGTTCGGCAAGACGACGCTGCTGAATAACTTCGGCCGTCTGCAATGGCGCGGCTATCAGAATTATTACAGCAATCCGACGACCGGATATCGCAACGTGCTGGGGGGCGCCCTGATGCCCGGCGCGACCGATTATTACCAGATCGACGAGCCGGCCGAGATGGTATTCGATCCGTCGAAAGCGCAGCCGACCGACGAGATTTTCTCGACGTCGGAACTGTACTCGCTGCACGGTTCGTCGAACGATACGACGCTGACGGGATTGAGCAGCCGGCTGCGCGATCTCGCGCCGCTGAATTTCAATTCGTCGACGCGCGCCGAGCAGATTCGGCAGCAGTTTACGACCGATAGTTGGGATCTGAAAAGTTTCGCGAAGCCGTGGTATGGACCGAACCCGTATGCTGTGGGGATAAGTGACAGCCGCCGGCATTGGGAATTCAGCGCTGATACCGATGCTGACGGCTTCTTGGAGTTTCCACCGGATTTTGGTGGCGATCTTCCGATTCCTGGCACCACATATGGTTTAGCGGGCGCGCCGCGCGATCCGTTTCGAGCAGCAGTACGAAATACGTTGACTGTGGAAATGGGCAATCCTCCGTATCCGCCGATGAATAGTCTTCGAAAAATTCAACGTAAGTTGAGCATGAATGGATTGACCGAGCTTTATTACCCGGATCCATCTGCCATTCCCTCTCAACCTCGTATCCGAGTTCGGCCCTTAACACCGCATCCATCATCTGGATTGGGCAATGCACCCGTGGCAGGTGCCTTTGCGATACCGACGCTTCCTCCGATTCCCATTACATTTTCAACCAATGATGCGCCTCTCGAAGCATACTATGCGACATACCCCAATACGGTCGAATTGCAGGAATTCCTGGCGAGGTTAGATCGCCAGCGGATGGCCCGCGACATCTATGTCATGCTGTACGCCTTCGGCGGCGGCCGCGACGATGTCGATTATCGCCAGACGAACGCCTTGCCGGGCGGCGGTGCGCCGCGGCCGTTGTACTCCGACACGCACCTCGAAGAAATGGCGCAGTTCGCCGTCAATGTCGTCGACTCCCTCGATTCCGACGACGTCGTCACCGTCTTCGAGTATGACCGCGATTTAAACACCGGCTGGAGCCTGGGCGATGAAGCCACCATCACCGGCGACGACGACCCGACCGTCCCCGTCGACGAACGGGGCGTGGTGTACGGCGTCGAAGCGCAGCAGTTGACGTTCGGCGAAGCGATGGCGGCGTTGTGCAAGCGCGTGCCCGACGAGCCGGCCGGTCTGCCGGCGACGACGAATCATGCGGCGACGGAATACGACGATACCGCCCATCGCGATTTCACGTTTATCGAGCTGATCAACGTCAGCCCGCGGTCGATCGACTTTTCGACGCAGAACGAAGGCTGGCAGATCGCCGTCAAGCCGAAAGACAGCTCTACCGGAATTCCGCTCGGTTCAGAACGCCGGCTGACTTTGCTGACGGCGGGGTTGCCGGTCGTCGGCACGGGAGCTTCGCCGGGGTTCACGATTGGAACCGCGGGCGACGCCCAGAACCTGGATATGGCGTTGACGCCCCTCCCGAGTTACATGATGGTCGATTACAACTGGACGATGGCCACGCCGTCTCCTCCCCCCTACACGCGGATTGCACCCGATCCGGCCGGTACGGGTTTGAGCCTCGACCTGATCACGGTGCCGACGTTGACGTACCGCATCAACGAAGCGCCGGCTTCCACGACGTCGCAGGGGGACGGTCCGCAGGTGCTGAACGATCCCCTTTATCCCACCGATCCCGCGGGGGGAGATCTGTTGCACTTCGTGCCGGAACCGACGCTGACGCTGGACGAAACGCTCGACAGCTTTATCGACGACACCCGCACGATCGAGATCGAATTGCGCCGCCGAGCCAATCCGCATCGTTCGGCGCCGGTGGCCGCCGGCTTGCCGACGCACGACGCCGAATCGGCGGATAACCCGTGGATCGTCGTCGACCGCATCAGCATTCCGCTGCAGGTGTTCGCACTCACGGAAAATACCGACGGAGGCAGCACGCCCAACATCGGCGACCTGCTCGACACGATGAAGTCGAAAGAACGCTTTCAGCCGTTGTACGGCGGCATTCGCAGCGACGACACCGAGGCCTACACCGACGACGCCTGGTCTGGCTATACGGCCGCGAATCCGCACGTCTATAACAGTCTGGGGGCCGACAACCGTTCGAGCCCGGCGATTTATTCGCTGTGGCAGCCGCATTTGAATCGCGAATTCAGCACGGGGTTCGAGCTGCTGACGGTTCCGGTGCACGGCCCGCGCGACACGACGCTCAGCCTCGGTTCGAGACAGAGCGAAGACTTTACCACAACCGGTTCGCCGTTGCTCGTGGGCTGGGATGCCGGCATCAACCGTCTGCTGCGGCCCGGCAAAAATAACGGCTGGAGCGCCGGCACCGCGTACGCCGCCGGAGACGAAGTCATCGGCGATCCCTACGCGGGTGAAATCTATCGCTGCACCACGGCGGGAACATCCGGCATCGCGGCGCCCCCGTGGGGGTCGGTCGTCGTCGGCGACGGCAGCGTGACGTGGCAAAAAATCACCGGAGCCCGCGCCAACCGCTGGGCGCGATTGCTCGAGTTCTTCGAAGTTCCCGCGCGGGAAGGCCGCCACGACGAAGTTTCGCCGTACATCCTCGATCTGGGAAACATCGGCAACAACGATACCGATCTGCCGGCGGGAGGCATTCGACAGCCCGGACGTGTGAATCTTAATACGATGCGACACCCCGCGGTGGAAGCGGGCCTGCTCGACGACTCCGACGTGATGTCGATCAACCCGACGGCGACGACGGTTCCGTATCTGCCGGCGTGGGACGGGACCGACGGCCGCGACTGGTGGGCCACGTTTATCGCCGCCCGCGATCAGCCCGACCAATTACCCGGTCCGACCTTCGGTTGGTACCTTGCCGGCGTGCCGGGTTCGCGGCCGTTCCGCGGGCTGAATTTTTCCGCCGAGGGGGGGGCGAGCATCGATCACACGATTTTCCGCGATATCGAAACGGGAATTCCCGGCGAGGGGCGTAAGCTGTTCGAACTCGGTTCGCTCGCCGATCATAATGGGAGCACGCTCGATTACGTCAGCCGGCAACGGCTGCTGACGAAGCTCGGCCAGACGACGACGACCCGCAGCAACGTCTTCATCGTGCACGTGCAGGTCGACTTCTTCGCTGCGAAGGAGCTGGACCCATCGGGCGCCGTTCCGGCTCCCGGTTACACGGGACCGACGGTCGTGCGGATCGGTGCGAAACTGCCGGACAGTCCCGGCCATCGCGGATTTTTCGTGATCGACCGCTCGCGGGCGCTGGAAATGCTGACGCCAGCCGATCTGCCAAAAAGCAGTACCTGCTATTACGACCCGGTAACAGGCATAGCGTCGAATTCGCAGTATACGTACAGTTTTAACCGTCGTGAGGATATTAACGGCAACGGTGTGATCGATATGATTTCTCCAGGCGTTAGCGAAGACGTCAACGGCAACGGCATTCTCGATCGTTTTCCGTTCCGTTCGTTGATCATTCATCGCCAGTTGATTAAGTAGTCCATCGCCTTTTAGCCCCCGGTCAATGACCGGGGGGAAATGCAGTGCGAAATCGAACCCCCCGGCGAGACTCGCCGGGGGCTAAAAAACAAACCCGCCGCGGTTTTTATGAAAAAAGTGAAAACCAGTATGGTAAATGCTGCTGTATCATGAAAAAATAGATTAGAATCTCAAGAATCTTCACGAAAAGTTCCAACACTTGTGTCAAAATATCGGTAGAATAAGCAGAGCGAGACAACACCACCATTTCCCACTCTGTAGCTTGAAGTCCTTTCGAAACCCTTCTCTTCGAGACAACCGGGTTTTGAGACGACCGCTTGCATGTCGATACCGCTGAAAATATCCCAATCCAATCGTTTCAATGACGCCACGGGCCTGTGGTTACTCCAATACAAAGTGGGCCGTCCAATCCAGCACAGGGAGCCAAAAAATGAAAGTCTGTCGTTCCAAGTCTCGTTCGTCGAATCGCAGAGGGTTTACCCTCATCGAGCTGTTGGTGGTGATTTCGATCATCGCCACGCTCATTGCCTTGTTGACCCCCGCGATTCAGGCCGCCCGCGAAGCGGCCCGCCGCAACACCTGTCTGAACAACGTCCGCAACATCGGCATAGCGGTCGCGAACTTCTGCTCGGCCAATAACGACCGTTATCCGCAACTGACGGCCAATTACCCCCTGGGTGCTGGAAGCACCACGTACGGCTGGCCGATCAGCCTGATGAACTATCTCGATCGCGCCGACATTGCCCGGTCGGTTGCCGATGGCAACGCCGCCCCCAACATCTGGATTGGGGTCTTCACCTGCCCGTCGGATCAGAACAACGACCGCATTCAAGGGGGCCTGAGTTTCGCCGCCAATGCCGGTTATATCCGTTCCGACATCTGGGGTCAGGAGCAGGCCTTTGTTGCCTCGAACGCATTGGTGCACGTTCCCTCAAGCCATGACTACGAACCGGACGGCACGATCGACGTGGTTCCCTTGGATTGGTACGACGTGACGACCGGTTTCGATTCCGGAGACGTGGCTCCCGCCTTTGCGACCGGCATTTTCTGGCGCGCGGTCAATGGGTCAACCTTCCGCATGACGCAGGACTATGTCCAGCGTTCGGATGGCATGGAACAGACCTTGATGCTCGCCGAAAACCAGAACTCGAACACCTACTACTCCACCTTTGTGGACGATGTGGGCTTCGGCGTGAACGCCCTCGCCAGCGAATTCTCGGCGGTTCCCACGGGACCGCTCAACCTCGACAACGCCACTTCCGCAATGACGAGCCTCGGATTGTCGCATCCCGGCAGCATTGTGACGACCGTTCCCAAAGCCCCCCGGCCGAGTTCGGCTCACGCCGGCGCCGTCAACGTGATCTTCGCCAGCGGCCGCGGTAAGACCATCAGCACGAGCATCAACGCGTTCGTGTATGCTCAACTCGTCACACCCGCCGGTACGCTGCAGGGTCAGAATTATTCGGGCGGCGCGGCCAACGTGCTGAGCGAAAACGATTACTAATCGGTGTCCCGGTGAACTGTCTGGAAAACACGCAGCCTTCCGTCGACGTCATCGGCGGAAGGCTGTTTTTGCGCGCTCGCGAGTAAGTGAACTTCAACTATAGCGGCTATCTCGGTTATTGAGTCTCAGGTTGATATTGTCACAAAATGAGACCTGGTGAGAGACAACCTTGTGTGCAACGAGTCGAGCATCGGTCGATTGACGCCTTGTCTTCAGCCCCGAAGGGGCGTTCATTTTCCTAGCCAGGTCCGCAGGGCCTGGTAGACTTCTAAAACCCTCTCCCCAACAGGGAGAGGGTGGCCGCGCAGCGGCCGGGTGAGGGCTCCCAACGGGCCAACAGTTCGTTGTCATATAAAATTGCATTTGAACTGCCGGCCCTTCAGGCCTCTTGCGTATTCGGGGACCGTCCCCAGGGGCTTCGCCCCTGGCTAGGTGAATTGCTGGCCCTTTGGGCCGGAAGAGAAAAGCTGTTTCGTCAATCGAGAGTTGTGACATGATTAACCTGAGACTCAATAGCCGTAGAATTTGCGTATCGCTCCCCGATTCCCAATCCCCGATCATCAAAACTGCTGTTCGGCGACTTCGATCGCTTTCAGCAGGCCCTGCGCTTTGTTGAGCGTCTCTTGATATTCCGATGCGGGGACGCTGTCGGCGACGATGCCGGCGCCGGCTTGCACGTACGCTGTCTGTCCCTTCATCACCAGCGTGCGCAGCGCGATGCAGGTATCCATATTGCCGGTGAAGTCGAGATAACCGACCGCCCCGGCGTACGGGCCGCGGCGGTGCGGTTCGAGTTCGTCGATGATTTCCATCGCGCGGACTTTGGGAGCCCCCGACACCGTCCCCGCGGGCAGGCCGGCGCGCAGCGCGTCGAGGGCGGTGCACCCCGGCTTGAGTTTTCCCATCACGTTCGAGGTGATGTGCATCACATGGCTGTAACGTTCGACGACCATCACGTCGCTCAGACGCACCGATCCGAATTGCGCGACGCGGCCGACGTCGTTGCGGGCGAGATCGATCAGCATGACGTGTTCGGCCCGCTCTTTGGGATCGGCGAGCAGCTCTTCGGCGAGCTTGAGGTCTTCCTCGGCGGTTTGTCCCCGTTTGCGCGTACCGGCGAGCGGACGAATCGTCACCTCGCGCTCTTCCACCCGCACCATAATCTCCGGCGAGCTGCCGACGAGAATGACCGCCGGCGTGCGCACGAGAAACATAAACGGACTCGGATTAACAACCCGCAGCGCACGGTAAATGTCGAGCGCCCGCGCCCGCGTCTCCAGTTTCAACCGTTGACTGATCACCACCTGAAACACGTCCCCCGCGGTGATGTACTCCTTGCAGCGCTCCACCGCCGCTTCGAATTCCTGCTGCGTAAAGTTCGACGAATACGACAGTCGCGGCGGTTCTTTCAGCGAACCCATGTCGGTCATTTGCAGGTCGGTGGTTCCCTGCTGCAGTTGTTGACACAGTTCGTCCACATTGCGGCAGGCGTTGTCGTATTCCCGGCGGAGCGCCTCGCCGGACTTGTCGCGGACGCGGGCCTGCGCCACCACCAGCACCGTTTTGTTGATCTGATCGAAGATCGCCATCCGGTCGTAAAACGCGAACGACAAATCGGGGATCTGACGGTCGTCGGCCGGCGGATGCGGCAGATTTTCGGTGTAACGGACCATGTCGTAACCGGCGAAACCGACCGCTCCGCCGCAGAACCGCGGCAACCCCTGCACCGTCGCCGCCGAATGCCGTTTCACGAGTTGTTCGAGGTCGTCGATCGGATCGGCGGACTCGTATCGCCGGACGGCCGAGTCTTCGGTCAAGACGATTTGATGTCCGTAGGCTTCGATCTGCAAGAACGGATTCGAGCCGAGAAAGCTGTAACGGCCGATTTTTTCGCCGCCGATGACGCTTTCGAAGAGGAACGAACAGGCTCCTTGCTCGATTTTGCAATAGGCGCTGACGGGCGTCAGCGTATCGCCTACCAACTGGCGGTACACCGGCACCAGATCCACCCCCGGGGCCAGCGATGCAAACGTCTGAAAATCGGGAAAATAACGCGTCATGTTCGTTCCGGGAGGCAAATCGAAATCCACGGCGAAGTCGGTCATCGGTCGAGTCAATATATCAATTCGACGGCGCGGCGGCGAACGGCCGGCGAAAAGTCGTTCTCTCGGGTTTTCGAATGGCTGTTGCAAAAATCCGAGATGGGCGGCAACGGGAACGACATGTTCTTGATGCGGGGTCTGGTTCGTTCGCAAAAAATCGCCCGGATTCCGCCGCGTTTCTCTTTATCAAGCATAATAGCCGTCGATTGTTACGTCGAGAAGCCAAAGCGGGCGATCCTTGACACACCCCCGCCGACAGCTAGAATGAAACTGCATTTCCGCGGGAAATTTATGCCCCGCGCCGAGTGCACGGCGGGAGACCGGTTTTTCTTTCCCGCCATAATTAACACAGCCTGATTCAAGCCGTTTGCAACTGAAAAATTCAGCGGATCGCCTGTCATCAGACGAGATAACACCGCTTGAGTTCGCGTTCAGGCGGTCTGTCCTTCACGCTGAGGAATCCGCGAATATGAAAAAATGTCGGCGCTGCTCAAAACCGGCGACCTTGCACATCACCGAAATCGTGAATAACGAGGTGCAGACCCTGCATCTCTGCGAAGGGTGTGCGCAGGCGTATTTGAGCCAGCAGGATCATCCCGACCCGGATGAAATGTCGGCGACGGCTGCAAAACTGATCGAAGGACAGGATTTAGACGAACTCGACCATCTCGTCTGTCCGAATTGCGGCATCACGTTTCGCGAATTTCGCAGCCAGGGGCGCTTGGGCTGCCCGCACGATTATATCGCCTTCGAGACCGAACTGATGCCGTTGCTCGAAAACATTCACGGGTCGACTCAGCATTGCGGCAAATTCCCCAAGCGGGCTCCCGATTCGAGTCAACGGCAGTACCAGTTGATCAAACTCAGAAACGAACTGCGATCGCTGGTCGAGGGTGAAAAATACGAAGAAGCCGCCCGGCTCCGCGATCGAATTCAGTCGTTGGAATCGGAACTGGCGGACGATCAACCCGCCTCGGGTGAACGCCACGACGCATAGCCGAAGATAACTCGCCGGTATCGCCGGCGGATCAAGAACGAGAAACAACACGAGCGGCACACTTCAAGGAATGAGAAACGTGGATTTGGAATCACTCACCCATAAAAGCGGAGAGTGGCTGAAAGGGCAGGGGCCGGAGTCCGACATCGTGATTTCGAGTCGCATCCGCCTGGCCCGCAATCTGGCGCAGTATCCGTTTCTCAGCCGGGCCGACGATCGCGTTCGCGTCGAGATCGAAGAAAGCCTCGGCCAGAAGCTCGTCGATTTGCCGCTCGAAAAGCCGCTCTCGTATTTCAAAGTGCACACGCTGGAAAATATCGACCGGCAACTCCTCGTCGAACGCCAGCTCATCAGCCGGGAACTTTCGGACAATCACGGTTCGCGCGGGGTCGTGCTCAGCGACGAAGAAAACGTGAGCATCATGGTCAACGAGGAAGACCATCTGCGGATGCAAGTCATTCACAGCGGACTCGCCCTCGATGAATGCTGGAAAGAAATCGATCGCATCGACGACTTAATCGAATCGGAAGTCACGTACGCCTTCAGCCAGCAACTCGGTTATCTCACCGCCTGCCCGACGAACGTCGGCACCGGAATCCGCGTCAGCGTCATGCTGCATCTGCCGGCGCTCGTCGTCACCAAAGAAATTCAAAAAGTCTTTCAGGCGCTGCACAAAATCAGCCTGGCGGTCCGCGGCCTGTACGGCGAAGGAAGCCAGGCGATGGGAGACTTTTATCAAATCTCCAATCAGGTGACGCTCGGCAAGACCGAGCAACAGCTCATTCAACAGGTCAAGGAAGTCGTCCCGCGAATCATTTTCTACGAACGGCAGGCCCGCACCGCGCTCGTGAAGGAAAACCGCGAAGGACTGCACGATCAGATTTCGCGGGCGTACGGCATCCTCAAGAACGCGCAGACCATCAGTTCGGAAGAAACGATGCATCTGCTGTCGAGCGTGCGAATGGGAATTAATCTGGGACTGATCGACGATCTGGAAATCCCGACCGTCAACGAGTTGTTCATCCACACGCAACCGGCCCATTTGCAGAAGATCAAAGGGACGCACCTCGAAAGCGGCGAACGCAACGTCGCCCGCGCATCGTATTTGAGGCAACGCCTCAGCGGCCGACACCCCGGCGAAGCGAACTGAGCCGTAAGCGTGTCCCGTGGCGACGAGGATTGGTTGACGCTCCCCTGTGCTACCCGGATGATTCATGACCTCATACCAGCCCGAAGCGCAAGTTTTGAAGTTGCGCCAGTTTGGCATTTCACAGGGTTTTCCGGCCCGGTAGGGCCATCACAATGTAGCCCCGGGCGAAGCCCGGGGAAATCGGTGTATGGAGGATTTCAAGCCCCGGCAGGGGCGCTACAGGTTTTCCGACATTCGTTGTTTCGCCCCTGCCGGGGCTCTCGCGAGGCCGGTCGACTCGATACCTCGGGCGTTGCCCGAGGCTACAGTGTCACGGCCCTGCCGGGCCTAAATCCAAGATGCATTTGCACATTTTCTTGAAATACAGCGCAACTTCAAAAAGCGCAAGCGAGGGTAACTCTTTTGATGTCCCTCGCTTGCGCTTCGGGCTAGTATGACACACACCGCGCGGGGATGTCCCTGGTCATGAATAATCCGGGCTAATGTGACAATCGCACCATGAAGAAGCGGCGCATCGACGACGTTGTGTTGTCGGCCCGCTTCATCACGTTCTTGTGTTATCGTCGGCGAAATCGGCTGAATCACGTTTGAGCCGGTGTTGCGGTGATCGACGCAATGGCGTGCCGGCAATACAGGCCACGCGAGACTCTTTTGCCGAACCCTCTCCCACCGGGAGAGGTGACATCTTAACCCTCGCCCACCGGGAGAGGTGAAGAAAAAACCTCACGCACCCCAGTTGGCAATCACATACAACAGCCCGATCAAACCGCCGACAAGTAACCAGGCTCCGGCGAAACCGATCACATCGAACGCCGAGAGCCGGGGGATTTCTAAACCGAAGGGTTGCAGCATCTTGATCGCGGCGGGCTTGGCTTTTTCGTAATCGATGACGATGCCGTCGTTCATTCCCAGCGTCGCCGATTCGGGGAGCGGTTGCGAGCGATCGTCGAGTAGCACTTCGTGTTCGCGGCCGATCGGGGTGAGCAGCCGGGCGTATAATGCATCGAGCAACTTGCGATCTTGACTCGGCGTCAATAACCCGGCGAGTATCAACATGCCGAATTGGGAGACCAGCGATATCAAGATCTGCGCCGGTTTCGAGAGATGCGAAAGTTTGATGCTTTCGACCAGCGATGCCACGGACGACCCTTCCACCTGAGCGGCGATGAGTTCGATCGGCCAGGCGGTGAGCGACCAGATCAATACGCCGACGAAGAAACTGAGCCAGACGCCGAGCGGATTGGTTCTTCTCCAGCAGATGCCGAGCCAGATTGCCGGGCCTAAGAGCGCGATGATCTGAATCGACGTGACATACAGTTGCGTGATGCTCTCGGCGGTAAAGGCGAGCACGATGCCGCCGAGCAGAATGGCGACCGAGGCAATGCGACCGCTCCATAACATCTGCTGCGGCGTCTGTCCCGGAAACAGAGGAGCGTAACAGTTGCGCGAGAACAATCCCGCGCCGACGACCATGAGCGCTTCGGCACTCGTCACGCCGGCGATGATGCACGCGATCATCAATCCGCGCCAGCCGTCGCCGAGCAGTTCTTGCACCGCGCGGCCGAAGAGCGTTTCGGTCTGATGGATGTACTCGGCACTTCCCGGCGTAAGGTGCTCGAAATCTTTGAGGAAGACGACGAGGGCGATCATGCCGGTCATCGTCCAGGCGATGGTGAGAAAGCGTTTGATGAAGTTGCCGTAACACATGCCGATCTGGGCTTCGCGCTCGGTCTTGCCCGCGCCGTTCGCGGTAACGACGTGCGGCTGCGAGATGATGCCCACCAGCCCGAGCAGCGAGACCGCGATGACGAACACGGGATCGCCTTCCGCGGCTCCGGAGGGGGCGGTGATGGAGAACATCTCGGGGGGAAGGGCGGCGCGCATCCCTTCCATGCCGCCGATGTGCGCGAGTCCGACCGGCACGAGCAGACACGAGAAGATGATGATCATGAAGCCTTGCAGGGCGTCGGTGTAAGCCGCCGCCATCAGTCCGCCGGTCATGATATAACTGGAGAAAAGCAGCGAGAGAACGATGATCGATTCTTCGGTGGGAATCTCGCCGCCGGTCGCGCCGCTGATGGTCGCCCCTGCCCCGCGCAGCAGCGTGGCGATCGAGAAAATCAAAAAGCACGTGCCGATGACGCCGTAGAGAATTTCGAGGCTTTGCCCGAATCTCATGCGGAAGAAGTCGCCGGTCGTCATCACGCGCAGCCGGCGGACGATCGGGGCGAGCAGCCAGTAAAACGGCGTCGAGAAAAGCCACATCCATTGATACCAGATGCCCCCCATGCCGACGCGAGCCGCCGCCCCGGCGACCTGCACCGCCTGTTCGCTGTGCGTGCCGGTGCAGAGCCAGTGCATGGTGAGCAGCCCTTTGCCGAACCGCCGGCCGCCGACGAAGTAGTCTTCGTCGGTATGCACCTTGTGCGATGCGCGAAACCCGATGAACATCACGACGGCGAAGTACGCGACGATGACGGCGAGATCGATTGGTTTCAGACCGTAGATTGTGTCCATGGCGGTTGCTTTTGTTGGTTGCGTCTCGCCGTGCTGTTATAGATAGGGGGATGGGGAGATGGGGAGATGGGGTGTAAAGCCTGCCGCATTGTAGGTCTTCTCCCCCTATCTCCCTATCTCCCTATCTCCCTATCTCCCTATCCCCCTATCTCCCTATCTATTTCACTTAATCGTCCAACTTTTTGATTGGCGGATCATTTGCACGATCATCGCGACGATATGGTCGTATTCTTTGTACAACGTTCGTCCCGACTCCGCCGAGAGATACTCGCACTTCACGGCGAACTGCAGCCATACTTGTGTTTCGGTCGCCTCGGTTTCTGCATTAGATAACTTGCTGACGAAGGCAGCTTCATAACGGCGTTTTCGCCAGGCTTCGGCCAAGTTCGCGCAGACCGACCGTGACGCACGCCGGATTTGATCCGTCAATGAGTACGTTTCCTCTTTGGGGAAGAGTTTGGACGATTTGAAGATAGACATCGCCGCCTCGAAATCGCGCTGGTAGACTTCTAAGTCTGTATGACCCCGCACAAATTCAGTTCTCGCCCGCGTCATCGTTTGGCCCGCCTTCTTTCATACTCCCCATCACCCTATCTAGTTTTTAAGATGGGGTGATGGGGTGATGGGGAGAAAAAACCGACTTGGTCTACTGCCTTCACTCCCCATCTCCCCATCCCTCGATCACCCTATCGCTGGAGTTCTTCATAGAACTCCAGCAAATTCCCCTCCGGGTCGCGAAAGAAAACAGTACGGTGGCCCCAGAATTGGTCTTGCGGCGGGTCGAGGATCGTCACCCCTTTGCTCTGCAGTTCCGCGTGACAGGTATCGACTTCACCCGCAGCGACGCGGAAGGCGAGTTGCACGCCGGGGTGTTGTACGCCGGGTGATGTGCCGTCGTAATGCCGGGTCCGTTTCCGCAGGCAGAATGTGACGGCCCCCACAGTCATGGCGAGTACGTCCTCGCGCTCGGTCGCCACCGGGAAGCCGAAGAGGTCTTGATAAAACGCCTTCATCCCCGTGAAGTCGTCGCAGAGGAGGATGACATAGTCGATGTGTTGGATGTGTTTGATCATGCTTTTTTACGCAGTAACATTTACTGGAATTGACGTGATAGGGAGATCGGGGGATCGGGCGATGGGGAGTAAAGGCAGTTGGACCCAAGCGTCTTCGCTCCCTATCTCCCTATCCCCCGATCTCCCCATCACTTCACTTCGAATCCGACTCACAACCGCACAATCACTTCCCGCCAATCGACTTCTGAATCGCATTGACGGCGACGTTGGTGCGGAAATCGATGACCTTCTGGCCCCAGGCTTTCGTCTTGTCGACCGGCGCGAGTTCGATGCCGTTGATGCGGAACTTGTCGGCGTCGATGCGTTGTTTTGTCCGCACCGATTCCGGGTTGAACGTCAGCATCATGGCGGTCATGCCGAAGTCGTCGTGGTAGCCTTCGTCTTCCTGCATGATGCCCTCGTTTTCGAGGAACTTTACGACGTCGCCATAGTTGTAGAATTCGGGAATATAATGGAGGCGAGTCTTGCCCCCCTTCCATTTTTCGTTGAGCTGCTCGGAGACCGCTTTCATGCCGTCGACGTTGCCGCCGCTGTCGCCGATAAGCACGATATCGGTGAAGCCGTTGGCCTTCATGCTCGACAGAATGTCGATGAGCAGCGCGCGGTACGTGTCTTCGGTGAGGCTGATGCTGCCGGGATACTTCATGTGCATGGTCGGCGGGTCGATGTCTCCCTCGGGGACGAAGGGAATCAGCGGTGCGACGAGGGCGTTGCCGAGTTTGCGGGCGATCGCTTCGGTGAGGCCGCGGAGCACGATCTGGTGTTTGCCGGTGACGAGGTAAGGCCCGTTCTGTTCGACGCCGCCGGTCGCGACGATAACGGTGGTCTTCCCCGCGCGCATGGCGTCGCGGATTTCCATCCAGGTCATCTCTTCGGTGAAGACGGTGTCGGGGGCGTCGATGGGCCGCGGGGAATCCGGATCGGGGTTGATCGGATCGGGAGCCGAGAGTCCGCCGAACAACGCGATCACACCGGTGAGCAAGCAGGCACGCCACATGGTTTTCTCCTTTGAAGGCTGAGAAGTGGTGGGAAGAGGTCCATTGTCGGGCAAGGGGACGGTAAACGCAACTCACGGGATGGGGAGATAGGGAGATAGGGAGATAGGGAGATAGGGAGATAGGGAGATAGGGAGAT
>JBBECD010000099.1:0-31423 GCA_040881995.1 Planctomycetaceae bacterium
CGTGTTTTTTTGTCGTCAATGGACTTCCAGGCATCCCGCCATTCGGCATTGCCTACTGCCGCATGCTCGCGGCTACAACGAGCCGGCTGGCAGACGCGCATCTCAACGTCGACCATTACCATCGGCCGGTTGTGCCAGAACCCGTTCGAGCTGCGTGAGGTCTTGTTCCATCGCTTGAATTTCGGTGTCGGACAACGGCTGCATGCCGAAGCGGCATTGATAAAAACTCGTCGTGATCGAACGCGGCATCTCTCCCAGCGACTTTTCGGGAAAACGCCGCTGAAATTCTTCAATAAACTCTTCGGCGAACTCGCGCTGCGTCTGAGCGGGAGACCTTTTCCAACCGTGCCTGGAGAGCAAGGCGAGAAACTTTTCGTAGAATTCGATGCGAATGGATTGTGCGTTTTTGCGGTCGCCGTGATTGCGCCACAGCCGGTTCACGAGGCGCAAGATCCGTTTGCCGAGCCAGAACGTGCCCAAGAGGCTGACCATGAGGCAAAACGCGATCAGTCCTCCTTTCCAACTGACCCATTGATCGGGATGTTTGAGGAAGTGGACCAGTCCGCTTCCCGCTCGCGCCAACACGCCGCGGGCTCCTCCCGCTCCCTGCCACCATTCGCGAACGGAGCTTTGAATGGGGGCGTAAATGTCCTGAGTCTGGCGGGCTAACGACATTTGGACGATATAATTCGACCAGGCGTCCCGCGCCGTCTTGACGACGCTTTCCCACACGCTTTCGTCGTCGATCAGGGCGTCGAGATTTTCGTCGCGAGCGGCAGGCGTGGCGTCGTAGACGACCCAGTTGAGTCTCGGGAGGGAGGTGTCGGAACCCTCATCCACGATTAAAACTTCGACCCACGTATGAGCGTGACGCTGCTGCACCATGAATTCGCCGGTTTCTTCATTCTTCGCCCCTCCCTTGAATCCGTTGACGACGCGGGTGGGAACGTCGACCGCTCGCAGCATGAGCGCCAATGCCGTGGCGTAATATTTACAATCCCCCTGCTTGCGGTAAAACAGAAAATCTTCGATCGGGTCGACGTCGTCGTTCGAAATCGTGGATTTCAGCGAATAGGTATATTCGCCCGAATTGCGCAGAAACTCTTCGATGCGGTCGGCGCGGACGCGCGGCGGCACGTCGTTGCCGGAACCCCCGCGATAAGCGACGCGGTGAGCCAGTTCCGTCAGCCGGCTCAACTGCGGCGGAACGTGCAGGTAAATCGCCCAGTAGTTGCGTCGAGCGTTCTGGTTGAACTGGTTGATGATCATCTCGGTGAGGTTCTCGGAGAGCGCCTCCGCGGGACGCCCGCTGACGGGAACTTTCGGCCAGGCGGAATACATCTTGTATCGCAGGAGTTCGTTGGATTGCTGGACGCTCGGTCTGATCAACACGCCCGTCCGCCGATGCTGGCGAATGCGGCCGCTAGTCCGCGACAGCGATCCCGAGATGACCGGAGGAATGTGGAAGAGAACGGAGGTGCCGATCGGTTCGAGATGATAATCCTGAATGACATCGTACGGGACGTTGGCCTCGTCCATGGCGCGGACGGAGCTGGAGCCCGGCTCGGGTCTCCAGCGGGCGTTTCCATATTGGCACAACACGGAGCCGCGAAACATCGGTTCCGAATAGCCAAGCCTTTCGGTATATTCCTCGACGTCGATCGGCGCATCGTCGCCGGCGCGCGTCAGCTTCACCCGCATCACCGGTTGCGTGCTCTCTTGAATCTCGCCGGACGAGCCGAGTTCGACGTCTTCGTTGTAACCGGTCAGGGTGCTGCCTCCGCTGAGGGGCGCATCGGCCAAAGCCGACCAGCGGCCGAACCAGAGCCGCGGAATCAGCATGAAGAAAATCGTGCCGACGACGATCGACATATTCGCGGTCGCGAACGTTCCGAGCACGAATCGCGAATTGATCCACCGCTGGTCGGGGTCGTGTTGAATCGTTCCGCGCGTGAAACTCGGCGCAAAAATTCCGGAGACCGCGCGGCCCGATTCGCTTTTCGGGATCGCCGCCGCGGCGCCGTTCGTCGGGCGGATTCCTTTTTTCCCCGCCGCTGCGGCGGTACTCGGCGCGCCGAATTGAGAGGTCGGCGACAGCTCGGCCTGCGTGAAACGCAATTCCGCCCGGTACATCGAGTAAACCGACAGCGTCCACAGCGAGAAAAAAACGTAGATCACGAGCAACAGCCCGAACTGAGGAGCGCTGGTGAGCACGGCGGCAACGGCGACTTGCAGCGTCGCCAACGCGATCAAACGCCAATACTGCTGGACCGATTTTTCCTGTATGAGCACGACCCACGTGAGATAAATCAGCAGGTGCGACCCGGCCAGCAGTTTCGCCGCGGGGCGATCGCTGAAGAATTCCATTCCCGCGAAGATGAACGCCACGATCCCCAGTCCGTCGGCCACCCATTGAGGAATCCGCAACTGCCCCCGGGCATCGATCACGTAGAGGCAGAACAGGGCGATCGGCAGCGTCAGACCCGCCGGCAGGACGGCCTCTTCGGCGAGGCCGTAGATCAGACTCGATAACAACACCTGAATGTAGATGCTGTATTGAAAGACCTGTGAAAGTTTCAAGGCGACGTCCTTTCCCCTCGGCCACGTCAATCCATTTGTTGAAGCAAACAAGACAATCCATACGCCATGCGAGCGGGCAGATCAATTCAAAAAATTCCGACCGCTTGTTTCTTTCTCCGTTTAATTCTTCTTAATGATCCTAACACAACCTCTGTGCGTAGCGATTGTCGGCTGAATTTAAGGCATTTTTAACAGGCACAACCGGTTGTGTTAGAGTCGCTTAATTCTTCCTCTGCATCCTTGCGCCTCTGCGGCTCCGCGTTAAAATCTTATTCGCTGGTGTGACTCGCACCGGCCGAATTCATGTTTCCCAGATGAAAAAATTGGCGAGTGTTTTGGGATCGGATTCGATCACGTCGAAATAACCCATCCGCTCGTCCAAAAGACCGAAATCCTCCAATTCGCGTTTGGCGTCGTGGTGCAATTGCCGGTTGGGGGGCCGGCTGGTGATCCACAGGCACCGGGTCCGGCCGTGAACTTGTCCGTGCCCATCCTGCAACATCGGTTCGACCTGCGGCGTCGTCGACGACTGAATCAATGCGAGAATATCGAGCACCGGTTCGACGACCGCCGTCGATGCCTCCCCTTCCCATTCCGACAATTTCGTTCCCGCCGCCATCAGCCGCAGATTTGCCGACCGGCTTTGTTTCATGAATTCCACGCAGACCGTCGCGCAGAAGCTGACGGCGAGTTCGACCCGTTCGCGGTCCGCTTCGGAAGGCCGGCTCGGTTCCCAGAGATCGAGGTATACGGCCAAGTCGTAGTTTCGGCTTTGCTGATACTCGCGGACCATCAATTCGTTCTTACGCGCCGAACTGCGCCAGTGGATCGCCCGCGGATTGTCGCCGTGGCGATATTCGCGGATGCGGCTGACTTCGTCCTCGAAAATCCCGCGGCGCATCTGTTGCCGGGTGATGATTTCGGACGCCGCCAGATGGTCGCGTTTCCATTGCGGCGTCAGGCGGCCGATGCGGGGGTGAACGAGCAGTTCGTCTTCATTACGGATGATTAATCCCCGTTCCACCATGCCGAGCGGGAAACGCGTCGACAGATCGAGCGGCCCGAAATAGTAGCGGCCGCGCTGCATCAGACGCATGCGGTAGTAGCTGGTGCGCGAATCCCGCGGCGGCACGCGGGTGAACATCACCGTCGAGTCGAGCCGTTCGCTCTCGTTCTCGATGTGGTCCTGCACGGCCATCAGCCACGACGCTTGATACCGCTTCTGGTTGACCAGCTCGATCTCCACCGACGTAGTATCGCCGGCGAGGGCGCGGCGCGGCAGCCGGCGGATCACCCGGTTTTTTTTCAGCATCGAAAAGGTGAGCCAGCCGTTGAGCACGAACGGGCCGACCATCATCGCGAACACCAGGAGCAGCAGGTTCGACCGTCCCAGCATCGAGCCGGTAAACAGGACGACCATGATCAGCAAATACACCAGTCCTTCGCGGGGGAGCGATATGCGGTGTTGCGACGCCGGCGCCCGACGCCGTCCGTTGGGCTCGGGAAAAAAAGATTGCCACATCAGGTGTCCGCCGTACAGCACCAACACGATCCCCACCGCGAAGAGCACGTAATGCGAACCGCGAAGATATTCTTCGAGCAGAATGCTCAGCTTGGCGTCGACGATCAGACATGCAATGCCGATAAGGATCGACAAGAATCCGCTCAGCGAAATCGTGCGCGCGGCGGTTTCCGACGTCTCGCGATTCGACATGGTGATGTCCCTGTCCTGATGGGGAAAATGCGCTCCGCCCCGGGGATCATTGTGCCCTTGCTCAGCCTGGCAGCCTGCGTGAATAAGACTCTAGCATAACCGGTTGTGCTTGTTAAAAATCGCTCTTATTCCGGGGACAACGGTGACGCACAGAGGTTGTGTTAGAGACCTTAAACAAAGTCTAACAAAGTTGGCGGGAAAGGGGAGTCTCAGTGCAGTATACGCCGTTGAGCGGACTTTCGTTGGGCGTTGACGTGAGCAAACACGCGCGGATGGTCCCGCAGAAACCGGGTCAACTGCGACGCCGTGCAGCCGAGCTGCTCCGCCGCCGGTTTCATGTCCCAGCCGTAGCGGGCCAAAACGTCGAGCGCTTCGGCGACGAGCAACGGGTAATCGCGATGCTGCGGATTGACTTTTATCATGCCGCCGGGACACCGCGATTTCCATAAGGGACTGGCGGCCGGCGCTGCGCCGCTCGAATCGGTTTCGCCGGTTTGACGAATCGACAAGACCAGTTCCCAGCGCAAGCGGTCGATGGCGGATTTCAGGTTTTCCGCCTGACTGCGGCGTTCGGTGGCTTGTGCCGTCAAGTCGGTGGGGCGATGCCGCAGCCGGATGCCCGTTTCGACCTTGTTGCGATGCTGTCCTCCCGGCCCCGATCGGCGGATCCGTTCGACGGCGCAGTGCGCGAGCAATTCGTCATCGCTCGCACAGCCGGGATGAGCCACCGGTTCGGGAGATTGCGTCATGAGCGTTTCGAGCCGCGTTCAACGTGCGAGTTCGGGAAAATGGAATTCCGTGCGGCGTAATTCTGCCGCGTTACTTTTCTGCGGTGTAACATAGAGTTTCAGCAATTGATCCTCTATGATCTATGCTGAAACCGCAAGGGGGAGTTGCGGAAAGTGCTCCGATAAGCGGCTCCCCCCAATTTCTCACGTCTATCGGTGATATCCCGCGAAATCCAATCAGTCCGGAAGGAAGACCATGCTGGGCCGGCGACCGTCGTTCGTGATGTCAACGTGTCTGATGATGGCGATCTCCTTGTGCGGATGCGGAGAGCGAATCGATCGCACGAAACAACAGGAGGCCGCCGAGGCGATTTTTCGCGCGGGGGGAGCACTGAAGCTCCAGGACAGCGATATAAAGCTCACCTCGGTGGATGAACTGCCGCAGGAGGAGTTCATCATCGGGTCGGTCGATCTCAATCAAACCAGCGCCGCCGACGACGAACTGAAAGTTTTTGAAGGAATGACGACGATCCAATACATGGGACTGCACAGCACGTACGTCACCGACGCCGGGGTCGACCATCTGAGGACGCTCAAAGGCCTGCAGGAAGTCGAGCTGTCGTACACGGCGATCACCGACCAGGCGCTGCAAGTGCTGGCGGAACTGCCGGCGCTGAAAAAAGTTTTCATTTACGACACGGCGGTCACCGACGCGGGCATGGAAGAATTCAAAAAGAAACGTCCGAAATGTTTGATCGTGCGGTAGTGCGACATCGCCAGGTTAATGAATCTTATGTTGACGACTCGGGACGCCCCGGGTTGGGCTTCCTCCGACTGATTTGACGTCGCTCCCCATTTTACGCATACTGAATCCTTGAGTTTTTATCCGGGCAGGCTTTTCCATCGAACACGAACCAACAACGCGAATAGAGGAGTAAGATCGTGGCCATCTCTCGAAAGATGAAGTTTTGCGCGTCGATTCTGGCATGCGCGGCGGCGCTGGGGCTGATCATTCAATCGTTCACGGCGAACGCCGGCGATAAAGCAACCGTCGTCAGCCCCAAGGACGACGTTATCAAGTTGTTCGACGGCAAATCGCTCGACGGCTTATACACGTGGATTCGCGATACGAAGTACGAAGATCCGCGAAACGTGTTCACGGTGCACGACGGACTGTTGCACATTTCGGGCGACGGCTTCGGCGGCGCCACCACCAAGAACGAATATGCGAACTACCATCTCGTCATCGAATTCAAATGGGGCGAAATCACTTGGGAACCGCGGAAAGAAAACACCCGCGACTCGGGCGTCCTCGTGCACTGCACCGGTGAGGACGGTAGTTACAGCGGAACCTGGATGAATTCCATCGAAGCTCAGATCATCGAAGGGGGCGTCGGTGACATTCTCGCCGTGCGCGGCACAGATCCCGACGGCAAGCCGATGCCCTGTTCGCTGACCGCCGAGATCGCCCTGGACCGCGACGGCGAGATGATCTGGAAAAAAGGGGGCGAGAAGAAAACAATTGAGGGTGGCCGCATTAACTGGTACGGCCGCGATCCCGATTGGAAAGACGTTATCGGTTTCCGCGGCAAGGAAGACGTCGAGAGCCCGTTCGGCGAATGGACCCGCATGGACGTCATCTGCGAAAAAGACACCATCAAGATCTTCGTCAACGGCACCCAGGTGAACGAGGCGACGGAGTTAACGCCCTCAGCCGGGAAAATCATCGTGCAGACCGAAGGAGCCGAAATGTTCGTCCGCAAATGGGAACTCTGGCCGATCGGCAAAGGCCCGAAACCGGCAAAGGCGAAGCAGGACTGAGGGGAGTCAAGAGACAGATAATGAACTTCAACGTTTAGCCGCGACGCGGAGGCTCGGCGCAGCGGAGCGATAACCCGTACGCTTCGACGCCCGAATGTTATTCGTGATTCGATATGCGTCAGCTAGCGCTCCGCTACGGAAGCCCTTCGCGTCGCGGCTAAACGGGGAACTCATCGCTTGCTGCGTTTACCCCGGACGCTCACGCCAGCATCTCGGGAATCACCGAGGCGTCTTCCGACAGCAGCGGGATCGGCCGGCCGGTGGCGCGGTCGGGGAGGAACATGTGCGGGTCGATCCCCAGTAGATGGTACATCGTCGCGTGGATATCCTTCGGCGAGACCGGCCGGTTGGTAACTTCCCCCGCGGACGCATCGGTCGAACCGACGACGTTCCCCCGCGCGATGCCGCCCCCCGCGAAGATCGCGGAGTACGCCTGCGACCAGTGATCGCGGCCTCCCCCTTGCGCCCCGCTGATTTTCGGCGTGCGGCCATGTTCGCTCATCACCATCACCAGCGTGTCGTCGAGCATGCCGCGACGGTCGAGATCGGTAACCAAACCCGAGAACGCCTTATCGAACGGCGGCATCAGTTGATCGTTCATCCGCGCGAAATGGTTCCAGTGCGTGTCCCAGGCGTCGCCCGCGAGGCCGTATTCGTCCCAGAAGACGTTCACGAGCCGCGTTCCGGCTTCGATTATCCGTCGGGCGGCGAGGCACGACTGACCGAACAGCGTCATGCCGTACAGGTCTCGCGTTTCGGCCGATTCGAGCCGCACGTCGAGCGCCTCGGCGACTTTGGTCGACGTCAGCAGCGAGAACGCCATCTCCTGGACCGACGACAACGTCTTGCCCGGCACGCTCGCTTCGAGATCGTGACGCGAAATATCGAACTGTTCGAGCAGCGATCGCCGGCGATTCAGCCGGTCGAGCGACATCTCCGGCAACGTGTCGGTGGACGACATGCGGAAATAGCTGTCGGGAACGCAGCCGACGTAGGGGTCGAAACAATCGAGTTTTTTTTCGCCGAGCGTCTTGTAAACCGAACGCGACCCTTCGCCGACGAATTCGGTCCAGATGGGGTTGTACGGTTTGCCGAGATGAGCCGCATAAGGCCCGGCCCGGTGCACTTCGCCGACACGCTGCGAACTGAACGGGAACGGCAGTGCCACGTTCTGCGGAAAATCGCCCATCGCGCCGCGTTTCTGGCGATCGACGAACTCGACCACCGAGCCGAAATACGGGTGATGTTTCGGGTCGTCCGGGCGGAGTTCCATGCCGACGTCGATCGCCGGAATTCCGGTCATGGCGTACGCCACGCCGTGAATCGGGTACGGATGCGTTAACGAGCGGACGACCGTCGTCTTGTGCATAATTTTCGACGTTTCGGGCAGCAACTCGCAGACGTCGAGTCCCGGCAGCGACGAGGGAATCGGCTTCATCGTCCCCTTGATCTCAGCCGGGGCCTCGGGCTTCATATCGAACGTTTCCAATTGACTGGGAGAGCCGTAGAGAAACAGAACGATGCAATTCTTGGCGCGGCCGAACGCTTCGGCGAGATTGCCCGTGCCGCCGATCACCGGGCTCGCTTCTGCCTGCCGCGAGGCGAGCAGGCCGGTCAGTCCGAGACCGAAAATTCCGGAGCCGCCGACTTGGAGGACGTCTCGGCGGGTCAGCCCGTCGCACAGGGTTTTAGGCGAACTCAGAATGCGCAACATGGACAGCTCCCTTCCTTCTTGCCAGGTAACGCCATTCTAATCGATCAACATTCATTCATGCAAGTAGTTACGCATTTTTTGACAATCGGCAATGAAGGCATTCAAAAATCATGCGGTGTGAAAATATGGCGGGACATTTTGGGGACGGTTGCGGAGTCGCGGAATATGATGCAATTGCAACGTCGTCGCCGGTTCATTCTTCGTCGGAATCGGCATCGTGCGGATCGAGCAGAATGACGTCGACCTGGCTGTCTTCGACCGCTTCGAAAACTCGCTCGTCTTCGAGTAAGGGAACCCCGTGATCGGCGACTTCGCGAAAAGCAGGGTCGGACCGCGAACCGTAAAACTCGTCTCCCTCGTCGGGAATCGCGACCGGCAGTTCCTGACTCAAATCGCGCGGCGCTCTCTGGTCCATCTCAGGCATGGAGATTTCCGGAAAATCTACCGCGACCGGCGGCCGCGCGCCGTCGTTCGGCGATGCGGCGGAGACGGAGTTGCTCGCCGCCGCATTTTTCTGTGAACCGTTCGGCTTGGCGCCGTTCCCCGCCTGGGGCTTGGTGTAGGCATTCACTTTGAACATCACGTCGCCGATGGCCAGTTGATCGCCGCTCTTAAGTAAGGCGATTTTTTTGACCCGTTGGCCGTTGAGATGCACGCCGTTGGTGCTTCCCAGGTCGCGGAGAACGCACGACGCATTGACGTGCATGATGCAGCAATGCTTACGGGAGATTTTTGCACTTTGCGACAGAACGACGTCGCAGTCCGGATGACGGCCGAAGAGCAGGACGGCTTTGTCCAGCGGGATGATTTGCCTGTTTTTTGCAGCTTCAAGGCACAACGGCATACGCTCGCACTCCCATGAGAGAAGATCGGCGACCCATTTAAAAATTATATCGCATCTTTGTGTGAAGGGAACATGTTATCATGTTGATTTGACTATTTTTACGAAGTGGGTTGAGGGTCGCGAATCGAGAGACGTCCGTCAAGAGCCGGATCGCACGCCGTGGATGCCATCAACAAATGCCAGTGGTTGATACAGACGACAAGCGGAGGTGCGTTCATGACTCGCGGACGTCGTTATAACCGTTTTAATCGCTAAAGTCAGCGCCGGTTTGCTGACGATAAAATTGAGCTTACGTCAAATCGCGAGCGGCACCGAATTTGACTTGCGACGTCGCCGATAATGACAAAAACATATCTCACTTGGATTTCCGCTTGACGGACTTTCCGAATCTCACTATAAATTCGCGCATCGGTCGTGACGGAAGTGTTAACAACGTTGCCGTCAAAATGAAGTCGGAACCGATAAATCGCGAACGGTGAAAACGGATTTGAACTGTTCACGAGTGAATTCACATGCAACACGGAGTTGTGCTCCGTTTGTGACGTCGAACTGCATCATCGCTGATTTGGGTACCGAAGCGGTGTTTGCCTTCCATGAAAACGGTGCCCACACAGTCACAGGAGCCAACGGATATGGCGACAAAGACCACCGGCAAAAAGACCACCACCGCCAAGAAAACCACCACAGCGAAAGCGGCCAAAGCTCGCACGGCGACGAAGTCGCCGAAGGCGCGCACCAGCGCTGCCAAATCGCCGAAGGCACGCACCGGCGCTGCCAAGACGACCGCGACCAGGGCTCGCAGCACGACGAAGAAGTAATCCGCCGCCGACTGGCGATCCATTGCTACAACTCAGGATAGACCGGACAACCGTTTGTTGTCCGGTCTGTTCGTCTATAGAGGTGGCAATGACGAATGACGAAATCCGAATGACCTAATGAAGAAGCGGCAACGGATTGACACTTCATGGCATGACTGACGTGACATGCACATCAATTCGTCATTCGGTCATTCGGATTTGATTCGACATTCGGATTTCGACATTCGTCATTCACCGCTCAGCGGATTCCGCAGCGTGCCAATCTTTTCGATGTACGCTTCCATTATGTCGCCGGCTTTCAGGTATTTGCCCTTCGCGTTGCCCACGCCTGCGGGGGTTCCCGTCGAGATGATGTCCCCCGGTTCAAGCGTCACGTAGCTCGAAATGAATTCGACGATCGCCGCCACCGGGAAAATCATCAGCGCCGTCGAGGCGTCCTGCTCCGTCTCGCCGTTGACTTTCAGCGTCATCTTCAGCGTCTGCGGATCGGCGATTTCATCCGCCGGCAGCACGCACGGCCCGACCGGACAAAACGTGTCGTGCCATTTGCCGTGCAGCCAGTCGAAGAACCCGTCTTTCTCGCGCTTCACGCGATCCGGGTTCGGCTTGAATTTGCGATCGGAGATGTCATTCACGACGGTGTAACCGGCGACGTATTGGAGCGCATCCTTCTCCGCGACCGCTTTGCAGCGCTTGCCGATGATCACGCCGAGTTCGAGTTCCCAGTCGATAAAATTCGGCGAGACGGCGGGAATCTTCACGGGGTCGCCGGGATGCGTCAGCGTCGTGAGCGGCGGCTTCATGAAGACATACGGGAACGTGTTCGCTCGCTCCTCGGCGTGGCCGCCTCCTTCGTTGATGTGTGCGGTGTAATTTCCCGCCAGCAGCAGCAACTTCGTCGGGCTGGGAACCGGAACGAGCAGTTTGATTTTCTCGACGGGTGTTTTCAGCGAATCCCGCTCGCCCGACGAGAGTTTGCTCCACGCCCGTTCGAGCTCCTTGACCTCGCCCCGCGCATGCCCCTGCGTCAAAAACGGCAGCAGCGAATCAACCACGTTCAGCTCCGAACCGGCCTGGCTCGCCAGACTCGACAGCGACACGACGAACTGTTCGTCGTAAAATCCGATGTTCATAGCTCCGTTCTGCTCGTACCGGCACAGTCGCATGTTCGATCCTTTACATCAAAAACGGTAAGGGTTTGCAGTTGCTGCCGCCATTCCTGTCCCGGCCTTCGGATTTTGATGAACCGCCGGGAAGCGGCCGTCGTTTACGTTCCCACACGTGAAGCTGAGTTCGTCGTTATTTCAGATGAGAGCTATTATGCTTACCGGCATCGGGAATGTCACCCAATCGGACTGTACTCTTTTGGGACCGGTGCAATAATATTTGTGACGGACAACGATTGACGTCTTGAGCTTGACATCAGCATCCCTTAGGGAGGTTAACACAGCCATGTTTATGTGGTTCAACCCGATGTACTTTGTGTTTTTGGCACCGGCGATTTTGCTGATGATCTGGGCGCAGTTCCGGGTGAAGTCCGCGTATCATGCCGGAATGAAAATCCCCACACCCCTCAGCGGGGCCGCCGCCGCCCGGCATATGCTCGATCAGGCGGGCTGCGAAGACGTCGGCATCGAAGAGACGCACGGCATGCTCTCGGACCATTACGACCCGCGCCACCGCGTGCTCCGCCTCAGCCGCGAAGTCTTTCACAGCCGCAGCGCAACGGCGGTCGGCATCGCCGCGCACGAAGCGGGACACGCGCTGCAGCATGCGCAGCATTACGCGCCGCTGGTTATTCGCAACGTCGCCGTCCCGGCGGCACAATTTGGTCCGATTGCGTTTCTCGTGCTGATCGTGCTGGGGATCCTCTTCAGCAATCCGCAGTTGATCCTCTTCGGCCTCGTCGCCTACGGCGGCCTGCTCGTCTTTCAAGTCGTCAATCTTCCGGTGGAATTCGACGCCAGCAACCGCGCGAAACTCGCGTTAAGCGAATACGGCATCGTCGACCAACAGGGAGCCGTCGCCGTCCGCAATGTCCTTAACGCCGCCGGTTGGACGTACGTCGCCGCGACGTTAGAAACCGCACTAACGCTGCTGTACTACGCCATGATGCTCCTCGGCGGCAGCCGCGACGACTGACGAAATCGAGGGATGAGGGAATCAACCGCGTCCGCCGAGCGATATCGAACATAAGGGATGGGGACGATCGACTGCTTGCGGATAATGGATGAGTTCGAATGAGCCATACCCGATCGTAAAAATGGCATTGTGATTGAAATGGACCAAACTGACGGAAGGCCCTCGTTATGAATTCCCATCCAGCTCGGTTACAGCGATATCGGACAGTTCGCTCCACATGGACAGCCGCCGTAGGGTTCTCATTGTTTTTGATAGCTTCAGCCACCGCACAGAGTCAGGGCATCAAGTTCACGTCGAAAGGTATTGTGGAAAGTGCCGTTGTTTCGCCGTACGCGTCTGTTAATTGCGGCTCAGTTCGGCTAAATTTCTCCATGGGCGAAGAGAACGGCTATTTCTATGCAACGAGAAACGAATTTCTTAGCCGAGGATATTATTATTTCGTCGTGATGATCTACGACCGCATTGATTTCGAAAAAGACGAACACAGATACAAAGTATCGGTTGTCGACGAATGCGGAGAGATTTCGCATTCATTTACAAAGAACGAACGGAAATATGAAATCCGATTCTCCGACTGCGTCAAAGAAGACGATTCCAAGAAGAAACGCGATCTGCGGCTTGAAATCGACGAATGCCGCGTCAATTTGAAAGAGGGAAATGTTTTCGTAATTGATTTCACGGACGGTAAAGGTGAAGTGAAACAATCGACGTTTAAGCTTCCAATAAAGGATTTGTCTGAAGGAGAAGCCGCCGAAAATTTTGCCAATATTCTTAAGGAATATCAGGCTGGGGAATTGAATCTCAAATCATTGGATGATGGCAAGAAACTCGAAGACGACAAGAAGAGCGAATAAGCCCGGCGAAAAATGTCAAGGAGCGACCGAACGCTCTGCGCAGCGAAGCTTTTTTTACGGATGAAGTTTTTCCATGTTCGACTTCATCTGGTTCATCCTCATCGGTCTTCTGGCCGGGTGGCTGGCGGGGAAGATCATGAAAGGCTCGGGCTACGGTCCGCTGGGGAACCTGCTCCTTGGCGTGATCGGCTCGCTCGTCGGCGGACTCTCGTTCTTCGTCCTCGGCTTACGCTCAGTCGGCCTCGTCGGCAGACTCGTGACGGCGACGTTCGGAGCCGTGTTGTTCATCGCGCTGCTGCGAGCGTTTCGTCGCCGCAGGATCTAATGTTTTGCCCTCTGGTCCATGACTGTCCATAACCGGGGCTAGCGATCCGCTCCGGAAACCCTCCGCGTCGCGGCTAAACGAAATACAGATTTCGACGTCCATTCTTCGCTCCCCATCTCCCACTCCCCCTCTCCCCCACACGTCCGAACGCTTGGCACCACCCCAACTGCGTGGTTACACTAGCGGTAACCATTCCCCCACAACAGCGCAAGGAGCAAAAACGTGAGCCGAGCGAACACCACCCGTCGTGACTTTCTCAAAACCTCCGCCGCTTTTGCCGCCGGCACGCTGCCGATCTGGTATACGAGCACCAGCGCAAAAGCCTTCTCATTTAAGGCGGCGAACGATCGGCCTGTGTTCGGTTGCATCGGCACCGGCAGTCGCTGGCACGGACTGGGGCCGCATGCCCTCGACTTCGGCGAATGTGCCGCCGTCAGCGACGTCGATGCCAATCATCTCGCCGAGGGCTACAAACTGATGCACGAAGGGCAAGAGAAGAAGGGCGTCAACCGCGAAGTCGGCAAATACGAAGATTACCGCGAACTGCTCGACCGCAAGGATATCGACGCCGTCATCATCGCCACGCCCGATCATTGGCATTCGAAGATCGCCATCGAGGCGATGCTCTCGGGCAAAGATGTTTATTGCGAAAAGCCGCTCACCCTGACGATCGAAGAAGGAAAGCAGATCATCGCGACGCTCGAAAAAACGGGCCGGGTCTTCCAGGTCGGCACGCAGCAGCGCAGCGAAATGGAACAACGCTTCTTGAAAGCCGTCTGGCTTGCGCGCAGCGGCCGCCTGGGCAAGATCACCAAAGTCAGTTGCGCCATCGGCGGCGCCCCGACCAGCAGCGAAATCCCCGTCGCCGAGGTTCCCGAGGGCCTCAACTGGGAGCGATGGCTCGGCCAGACACCGCTCGTCGACTACCGCGCGAATGACATCAAGAGCGATGGGGGTTATCCCGAATCTCGCTGCCATTACGAATTCCGCTGGTGGTACGAATATTCCGGGGGCAAAATGACCGACTGGGGGGCACACCACGTCGACATCGCCCAGTGGGCCATCGGCATGGAAAACTCGGGACCGACCAGCATCGAAGGAACCGCCGTCCATCCCGTTCCGTTCGAAGAGGGTTATCCGACCGACGCTACCCGTTACAACACGGCGACCGAGTTCAACATCGTTTGCAATTTCCCGAACGACGTCGAGATGACGATTCGCCACGACACCGACAACGGCATTCTCATCGAAGGAACCGAAGGCCGCATCTTCGTCAGCCGCGGCTCGCTCAAGGGGAAACCGATCGATGACCTCGAATCGAACCCGATTCCCGAAGGTGCATTGGTCGAACTCTACAAAGGCCGGGAATTCGGCGATCACATGCGGAACTACTTCGAATCGATCCACGACCGCGCGCAGCCGATCTCCGACGTCTACACGCACCACCGAGCGATCACGACATGCCACTTGGCGAACATCGCGATCCGCCTGGGCCGCAAGTTGGAATGGGATGCCGAGAGCCAGACGATCACGAACGATTCCGATGCCAACGAATGGCAAGCCCGCGAGCAGCGCAAGGGTTACGAGATCGTGGTCTAAAAACCCTCTCCCTCGGGGAGAGGGCGGCCGCGCAGCGGCCGGGTGAGGGCAATTGGAATGACGAAAGTCGAAGCCCAAATGACGAATCAAATCCGAATGACGAATGTCCCAATGACGAAACGGGTTTCGATCGTCACCTGGTTCGCGTTCGTCATTGGGACATTCGGGCTTCGTCATTGATTCGACATTCGGATTTCGACATTGGTCATTCACTCCATGCACCTCACCACCGTCCAACTTGAAGCCGGGCTCGATGACATCAAAGCCTCGCCGCGCGATGCCGGCGTGTTGATGCAAATCGTCCGGCGACCTGACTCGGAAGAGCGCGAGCCGCTCGACGTCGGCGAACTCAACCCGGCGGAGGGGCTCGCCGGGGATTGCTGGCGGATGAAGATTTCCGACCCCGACGGTAAACCCGAGTCGCAGCTCACGCTGATGAACTCCCGCTGCATCGCGCTCATCGCCCAGGACGATGCCCGCTGGCAACTCGCCGGCGACCAGTTGTACGTCGACCTCGATTTGAGTGAAGAGAATCTCCCGTCCGGTACGCGCCTCGCGATCGGCGAGGCGGTGATCGAGGTCTCAACGATCCCGCATAACGGTTGCAGTAAATTCGTGGGCCGGTTTGGTGCGGATGCGAAAGCGTTCGTGAATTCGCCGGTGGGCAAGCAACTGCACCTGCGGGGGATTTACGCGAAGGTGATCACGCCGGGGAAGATTTGCGTGGGGGATGGGGTGCGGAAGGTGTGAGGCCACGCCCATTCTCGTTCCCAAGCTCCCGCTTGAGAACGCACGGTTTTCGAAGCTCCTGCTTCGCCGATGGCACACGGAACGATCCGCCTCTGGCAAAAGCCTGATATGGCTGCTCGTCCCGTCTCACCAGTCTGGAAACAGTTTGTTTCTCCACGTATTGACAATGTGCTCTACCTGCGATTGCAAGTGCGCATTCGCCGCTTTGATTTCTTTCACCGCCTTTGCAGGAGGCGCGAGAGCGACGATGATCAAGGCGTTTGCAATCCACGGCACGGCGACATACGCGAACAGATCGAACCACGAAAGCGTTGTGAACACGAAATGACCGACGACCCATAAGATCCAAGGCAACGCCATCACGCCAAATCCCAACAGCGATATCCACATCTGAGATTTCGCTAGCCATTTGTACGAGGCGAGGTCGGCTTCATTGGTGATTGTTGGCGTGCGGCGCAGGAATCGTTTGAATTGCCATAATGAAAAAACCGAGAGGGCGAGTATGACCACGTGGGACGCAAGAATGGCTATGAAAAGGGGATCGTTCATGTTAATCGTGGCCCGAATCTTTAAAAAGCTAGAACCTTTTTCACTCGCTCAAAGGTTGGGTGGGCGTATGCATCGTTGCAAAAAATGAAAAGGCACCCTCATCCGGCCTGACGGCCACCTTCTTCCGGAGGGAGAAGGCGAAGAACCCTCGCTTGCGCTTCGGGCTAGTAAATTCACTTTGCACTCGTCGGCAAGAACTCAGTCGTGAATGCTTCTTCGGGCTTCACGCTGCCGGAATCGATCACCTCGGCTTCGATCAACTGCGCGGCGAGATCGTTCCAGCGCTGGGGGGTCATTGCCCCCATTTTGGAAATGTCGATCTCTTCCGTTACGCACAGCGGTTTGAGGGCTTCGACGCCGTATTCTAAGACGTCCAGGCCCATCGCCGGGTTGAGTTCGTTGAGACGCTTGTTTGTGGCTTCCGGTTGGTCGAGATATTCCTGCCAGCCTTTGGTGACGGCGGCGACGACTTTGCGGACGAGTTCGGGGTTCTCCTTGATCGTCTTTTCGCTGGTGATAAGAATGCTCGTGTACGGGTTGAAGCCGAGGTCCGAGACCATGAGCGCGACGGGATCACCCCCTTCTTTTTTGGCGTCGAACGGTTCGCTGAAGACGTAACCCTGCTGGGCGTAATTGTCATCGAGCAGAAACTGCGTCACGTTTCCCGGGTAGGGCACGATCTTGACGTCGGTCAGCGGAACTTTTTTCTTCAAGAACTCGGCGTACGCGGCTCCGGGGGACATCGCCAGCGTCACCCCTTTCAACTCGGCGAGCGATTTGATCCCCGATTTTTCGTGGACCATGATGCATCGCGGGCTCATCTGCAGCGGAGCGAACACCGCGACGACTTTGGCCCCGCCCGCCCGGCCGGTGAGCACCTGATCGGCCGAGGCGACGGCGAATTCGACGTCCCCCTGATCGACCTTCTGAATGACGGCGGCATTCGGCCCGCCGGGCAGAATCGTCACTTCGACGCCGGCCGCTGTGTAATGGCCGTTGAGGTCGGCGGCGTAGAATCCGCCGTGCTCGGCTTCGGGGAACCAGTTGAGCTGGAGTTGAATTTTTTCGACGCTCGCCGGTGAGTTGGCAGCCGATACGTCATTTGGCGGTGGTGACGTGTTGGTGGAGGAATCGCTGCAGCCGATGAGGGCGACGGCAAGAGGAAGGAGGAGTGAAAGAGAGAAGAAACGTTTTGTGACGGGTGTCATCATTATTCAAATCCTTCGAACGCAGTGCTGGTTTTTGAGCAATTGCTGACGTTTCTTGAGGGGCTAGCGCTCCGCGTTGCGTCGCGGCTAACCATTAACGTTATCACTCGGCGTATCGGTCCAGTTCGCGATCAGGCGATTGCCCAGGGCGTTGACTGTACCAAAAATCGCGATGCCGAGCACCGCTGAGGCGATGACGGCGGCAAAAAGTTGAGCGGTTTTTAATTGAGCCGAGCTTTGCAGGATGAGATACCCTAGCCCGATTTCGGTCTGCGAGTAGCCGACGAGAAACTCGCCGACGATCGCCCCGATGACCGATAAGCCGCTGGAAATTTTCGCCCCGGTGATGAGATACGGCAGCGCGTGCGGAAAGCGGAGTTTGAGCAGTATCTGCCAGCGGCTGGCGTTGTAAAGCCGAAACAGATTCACGAGATTGGCGTCGACCGAGATCAGCCCGGTCGTGGTGTTGGTGATGATCGGGAACAAGCTCAAGATGATCGACACCAGCAGAATGCTTTTGAAACCGTTGCCGAACCAAGTGATGATCAGCGGCGCGATGGCGACGATCGGGACCGTCTGCAAGAAAATCGCGTACGGATAACAACTGCGGCGGATGAAGACCGACTGCGAAAACGCGAACGCGATGACCACGCCGATGACGAGACTCAGTCCGAAGCCGCATAGCGATTCTTGCGCGGTGAGCCAGAGAGCACCGGCGAGCATCCCTTTTTGATTCCACGCGGCTTCGAAAACCTGCTCAGGACGCGGCAGAAGATACTTGGGAATCTCGTGCAGATGTGTGACGACGAACCAGACGCCGACGACGATGATGAATAACAGAATCGGCGGACCGATCCAGTTTACGCCGCGCGAAAACAATTTCGCGGCGGATGCGTTCGGACGAGAGGAACTCACGACCGGCCTCGCAATCGGGCGGTGACTTCGCCGGTGAGGCGGGCGAAGCCGGGCTCGGCTCGGAGTTCGGGCGTTCGCGGGAACGGAAACGGCACGGGAATCTCGGCGATGATTTTTCCGGGGGGGGCGCTCATCACGAGAATCCGCTGGCTGAGAAACACCGCCTCGGAGACGTTATGCGTCACGAACAGGCCGGTCCATTTCCGTTCCTGCCAGATGCGAGAGAGGTCTTCGTTGAGTTGTTGCCGCAGAATGTCATCGAGAGCGCCGAACGGTTCGTCGAGCAACAAGAGTTGCGGTTGCGTGATGAGAGCCCGGCCGAGCGAGACGCGCATCCGCATCCCGCCCGAGAGCATCCGCGGATATTTCTTTGCATCGACGGCGTTCAGGCCGATGAGATTGAGCATGTCGTCGATTTTTGATTGGCGAATCTCGGCCGGGGCGCGTTGTAATTCCATCGGTAATTGCAGATTGCCGCGGACAGTCCGCCAGGGAAGCAGATTGGCGTCCTGAAACACGAAGCCGACCCGGTGAAATGCTTTTCGGGCGGCGTCGGGGGTTTGCGCGGCGATCGTAAGTTGTCCGGCTGTGACGTCGTCGAAGCCGGCGAGTAATTTCAGCAGCGTCGACTTGCCGCAGCCCGAGGGGCCGACGAGCGAGACGAATTCCCCGTCGCGGATGTCGAGCGACAGCCCGGCAAGCACGGCGTGTCCGCCGGGAAACGTTTTCTCCACGTCAGCCGCGCGAATGAGGGGAAGGTGGGAATCGGCCGTCGCGATCACGGTGCGTTGCTCGCCTTTTCAATGGTCCGGTGAATCGATGCGATGTCGCGCGGCTCATTGTGGATGAGTCGAGAGACAAGGGTCAAGAGTCAAGAGCCAGAAAAAGGCAAACTGTTTAGCCGCGACGCGAAGGGCTTCCGTAGCGGAGCGTTTGCTTCCGACAGACGCGCTCCGCTGCGCAAAGCCTTCGCGTCGCGGCTAAACGACGACCCTGGCCATTTACCCCGCGGGGAAGGATTCCCAGTCGGCGAGCAGGTCGGGGTCGGTGGGGACGACGTGCAGCAGCTTGCCGCCGCTGACGTAGTGGCCTTGTCGCGTGAAACGGCACCACTTCATCTCAGCCCGCCAGACGATCTGGTCGGCGAGTTCTTCCACGAAGGCGATCCAGAACGAGCGATGAAACTGCGGCTGACCGTGGATGATGGAAAGCCCCTGCAACGACAAATCGCGGCCGCGCACGAGCACGGCCTGATCGAAGAGCGGCAGATCGTCGTCATCGAGCGGGATGACGGCGATCCGCTGATCGTACGGTATGCGCACCGCGTTGCGCGCGTAGGCGAGCTGTGAACTGCGCAGCCAGGTGGCATAGGCTGATTTGCAGGGGGACGTCGCGGCGGCACGGGAATTCGAACCGGCGTCGAGGAGATCTTCATCCGTCTCGTCGGTCAGCATCTCGACAGTGATACGCGATGACGGAGCAGCGGCGACGCGCGGACTGATCGAAAAGGAACTCAAGAGGGATGTTCCTCTCGCGGCATCGGCCGCGGACGAATCGTGGGGTCGGGCCGGCGGAGAAATCGACAGAATTCCCGGGCCGGCGGTGTCGTCGCTCATGATGTCAGGTTCCTCGGTTCACGGAGGTCTTGTTGTCTTCGCGAGTGGGTATGAATTCAGGAGAGGAGGAGACCGAGCAAGAAAACTGGCTCTCGAAACCTTAGCTCTGGTTTCACCGTGAAGCAAACCCGAAATTTGTGAACGCGGACGACCATTGAATCGCGGCGATCTCGGCGGTTGTTTCCTCAAACGTTGGTGAGTTTCCCCCTCGTCACAGGTTGACACAAAACAACACGCGGATGTTCGGCGCGGGAGAAGGGCGGCACGCGGAATCGAGTCGGGGCAATGGCGTTTTCTTCGAATGGGGCATCCGCACGCCGCGGCGGGAGTCCGCCAACGTCTGTCTCGGAACATGTTTCGCTCTCTTGAACTCGTCGCGATGGTTGATTCAACGATGGACGAACGTCTTGACGAGACGCGAAGTTTTTTCGCCCGAACGATGGCTGCCGACACGATGGGGGTGTTCGGGAAGTCTGTACGGCTGTTGTCGAATGGGCGGAGTTCAACGGTGAAACACAATTGACGATGTGTTGATGGGAAGCTAAACTATAAATTGGCGTTTATGTGTGTGCTGATGCGATCGGACGATTTTGTCAGCCGATAGCAAAGATAAGGGCGATCTGTGGAACTGAAAAAAGTCTGCCGGCCGACGAGGTGAATCGCTCGCGGACTGGGCAGTCGGGAGTCGGTTCGACGGGCGAATGTGGGGGAAAAAATGGTGCGGCAGGCAACCATCACTTGGTTTTCGCGTTTAATGCTGGCGACAGCCGTCTCGTGGGGAATGGCTTCCTCTGTAGCAGCTCAGGCGACGCCCGCTCCCGCCGAAAGCCTGACCGCCCCGATCGATGCGCTCATTAACGCCAATCATCTGGGACCGGCGGCTCCTCCGGCGAGCGATGCCGAATTTCTCCGCCGCCTGTATCTCGATCTGCTCGGCCGCGTCCCGTCGGTGACGGAAGCCCGTGCGTTTCTCGCCGATACGTCGCCGGAGAAACGAAATTCGCTGGTCGACACGCTCATGCAGTCCCCCGAACATAGCCGCCGGATGGCGACCGTGCTCGACATCATGCTGATGGAGCGTCGCGGCGATAAAGCCGTCCCGACCCCGGAATGGCGACAATACCTCTTTGCGTCGTATCAGTCCGGCAAACCGTACCATCAACTGGCGGCGGAAATCCTCGGTGCCAATGGCATCGATCCGGCTCAGCGGGCGCAGGCGAAATTTTATCTCGACCGCGACGCCGAGCCGAATCTCGTCACCCGCGACGTCGGCCGGGTCTTTTTCGGGATGGATTTGCAGTGCGCCCAGTGTCACAACCATCCGTTGATCGATTCGTATTATCAGTCCGATTACTACGGGCTCTTCGCATTCGTGAGCCGCAACTTTGAATTTACGCAGGAAGATCAGAACAAGCGGATCGTGCTCGCCGAAAAGGCGGATGGCGAAGTCGACTTTAAATCGGTCTTTACGGGGGATTACGGCCGCACCCTGCCGAAATTGCCGGGCGATCCCGAGTTGACCGAGCCGAGTTTTCCGCCAGGTGAAGAGTACGAGGTCAAACCGGCCGACAAGGTTATTCCCGTGCCGAAGTACAGCCGCCGCGCGAAGTTCGCCGAACTTGTCGCGGCGGGAACCAACCGGGCGTTTCAGCGGAATATCGCGAACCGAACGTGGGCCTTCATGATGGGCCGCGGCTTGGTCAATCCGGTCGATTTGCATCACCTCGACAATCTGGCGACGCATCCCGAGTTGCTCGAGTTATTGAGCGACACGCTGGCCGCCCGCAATTTTGATCTGCGGTCGTTGATTCGCGATATCGCCAAGACGCAAGCGTATCAGCGGTCGTTTCAGATGCCGGAAGATCTGATGATGCAGATCGATCCCGTACTCGCACAACTTCCGCAGGTCGAAGCGAACGTGCAGACAATCGCCGAGACGGTGAAACAAGCGATCGCCGCGCAAACCGCGGCTCAGGAAGCGTTGTCCCCGGCGTTCAAAACGGCGACCGAAAAAGCTCAGGAGGCGCTGAATTCCCGCGCCGCCGCCGCCGAGACGCGTAAGGCCGTCGACACGGCGACCGCCGCGGTGAGTGAAGCCAAGACTATGGTGACCGTGAAGCAGGACGTCTTTAATACGGTCAAAGCCGCCGCGGATCAGGCACAAGCCGCCGTGCAGAAACTTCCGAACGAACCGGAACTCGCTCAGGCCGCCGAGAAATTCGTCGTCCGCGCGGCGCAGATCGCCGTGGAGGTCGAAACACTGACGAAGACCGTCGCCGAGAAAGAAGCGGCGTTGATTCCGGTGAATGAAAGCCACGCCGCGGCGCTGAAAACACTCGCGGACGTCGAAGCGCAACTCGCCGCCGCCCGTGCCGCCGCCAATCAGTTGCGAGAGCCGTTCCTCGCGGCCAAAACGGCCGTCGAACAGCAAAAAGCCCTCGAACGGCGCGCCGAGTTGCAGGTGAAAGAGATTCAATCGCTGCTCAAGCTGCGTGAGTTAACGCCGGCTGTCGAGACGGCGGTCGCCTCGATACCCCCAATCGAACAGCGCCTCGCCGAACTGACGACATTGCAGGAACAGCAGAAAACCGACGTCGCGAACGCCGAGGCGACGGTGGCCGCCGCAAACGTTGTGATGACCGAAAAAGAAAAACTCGTCGCGGCCGCTCAGACCGAGCAGACGGCGAAACAGGAAAAAGGCAAGGCGGTCAACGACGCCCTCATCGTTTCCCAAGCGGCGCTGGAAAAAATCCCCGGCGACGCGGTGCTCACCGAAACCGTCGGCAAGTTGAAAACGCTGACCGATCAGATGAATCAGGAGATCGACACGGCGACCAAACTGGTGGCGACGCAACAAGCCGAGTTGAAAACCGCACAAGAAACGGTGGCGACGGCCGAGCAGACCCTTTCCGGAATACAAAAGACGGTTGAACAAACCGTCGGGCAAGTCGCCGCCGCTCAGCAGCAACTCGTCGAAGCGAATGAACTCGTGAAGACGCAGCGGACGGCGTTGGCCGATCAAAATGCCGCGGTGACCGAATTGTGGACGAAGCAATATGCCGTCGCCCCCTTGAAACCGCTCAGTCCCGAGCAGTTTGTCTGGAGCGTGATGCAGGTTGTAGGGATCGTCGATCAGCAGAAGGCCGCGGTGGAAGCCGAATTCGTGAAGAACAATCCGGCGCCGGAAGCGAATCCGAACGATCCGCAATACCTCGCCGCGAAAACGAATCATGTGGAACAGACCGTTTATACCAACTTGCAGGGGAACGTCAACACGTTCGTCGGCTTGTACGGCGCGGGCGCCGGCCAGCCGCAGGACGACTTCTTCGCGACGGCGGAGCAAGCGCTGTTTCTGGCAAACGGCGGCACGGTTGACGGCTGGCTGAATCCCGCCGGCGGAAATCTGACCGAACGACTCGTGCAGCAGGCCGATGCGAAATTATTTGCCGAAGAATTGTACCTCGCCGTACTGACGCGGATGCCTGAAGAAACAGAGGTCGCCGAAGTGACGCAATATCTCGCCGACCGGGGCGAGGCCCGTCCCTCGGCGGTGAAGGAATTGGTATGGGCGTTGCTCACGTCGAGCGAATTCCGATTTAACCATTAATATCCCACCCTCAATTACGAGATGCTAACACAACCGGTTGTGCTTGTTATTTATGCCGCAAATTCGACAAAAATCGCCACGCACAGAGGTTATGTTAGGATCATTTAGAATAGTAAAAGACATTCCCGCCTCAACATCCACAGAGTTGAAAGACATCCCCCCACCGTCTTAAGGAGTAACGAGCCATGTTGTGCAAATATTCTTGCCGCTCCGACGAACATGTGCTGGCCCGCCGGCAGTTCCTGGGCCAGATGATGGCCGGTTCCGCCGCGGCTCTCGGCGGACTGAGCCTGTTCGCACAGCCGGGATCGACGGCGCAATTGAACAAAGATCAAAAGCGGATCGTAGTCTTCAACATGCACGGCGGTTTAAGCCAGCTCGAAAGCTGGGATCCCAAGCCGGGAACCAACACCGGCGGCCCGTTCCGGGCGATTCCGACCTCGGTGCCGGGAGTCCACATCTGCGAATTACTCCCGATGACCGCGCAGCAGATGCATCATTTGTCGATCGTCCGCAGCGTGAACACTGCCGAAAACGATCACGGCAAGGGAGCTTACATGATGCTGACGGGCCGGCGTCAGACCCCCGCCTCGAACTTCCCCGTCCTCGGCGCCGTCGCGGCGAAGGCCCTCACGCCGTCGGACAGCCCGCTCCCCGGTCATATCATGATTCCCGGAGGGAGCGGCCATTCGGCTTATCTCGGTCCGAAATATTCCAGCGTCTCGCTTAACGGCAACCCGCCCCCCAACATCGAGCGGCTTTCGAACGTCGAGTTGCAGGCCGATTTCGCGCGGCAGGAGATACGCCGCAAGCTCAACGAACGCTTCAGCAGCCAGCGGCGTTCCGCCCTGACCGACGCCTACACCTACAGCTTCGAACAGGCCCAGCAACTGATGGAACGCAAAGACATCTTCGACGTCTCGAAAGAACCCGCCTCCGAACAGGAGCGGTACGGCGCCAGCGAACTCGGCAAGCATTGTCTGCTGGCCCGGCGGTTGCTCGAAAACGGCATCACCTTCGTGCAGGTCTCGCACTCCAACTACGACACCCATAACGAAAACTTCGATTTCCACCTCGAACAGCTCGGTGAAGTCGATCGGGCCTTCTCGACGTTTGTCGCCGACCTGGCCGAACGCGGCATGCTCGAGAGCACGCTCATCATCATGCTCTCGGAATTCGGCCGCACGCCGAATATCAACGTCTATTACGGACGCGATCACTGGGGAACCGCCTGGTCGGTCCTCCTGGGGGGGTGCGGCATTCAACCGGGGGCCGTCATCGGCAAGACCAACGAAAACGGCACCGCCGTCGTCGATCGCCAGGTCGACCACGGCCATTTGTTCCACACCTATTTGAAAGCCGTGGGGGTCGATTCCAGCGGCAGTTTCGATATCGGCGGCCGCGACGTTCCGCTGGCCGATCCGGCTTACTCGCCGATTCAGGAACTGTTGGCATGATGAACGACGCCGCAGCCGACGCAGCGACGGGGGAACCAAAGGCCGATCCCGCGCAGACGCACGTGGCCGTCCAATGGGAGACGCCGAGCCCGCTCGTTTCGTGCCGTTTCGACCCGACGGGAAAATACGTCGTCGTCGGCGGAGAAGACTATACGCTGCAGCGCTGGGACTTGGCCTCCGGGACGGCGGTTTCGTTCAAAGGCCCGCACGACAGTTGGATTCGTTCGCTCGGGTTTTCGCCCGACGGTCAAACGCTGTACTCCGGCGGTTACGACGGCCGGCTCGTCTGGTGGCCGTTGGCCGCCGAGGCTCCCGAACCGATTCGCGCGGTTCAGGCACACGACAGCTGGCTACGCTCGCTGTCGGTCAGTCCCGACGGTTCGAAAATCGCGACCTGCGGCAACGACCGGCTTGTGAAAGTCTGGAATGCCGCCGATGGATCGTTGATTCGCGAATTGACCGGTCACGAACATTACGTTTATACGACGCTGTTTCACCCCAACGGCGAGATTCTCTTGTCGGGAGATCTCAAGGGGGTCGTTAAACAATGGAACGTCGCCGATGGCGGCCACGCGCGCGACTTCGCCGCGGCTCCGCTGTATTTCGCGAACGGCGCCGGTCAAGGAGTCGACTACGGCGGAGTGCGTGCGTTGTCGATCAGTCCCGACGGCAAATCTCTCGCCGCCGGCGGTCTGCATAAGGCGACCAATCCGCTCGGGGCGGTCAACGAACCGCTCGTCATTCTGTTCAACTGGGAGAAGGGAGAGGTCGTTCGCTCCCATGTCACGGAAGGTGTCAACGGCATGTCCTGGCGGCTGGTGCATCATCCCGACGGTTACCTCATCAGCGGAACCGGCGGCAGCAGCGGCGGCTGGATCATGTTCTTCAAACCCGATCAGGACCGCGAGTTCTTCCGCTTTCAAATGCCGAATACCGTTCGCGATATGGATCTCCATCCCGACGGCATTCAGATCGCGACCGCCCATTACGACCGCCACGTCCGCATCAGCCGCATGATCCCCAAACCGGCGTGAATTCTGCGATTCCCGGCGCGTTTTTGCCGCCGGTCATGGGGATCAGATTCTGCGAAATGTGCAAGATCGCATCGGCATCTCTTGCGGGATGCGGTTCGATTTGACAACAATCGCGGTTGTCCTCTGCGAACAACGTCCGCGCGGCCAGCGCCAGTAACGGTGCGGCGTTATCTTGCGTGCAGTGAATTGACGTTGCTGTACGTCCTGTCGTTCGCGGCGAATGCGATTCATCCCCTTTTTTCATGGACGAAAGTCTCTGTCAGTGTCTTTGCAGAATTCCCCCATCATCGTCGGCCGCAAAGAATTCGAAGAATTTTGTGCTCACGTGCGTCAGGCCGGACTGGTCGCGTGCGATACCGAATTCGTTTCGGAGTACACCTACCGACCCGAATTGTGCCTGTTGCAACTGGCAACCGAAGAGCGGGCTTGTCTCGTCGACCCGTACGAGATCGACGATCTCTCGGCATGGTGGGATATCATGGCCGACGACGAAACGACGATCGTGCTGCACGGCGGCCGGGAAGAAATCCGCTTCTGCCAGATTTTCGGCGGCCGTTCGCCGCGAAAAGTGGTCGACCTGCAGCTCGCCGAGGGACTTCGCAGCCGGAGTTTTCCGCTCGCGTACAGCAGCATGGTTTCGCGGGTGCTGAAGACGAACACGCACGGCAAGGAGACCCGCACCGACTGGCGTCGCCGTCCGCTGACGCAACAGCAGATCGCCTACGGGCTCGAGGACGTGGAGCACGTGCTCCCCATCTGGAAGATTCAAAAGAAATCGCTCATTTCGATGGGCCGGCTGGCATGGGCCGAGGCCGAGTTCGCGCGGATGGTCAGCGATCTGGAAGAAGAACTCTCCCCCGAAAGCTGGCGGCGGTTTTCGGGGCTGCATCGGCTCAAACCCCGCTCGCTCGCGGCGGCCCGGGAATTGATTCGCTGGCGGGAATCGGAAGCCGAGAGCCGCAATCAGCCGGCCCGCAAGATTCTCCGCGACGACCTGTTGCTCGAAATCGCCTTTCGCCTGCCGCGTTCGGCGAAAGAGGTTCTCTCGACCCGCGATATGAATCGTCCCGATTATCAGAAGCGGATCGACCGCATCTTAAACTGTATCGAAGCGGCCCGAGATCTGCCGAACGAGGAACTCCCCGCGCCGTTTCCCGAACCCGATTACGACCGCGATCAGGACGAGCAGATTCTCAGCAAGATTCTCTCGATCGCGCTGGCGAACCGGTGTGCCGAACTCAATGTCTCCGTCACACTCGTCGGCACGAATGCCGATTTGAAGCAACTCGTCCGCTGGCACGTCTACAATCAAAACGCCGGTCCGCTCCCCCGGCTGATGCAGGGCTGGCGCACCGAAGTCTGCGGCGATCTGTTAACCGCCGTCCTCGACGGCAAGATTTCGCTCCGAGTCGCCGACCCGGAGTCGGAGCACCCGTTGATTTTTGAACGCCGCGAGTGATTGAAGAAGAGGGGGAGACAAGGAGACAAGGAGAATCTGACCTCTTCGGTTAGCTGCGACGCGGAGGCTTAGCGCAGCGGAGCGCTTCTCCCAATCTCCCAATCCTTCTTCACCTCGACGCTCCGCCGCCGAAGTAGCGGCAGTCGTCCGCGGTGATTGTTCCCTGATGTAGCGCGCTCGAGATCAACACGCCCGTGAGGCCGTCGGCCTGCAGCGCCATGAGATCGTCGCGATGGCGGACGCCGCCGCCGGTGTACAGTTCCACTCGCGAATTCTGCTCGTGAATGCGGCGGCAGAGCGCGAGCGTGCTGATCCCCTTTCCCGAACCGACTTGCTTCAGATCGAGCACCAGCATCGCACTGATTCCCGTATCGATCGAACGGGCGGCGATCTCCAGCGGCGAGCGTTTCCCCCACGCCGACTGATCGCACAGCGGAACGCCATTCTTCAAGTCGAGGCTGAAGATCACCCGGTCCGCTCCATGCGCCGCGACCATCTGATCGAGCTGGTCGGGACCGTTCAACGATTCCAGTCCGGCGATCACCTTGGCGACGCCGCACGCGAAGATCGATTCGGCGTCCGCCGCCGTTCGCAGGCCCGGATCGACCAGCAGCCGGAAACCGGCATCGACCAGTTGGCGATAAACGTTCCAGTTCGGCTGACGGGAGAGAATCGCATCCAGATCGGCCACGTACAACAGACTCAAACCGAACCGCTCGCGGAACGCTTCGGCGAGAACGAGAGGATCGGCCCCCGGCGCGAGAGGCGTTTCGATCGGACGATATGTCTCTCGTTTCCCGGCGACGCCGCGCACCACCTGTTTTCCGAGCAGATCGAGAACCGGTATCAGCAGCATAATCGTGAGCATTTCTTAAAGGGGCGGAAGCGAGTCGCGGCCGTCATCCATCGCTTTATAACGGTTGTATCGAATTGGCACGACAGTTGAAACGGCCAGTTGCGTGGTAAATCGGGTATGCGGTGCGTTTGCGTGCGTCCGGGCATAAATCTTCAGGCAAAACGGCGTTCCTTCGACAAATTTGCCGCACGGCTTCGCGCAGAGCGCACACTTAAAATGAGGAACTTCTGTTCCTGCCCAACGACTCAATAATTCTAACACAACCTCTGTGCGTGACGTTTAACAACTGAATTTGCGCCATAAATAACAAGCACAACCGGTTGTGTTAGAGCCTCTCAATTCACGACGAATGACACCATTGACGTACTGCGGAGAGCCATCATGACGGTCGAACTGATGCATCAATCCACTGCCGACGGAAACCAATCCTCACAAGCGCGCGGCTATCCGCTGCGGCTGCTCACCCGGCGGATGTTCGGACAGCATTCGCAAGATATCGTAACCAACCGCGAAAACGCCCCGCGTCATCTTCCCTACGGGCTGATCTTCAACTCGCGCCGGCCGCCGGGTTAAACGGCGCTTCAGCGCTGCACGCGTCCCGAAGCCGAACCGCCCATCAGCGTTTCGATTTCACCGCGCGTCGCGTAATTGAAATCGCCGTACATTGTGTGCTTAAGACAGCTCGCCGCGACCGCGTAACGAAGCGCCGTCGCCGGTTCGCTCAATTCGGGCGTGTTGAGGGCAAAGATGAGCGCCCCGGCGAACGAATCCCCTGCCCCGACGCGATCGACGATGTGGCGCATTTCGTACGGAGCATATTCGCCGTCGGCGTTTAACGGGGCGAACGCCGCCGCACCGGCGTCGCGGTCGTAAAACATCTCGCCCCAGTTGTTGTGACTGGCCGAGACGCTTTCCCGCAGCGTGATCGCCACCCGGCTCACCTGCGGGAATTTCTCGGTGATCGTCTTTGCCACGAATTCGTAGCCGTCGAGATTCAATGTTCCCGCCGAGACGTCGGTATGCGGCGCGGCGATCCCCAGCGTCAACTCGGCATCCTCTTCATTGGCGATAACGACGTCCACGAAGTTCAAGAGTTCTTTCATCGTCTTCTGCGCGAGATCGACCGGTTTGGTGCCGGGTTCCCAGTTCCATAATTTTTTGCGAAAGTTCAAATCGCACGAGACCGTTAGCCCGTGCGCTTTCGCCTGCTGCACCGCCATCAGCGCGGCATCGGCGGCCGCCTTGCTGATCGCCGGCGTGATACCGGTGATGTGAAACCAGTTGGCACCTTCACACGCTTCCGCCCAGGGATACGAATCGGCGAGCTGCAACGAAATCGAACTCCCCTCGCGATCGTACGTCACCGTCCCGCCGCGCTGATCGGCACCCGTTTCGACGAAGTAGATGCCGAAGCGTCCCTGCTTCACGCGCTGAATAAGACGCGCGTCGACGTTGAGTTTTCGCATTTCTTGAACCAGCGCGTCGGTCAGCACGTTATCGGGGAGCGCCGTCATAAAGGCCGAGTTCCCACCCTGGATGGCGATCGAAACGGCGACGTTGAGTTCCCCGCCGCCGAAAGTCACGTCGAGCTTGCCGGGAAGCACTTGCCGCACGCGGAGATGTCCCTCGGGACACATCCGCAACATCACCTCGCCGAATGTTAGCGCACGCACGGTTTCGATCCTTTCGAAGGATATCCTGTTAAGGAATATCGTAATGACGCACTTGAGGGAAATCCCTCATATCAATCTACTGGACTGAGACATGTAGGGGAAAAACCTCAACTTCTACTTTTTTGAAAAATGAATGTATCTGTGCCAACTCGCCGTCGCACCGATCGCGTATAACTTGATATCGCATCGGGGGAAGCGCTCCGAGATTGAGGCATACATTCTCCCTCCAAACTTTTCCGACCGCCGCACATGTCGGCTTTGACATCGATGTCAGAATCTATCCGGAAATGTTGGCAGTCCTACGAGATGTTGTGCCCATTGCACCGCCTCGATACCACGAATTGTGTCCGAGCCAACTTTCCGGATAGATTCTCAGAGACAGCGAACAGGGCCAAATACTTATGAACTCAGACGCCGGGAAAATCCTCTGCCCCCGTTGCGGCGCAGAAATCGCTCAACCACAAGGCCGCTTTGGCAAGATTCTCAAGATCTCAATGCAACTCTTAAAAGGGCGCATCGGGACGAAATTGCAATGTCAAAAGTGCAATCACACGTACAATCTCGGAAACGCGGCGTCCGATGCGGACGACGACGCCCCTCTTCTTCCGCCCCCCGACAGCGGCAAAGATGACGATCCTCCTCACGCCGCGTCATGCGCGAATCCCTTCCGCGACTACAACAGCGTGCAGTCGAAGACGCGGGCGAGCTTCCAGTTCGGCTTGTTGTCGGCGATAAATTTCTGATGCTGCGGGTGAACCTGATAGGCATCGTGCGCGGCCCGATCGCGGAAGATCACGTGAATGCCGACCTGAAAATCGCGCACATTCACCGGCCGGTCGAGATCGCGAATCAGCGTCCCGATGCCCAGGAATTCCACGCCGGCGATGCCGGTAAGGAGTTCGTGAGCCGAGTCGATAATCCGCTGGCACGCCTCGGGGCTGTCGTCGAGGAGCGAGAAATAAACCATATGGGCGAGCTTGCCCTGCTTGTCGGTTTGCATAGGGTGGTCTTTCGAGAGGGGATCACGTTGCGGATGAGCAATTGCCGTGAACTATAACGGATGGACTCGCGCGATGACAAATCCGCGGACTTAATCGGATTCGCAGGGGTGTAGTCGCCGATTTCGGTAATCAGGTGGCGAGGGTGTTCCAGTAGGCTTT
>JBBECD010000100.1:0-30844 GCA_040881995.1 Planctomycetaceae bacterium
CGAGGCAGTCCACAGGTCGGCACGACTGACCGAAACACCTTGGCGCAGCAACGTCCCGCGCACGCGACCGAACTCGCGGGCGCATGCGTCATCAAACGGAAGCACCTGCACATCCTGAAGCAGATCGTCTTCGATCGCCGTCAGCAGCGGCTGCGGATCATCACGGCGGTAAGCCCACGCGTAGAGTTCGGCCAGCACAATTGTGGGAATCGAGAGTCGGCCGGAATACTGGACGAACCGATGCATCAGCCCTGCCGGACGGCGGAGGTGAGCCGAGCAGATGTTTGTGTCCAGTAGAAAGCTCATTCCTCGATCTCGGCCGGCCGTTCAACCTTCCGATCGCGAGCGATCTCTTCCAGAATTCGATCGTCCTCGTCCGACCACGTCTCGGCCAGCGCTCCCGCGCACCGCCGTAATCCTTCTCCCCACACGGCAGGCGTCTGGGACGACACGCGCACAATTACCTCGACCTCCTGCCCGTCGGCCAATCCGAGGTTCGCCGGTAGTTCGATGCTGTTGCCGTGGACGGTGCCCGCCGTGCGGATCGTCTTCATCACCTTACCTCCACCACCGGCAGCGACCGCTCCTGCACCCGCCGGGCCGCCTCGTCATCCACGTAGTCGCTGTGGCACGAGGCCTTTGCCCCCTCGGCCCCCACCGCCTTGCGGGTCTTGCTCGCCAGCTTGTGGATCTCTTCGGGGCTGAGGACGCCGCGCTTCTCCAAAATCTCCTGTTGTTCCACCGACAAGGCCGCCGACTTCGTCGCCTTCTCCCAGGCGTAGGTCTCGTCCTTCCCGCTGGTGAACTCGACGATCTCTTTCGAGATGCGGACGCTGCACCAGTCGTGGCCGCACATGGCGCAGAAGTCGGTGTCGACGTCGAGATCCTCATCGTGCAGCGCGCGGGCCAAGTCGGGATCAAAGCTGAGTTCGAAATGTTTTTCCCAATTGAGAGCCGCACGGGCTTTCGTCAGTTCGTCGTCGCGGTCGCGCGTGCCGGGAATGCCCAGCGCGACGTCGGCGGCGTGCGCGGCGATCTTGTAAGCCACGCAGCCCTGCTTGACGTCGTCCTTCTTGGGAAGACCGAGGTGCTCCTTCGGCGTGACGTAACAGAGCATACTGGCTCCGTGGTACGCCGCCGCCGTCGCGCCGATGCAACTGGTGATGTGATCGTAGCCGGGGAACATGTCGGTCACGAGCGGCCCGAGCACGTAGAACGGCGCCCCGTGACAGAGGTGGCGTTCGAGTTTCATATTATATTCGATCTGATCGAACGAAACATGTCCCGGCCCTTCGATCATCACCTGCACCCCCTGACGCCAAGCCCGTTCGGTCAGTTCACCCAGCGTTTCGAGTTCGGCGAGTTGTGCGCGGTCGGTCGCGTCGGCGAGTCCGCCGGGCCGCAGGCCGTCGCCGATCGAGAAGCTGACGTCGTACCGCCGCATGATCCGGCAGATTTGTTCCCAGAGTTCGTACATCGGATTTTCGCGGCCGTGCGTCAGCATCCATTTCGCGAGCAGCGAACCGCCGCGGCTGACGATGCCGATCAGCCGTTTCTTGATGAACGGCAGATGGTCGCGGAGCACGCCGGCGTGAATGGTGAAGTAATCGACCCCTTGTTTCGCCTGATGTTCGATCATTTGCAGAATCGCATCGTGATCGAGGTCTTCGAGCTTGCGGCCGATGATCATCGAATAAATCGGCACGGTACCGATGGGAACGGTGCTGTTTCGCAGGATCGCGTCGCGGCAGGCATCAAGGTTCCCGCCGGTGGAGAGGTCCATCACCGTGTCGGCACCCCATTTTTCGGCCCAGCGGAGTTTTTCGAGTTCTTCCTCGGTCCCCGACGAAACGGGTGAAGCACCCATGTTGGCGTTGACCTTGGTCAGCGACGCCCGGCCGATGCACATCGGATCGAGCTGATAGCCGAGGTGAACTTTATTCGCGGGAATGATCATCCGCCCGGCGGCGACTTCGTCGCGCACTTGCTCGGGCGTCAGATGCGGTTCGCGCTGGGCGACCCGCCGCATTTCGGAAGTGATGACCCCCAACCGGGCCGATTCGAGCTGCGTGATCGGCTCGAATCCCGGCGGACAGGTGACGCGCCGCCAAGAACCGTCTCCCTGCTGAAACAGGAATTGTTGATCCACGCTGCTTTCGGCCGGAACGTTCGAGGCATCGGTCATCGTGCCGAGTTCTTCGGTCGTCCAGCCGCCGGGTAGAAAGTCCCACGCCGTTTTCGACGAAGGAGCCGGCATGCCCGGCGTATCGGGAGACGAGAACGTCAGCCGTCCGCTCGCTGCGGGGGCGATCTGTTGACGCAACGCAAAACTTCCCGGAGTGGTTCCCGAAGGGCGCGAGGCGGAATCGCCGCCGATGGGCGGAAGACTGGTTTCGTAGGAATATGCGGCATCAGATCGAACTGAGGCGCCGGTCGTGTGACTCATGGTGGATGTTCCTTTAACGGCCGCTATCTCTCGGCGAATGTCTCCGCAGATCGATCGCCGTCGTCGGCTTGCGAGGGAAATTGTCTCTACCGTATCGTAGTCACGTTCCGTGGAATTGCAATGCTGGCTTGACGGGGCGACGGGAGTTACAATGAACCAGTCGAACGTTGAATTCGGAAAAATCAAATCCCGATGGAAGGTGGGCCAAATTCATGTCTTATGACGTCTACGGAGTCGGCAACGCGCTGGTCGATATTCAGGCCATGGTGTCGGATGAAACGCTGACGGCTCTCAACTTTTCGAAAGGGATCATGACGCTGGTCGATGAATCGGTGCAATCGCAGGTCTTGTCGAAACTGGCGGGTCAACAGATCACCCGCTGTGCCGGCGGATCGGCCGCCAATACGATTATGGGAATCGCCGATTTCAGAGGCCGCGCCGCCTACGCCGGCAAAGTGGGCGGCGACGCGCTGGGCGAGTTTTTCTTGTCCGACATGCGGAAGATCGGCATCGCCATCGAGGTTCCCCCCGCGCGCGAAACGACGGGAACCTGTGTGGTGTTGATTACGCCCGACGCCCAGCGGACGATGCTCACGCATCTCGGCGTCTCGGCGACGCTTTCGCCCGACGATATCAGCGAGGCGGAAATCAAAAAGGCGAAGTACGTGTACGTTGAAGGATATCTCTTTACGGGGGATTCGACGAAGGCGGCGGCCCTGAAGGCGATTGAACTCGCCAAGAAAAACGGCGTCCGCGTGGCGTTCACCGTCTCCGATCCGTTTTTGATTCAGCATTATCGCGAACATTTCTGGGAGTTGATCGAGAACTCGATCGATCTGTTGTTCTGCAATCTCGAAGAAGCCCGCAGCCTGACCGGGCAGACCGACATGGTCGAGTGCGCCCGGTTCATCCACAAGCAGGCCTGCGACGTCGCCCTCACGCTGGGGAAGAACGGTTCGCTATTGATGACCAACGACGAATTGATTCCGATCGAAGGCGTGAGGGTGAATGCGGTCGATACCACCGGCGCAGGGGACATGTACGCCGCCGGTCTGTTGTACGGCATCACCAACGGTTTAAGTTGGCAACAGGCGGGCCATCTCGCCTCTCACGCCGCCGCCCGCATTGTCACCCAGCGCGGCGCCCGTCTGGCGCAGCCCTTCACCCGCGAGGAAATGCGCGAGCTGTTGGGGTGAGCCGTATTTGCAATTCGGCGTGCCTTTCATCCTTCTCCCTCTGGGAGAAGGTGGCTGAAGGCCGGATGAGGGCGCCTTTAAAGAAAGGGATGAAGGCGGAGGGATGAGTCAGAAACAACGCGACGGTCGTCTTCTCATCCTTCATCCTTCGATTCGCTCGGGAGTTCGAGCAGGTCGGCGCCGGCGGCGCTGCCGTCGGCGGCGCCGATGCGAGCCGGGTTGATCTGCGGTTCGTCCAGCAATTCGAAATCGGCGGCTCGGAGTTCGACGAAACGTTTGTTCTGCCGGTCGCTTTCCCACAGGATCGGCTCGTTCCGTACGCCGACGTCGGCGATCGTCATCCCGATCCGCAACCACTCGTCAAAGTTGAACGACTTTCGCTCGGAAATTCCCTGCGTCGAATGAATCGTCCAGAACACCGCGGTCTCGTTGTGAAAATTCTTCTCGCCGGTCCAGCGGAACAAACGCTGAAAATCGGAAACCGTCATGTTCCCTTCCATCGAAACCAAAGGCTGCTTGTCGCCGAGCGAGAAGAGATTGTTTCGGGCCGTGACGAACAGCGGAAGAAGTTCGAGCGGAATTTGAGTTCCGCTTTCGACGCGAACCAGCGATTCCCCGAGCAGCGCGGTGACGTGTTCCAGCCGCAGTTCGAGGCGTTGCAGTTCGGCCCCTTTGACCTGATCGCCGCGGACGAACAAGAGGTTGCCTTCGAGCGCGACCGCCGAATGGAGCACGCTGAAGCGGCCCGGTTCGGTCGTCTGCACATCGAACAGGCGACCCGTGCCGCGAACCAGACAGTGATTTAATTCGAACTCGTACGGATCGCGCGGGGGGCGCTTATCCATCATGTTCATGTTGGGAACGTTGCCGGTCGGCGGAGGGAGCACTTCGCAGACGGTCGCGTTTCTGCGGTCCGGGTTTTCGATCGTCACGAGCACCCGTTGCAGACTCATCTGACGGAAGGCCTGCAGCGAGAACAGCGCCCATTTGTCGCTGACCACTTTCGGGTCGACGCGCATCGTCAGATTGACGTCGAAGAAATTCATCGAACCGTTGGCGACCGTGATCATGTGCGTCTGATCCCCCTGTCCGGGAATCTGCACCGGCACGAATTCGATGACCGGACGATATCCGTTGGCCCCGCGAATCGTGATCGTTTTTTCGTTGATCTTGATCGGCTTTTCGGAACGGACTCCGTTAAACTGCAGTTCGATCACGCTGCCGTCGGCGGCCTCCTGACAGGCCGCTTCAAGCGTGCCGAATTTCTTTTTCGCGGTTCCCATCGCATCGATAATGACGTACGGCGTTGCCTGGCTTTCCAACGTCGGACGCGGTTTGTCGCCCGGCGTCGGCGTGCGCGCCTCGGCGGTCTCCGCAGGTCGCGGTGAAGGTTTCGGCGTCGAGTCGCCGACGGGCGTCTTCGAAACGCCGGAATTCGTGGCGACCTCGGCATCTTCGTCGGCATTGGGAGTATCGTTCGTCGATAGAGGCGCCGGCTTGGTCAACGTTGTCGCCCTCGGAGGTTTCGTGTTCTTCTGAGTCAATGGCGCCAGTTCGGGAGTCTCGAAGAGGGGAGGAAGCTGAAGCTCGGATGCGGTATCGTCATCGTGAGGACCAGCGCGTTTCCTGCCGAGGAATTCACTCACTGTGCGAATGACGTCCGCCTGGTTCCCGCTGGAAATCTCCACCCCCGCAGGTTTTTCCGCTTCCACGGCGTCGTCGGTTTGGGCGGCCTGTGAATTGTTCCCGCGGATTTGTTTCTCACCGTCGGCCGATTTCCTCTTCGGCGCACGATCGGCCGAGACGTCGATGCCGTTGTTGGATCCATCCCCGTCGGCTGCGGGAAGGTAAGTTGCGGCGGTGCGTGTGGGATCTCCCGTGGTCGCGCGCGAATGCCCTTGGCCGAAATCGGGATACCGATCGAGCACGGCGACGAACAACAGCAGTGCCGTCGTCATAATCATCCAGCCCAGGTTGCGCTGGGCGAATCCCGGGCGGTGCGGTTCCTGCGACATCCAGACCAGGCCCTCGGCGCTCACGCCGCGAAAACCGTAACCGGCGGCGATCGGCATCAAGTCCTTGATCAGTTGCTCGGGAGAGCTATATCGGCGGTCCATCTCGCTGGCCATCATGCGGCGGACGATCATCGACAACTCCGGCGGGACGCGCGGATTTTTCGTGCGCGGATCGGGAGAGTTATTGCGCTGATGGTCCAGCAATTTCTGCAGCATCGTCCCCTCGGGGTAGGGGGGCTCGCCGGCCAGCATGTGATACAGCGTGCATCCGAGCGAATAAATATCGCTGCGGATGTCGACGTTGCGCGGATCTTTCGCTTGCTCGGGCGAGATGTAATCGAAGGTTCCCAGCGTCGTGCCGGCCATCGTGAGATCGACCGATCCATCGGCTTTTTCGCTGCGGGCCAGACCGAGATCGACGAGTTTCGCCCGCCCTTTAGGGGTGATGATGATGTTCGACGGTTTGATGTCGCGGTGCACCACGCCGTGCGCCGACGTGTGCTGCAGCGCCGCTGCAATTTGCAGCGTGTAATTGACCGCTTCGGCGACGTCGAGCGGGCCGCGAGCGCGAATTAACTCGCGGACGTTCGTGCCGGTGATGAACTCGAAAGCGATGTAATGCAATCCGTGATCTTCACCGATGAAGTACACGCGGGCGATGTTTTCGTGGTCGAGCCGGGCCGCGGCACGGGCTTCGTTTTGAAAGCGTTTGACGGCGGCGAGGTCGCGCGACAGCCCCGGCGTGAGGATCTTGAGGGCGACTTCACGATTCAACCGCGTGTCGAGAGCGCGAAACACCGCCCCCATGCCGCCGCTGCCGATGCGGTGCTCGATGATGAAATGGCCGACCTGAATCCCTTGCGGATCGAAGGGGAAATGATCGGCGCCCGCCGCATCGTCCGTGGAACTGGGAAACAGACGATGCCAAATCGCAGATGACGGAGAACCGGCCGCGTGCGAAAAGGAGATCCCCGAACCGGATGCGGGATGAACCGACGAACTCGAATTTCCTCCCGTTAAACCGCGGCGTTCGGGATTAAGGACCGTGAGCGACTCATCCTCATACGGAGGGGCGTCAGGCTGGGGGAACATCATCTTGAGCTGTTCCGTTAACCCAACTTGTGATTCCGGGTGAGTGCTCATAACCCTGTTTCTATAACGGTTTCCCGTTATATCACTTTCCTGCCAGACGTGTCCTTGCGACAACCCAAACCTCATGTTACGGGTAATTGACTCGAACGCCTCGCGTCCGCGGCATTGGCTTCGACTTGTAATTTGAAACGACGTGAAATGGGAACGGTGTTCGACCAACCGCGGATCGACGAGAAGAGCGCAATTCGTCCGTCAAGAAATGACCGACAATCTCCGTGTCGTCCAGCCTGTTCCGTCTCGCTCTCTCGACCATTCACCCACTGAAGGTCGCAATCATTTTACGACGTCGTCTGCCCCTTTCAATCGGCTATTTGCTTTTGCAAAAATCAGTCAAAGCGACCGATCCTCCGTCGATGCCGGCAGGGTGCGGACCCACTCCCCACAAAAATCTGCCCGAGGGACGGGCGCAATCTATTGAAATGAACGCAACTGAATGTTGCATATGATTTAACGACCGAAGAGCCGAACTTCATCGTAACCGACGAAATACCGGATTTCCACCCCAATCGGCAAAATTTGTCGGATTCTTAATCATCATCGGATGTTGATGTTTGCAAAGGGTTTTTGTAAATCTTCTTCAGAATTTGCAGGCGCGCAACTCCCGTGAAGACGACACACGCGCCAACGAGACGACCGCTGAAGTCGCGGCATATGGCCCTGAAGAGAAGGACGTGAAGCGGGAAAAGACGCAGTCAGGCAACCGCTGACTCATCCTTCAAACACAACCTTGTGCGTAGCGATGTTCCGTTGAATTTGGGGCATTTTTAATAGGGCACAACCGGTTGTGTTAGAATTCACCCCTCGTTCACCAGCCGATTTGTCTCGTCGTTGATCGAGTTGAGCACGCGGCATAATTTCTCGACCATTAATTCGGTGTACTGATCGCTTTCCATCAACGCGCCAGCCTGATTGCGGACGGAATTATCGTCGACCAGATTGATGTCCGTGATCTTGATGTCGACCAGACGGCGGAACGAATCGGCCTTGGGGAGGAATCCCTGTTCGAGGTGCTCGATCAACTCTCGCACCAGGCGCTCGCCCTCGGTGAACTTTTGCCGCAAGGTCAAACTTTCGACGGGATGTTCCATAGACTCTCCCCAGATCAAGGTGTAGAACTACATTACACCTTGTGCAGAGGGTATCGGTCAAGTGACGAACCGGGAAACCGTCTATCTCGCATAAATATTTCGATCTCACCCCCGAATCGCGATTCTCCGACGCCGAAGTCTTCTATAATGGGGACGGCCTTTGCATCTCATCGATGATGCCGTCTGCACTCAAAAGCCGCGTTTGGCGCGTCCCGTTATTTCAAGTCCCGACCGAGCCGCGCCCATTGCGGAATTCGATCCTATGAAAATTCTGTTGATCGCCGACATCCATTCGAATTGGCCCGCGCTCGCGGCGATCAAAGAGGAGTTTGACGCCTGCCTCTGCATGGGTGACGTCGTCGACTATGGGACCGATCCCGTCCCCTGCATCGACTGGGTGCGTCAACACGCCACCGCGGTCGTCCGCGGCAATCACGATCACGCCGTCGCTCAGCGCGTCCCCGCGCGGGAAGGATCGGGTTATCGGCAACTCGCGTCGTTCACACGCCCGAAGCACTGGGAACTTCTTTCGCCGGTCCGCTTGAAATATCTCGGCCGGCTTCCCATCACGCGGACGTTAACCCTCGACGGCAAACGTTTTTTGCTCGTGCACGGCACGCCCCGCGACCCGATGGACGAATACTTGTACGATAACCCGGAAGCATGGGCGACCCGTCTGGAGGGAACCGAAGTCGATTACGTCTGCGTCGGCCACACGCATATCCCGCTGCACATTACGCTTGACGACGGCAAGCAAATCATCAACCCCGGCAGCGTGGGACAGCCACGCGACGGCGATCCCCGTGCCGCCTATGCCGTCATCGAAAACGGTCGAATGGAAGTCCGCCGCGTCGAGTACAACATCGATGACGTTCTCAAGCAGATGCGGGACATCGGCATGAGCGAAGAAGCGATTGAACTGACGGAACTCGCGCTCCGCCACGGCAGTTTGCCGTCGGGCATGTAACGTCTTGCGTCTTTTAGCCCCCCGTCAATGACGGGGGGGCTTCTCTCCTTGGCGTTCGCAGATCTTCTCTCCAGTCGACGATGAAATTCCAAGGCCGTGCCGGCAAGCCCCCTTCTGTGTTATGTCGTTCCACGTAGTTGATTCTGTCAATGACGGACTTCGTGTCGAAACAAAATCGCTTGTCACATCCCTCAGTCCAAATGGGACGGCCGGGACGCAAGCCATATCGAACGGAATCTTTTGCGCATTTGACAACCTCACTTAATTCGTGTGATGTTGCCGAAATAACGAAATGAACGTGCCATGTTTGCACGGTCATCGCCAGAAAGGTGACGTTCAATCTTTCGATTAAGGAATTTCCGATGAATGAACCGATATCGAAGAGCTTATTTGTGGGGAAAATGAAGACACTGTGCAACATTTTTACCCGATCACTCTGCTCCAATACCGGGTCAGGGGGCAGCGTGCGGCCGTCTTCCACCCATCCTCGCTGGTCGCCGCGCAACCAGGTTCCGTATGTGGTCATTGTCAGCATGACGGCAAGATAATCTTGCATGACGGGCCATGAATTGAGGTGTTGCATTGACCATTTATCGTCGGTAGACCCCCCGTCATTGACGGGGGGCTAAAAAGGCAAAATAACTTTGCGACCGCACCATCACTTCAACGCCTGGCGTTTTTCGCCGATGAGTTTGATGAGCGCTTTGTGCGGATCGGCGAATTTTTTCGTTCCTTCCTCCATCAGCACCGTCTCGAGTTTTTCGAAATCGACCGTCCGATCGATTTCGTCGAGAATCGTCTGCGAAGGGAATTTATCGACCGTCCGCTCGAACACCTTGCCGGTCATCTTCTGGATGTCGGCGTTCGTCGCCGGGGGATTGGTTTGAATGTCCGAACCGGCGAGCGCGCCGACGTATTTGTCCGCGGGGTCTTTCGGATCTTTCGTGCCGGTGCTGGCGAAAATGATCTCTTGCTGCAGCTTCAGTCCTTTGTTCCCCCAGAACTTTTGATTGTCGGCCCAGATCCGCTGCGAATTGACGATGCCGACTTCCCCTTGTGCCTCGGGCGAGAGCTCAGTCACGTGCTGTTTTGTGTAGACGTCGATCCGGCTGATGAAAATGCTGTAGACCGATTTAAAACCATCGAGCGAACTCCGCCGGGTCGCTCCGCGCCAGATCGCATCGCGAGCCGCGTGGTACTGCCGCATCGTGAAAATCAACGTGACGTTGAGCGTCACCCCCGCGGCGGCGAGTTCTTCGAGAGCACCGAGACCCGCCGGCGTCGCCGGGACTTTGATCATGCGGTTGGCGTGACCGGCGGACCATTTTTTGCCGAGTTCGATATAGCGTGCGGTCCGTTCGGCGATGGAAAGCGGGCACGCCGCGTCTTCGAGCAGCGGATCGAGTTCGAAGCTGACGTAACCGTCGTTGCCGGCGGTCGCGCGGTTAACCTCGGCGAACGCCAGTTGTGCTTTTTTCACCAGGCTGTCGGTCATCTGCCAGGCAATCGCTTCGTCGTTCAGACCTTGGTCTTTCAGCGATTTCAACTCGTCGTCGAAGCGGCCGCTTTTGATGAGGTCGGAGATGATGATCGGGTTTGAAGTCGCCCCGGTCGCTCCGAATTGGCGGTTCTCCCGCACAAAATCGGGATCGACGCTGTCGAGCCATAATTTCGTTCCGCACGCAACGAGTGTTTCTAACGGTGTCGTCATGATGCCTTCTCGATATAATGTCAGGGTCGTGTTGATTGTCGTATTAGTCCATTCGGATAGAGTCAAGAGTCGAGAGACAAGAGTCAAGAGCCAGAGACGAAAAAATGAGCGAAACGCTCCGCGGCGCAAAGCCTCTGCGTCGCGGCTAACCGAAACCCGGCGAATGTACTCTGCCTTTTTCTGGCCCTGGACTCTGGACCCTCGACTCTGGACTTTTCTGGCTCTTGTCTCTTGACTAAAAAGGTCTCGCCGTGAATGCCGACGTGTATGAGAACCCGTTGATCAGCCGTTATGCTTCCGCCGAGATGAGCCGACTCTGGTCGCCGCAGACGAAGCATTCGACTTGGCGCAAGTTGTGGGTCGCGCTGGCGGAATCCGAACGGGAACTCGGCCTCGATATCAGCAGCGAGCAGATCGAAGAACTTCGTTCGGCGGTCGACGATATCGATTTCAACGCCGCCGGGAAGTATGAGCGGGAACTGCGTCACGACGTGATGGCCCACATTCACGCGTACGGCGACCGTTGCCCGAACGCCCGGCGGATCATTCACCTCGGGGCGACAAGTTGTTACGTCACCGACAACACCGAGCTCATCCAGATGCGCGACAGTTTGCAACTCGTCCGCAGACGGCTGGTGAGCGTCATCGACTCCCTCGCAAGGTTCGCGAAGGAATACCGGGCACTCCCCTGTCTCGGTTTCACGCACCTGCAACCGGCGCAGCCGACGACGGTCGGCAAGCGGGCGACGTTGTGGTGTTACGATCTCGTGCTCGACCTCGAAGAGATCGAGCACCGCATCGCGAACCTCAAATTCCGCGGCGTGAAAGGAACCACCGGCACGCAGGCGAGTTTTCTGCAACTGTTTCAGGATGATCACCGCAAAGTCGTAGAGCTCGATCGTCTCGTTGCGCAGAAAATGGGTTTCGATTCCTCGTACCCCGTCACCGGGCAGACATACTCACGGAAAATCGATGCCCAGGTGCTGGAAATGCTCGGCGGCATATCGCAATCGGCACACAAAGCCGGGACCGATTTGCGCATCCTGCAAAGCCGTAAGGAAATCGAAGAGCCGTTCGAACAAAAGCAGATCGGCTCATCGGCGATGGCCTACAAACGCAATCCGATGCGGTGCGAGCGGATGTGCGGCTTGTCGCGGTTCGTGCTCAGCCTCGCCTCGAGTGCGCAGCAAACCTCCGCCACGCAGTGGATGGAACGCACCCTCGACGACAGTGCGAATCGCCGGCTGGTGATTCCGCAGGCCTTTCTCGCCACCGATGCGATTTTGATTTTGTACCGCGACGTCGCCGACCGGCTGGTGGTTTATCCGCAGGTGATCCATCGCCACTTGCTGGAGGAATTGCCGTTTATGGCGACCGAAGAAATTCTGATGGCCGGCGTCGAAGCTGGCGGCGACCGGCAGGATCTGCACGAACACATCCGCCAACATAGCCAGGCCGCGGCCCGGCAAGTCAAAGAGCACGGCCTCGCCAACGATCTGCTCGAACGCCTGCAGCAGGAATCGGCGTTCGCAAACGTCGATTTCAGTTCCGCGCTCGACCCGATGCGCTATATCGGCCGGGCTCCCGAGCAGGTCGACGATTTCGTGACGCAAGTGATCGACCCGATTCGCGAGCGTTACAAGAGCGAGCTCGATCAACCCGCCGAAGCCGTGCGGGTGTAAGCAGGGCTTCGATCACTCCTGTGCGTGATTCAGCAGACCGCGCATCCGGCTGTTCGAAGACAACAATAACGCCTCCGGCGAACTCGTTTCGTCATCCGGCAGTTCAATCACCGCAATCGCCGCCTTTTTGCCTGGGGTGATGCTGCCGTATGCGGAATCCACGCCCAGAGCGCGAGCACCGTTCAACGTCCCCAACTCCAGAATCGTCGCGGGGGAGACGTCGGCATGATGCATCCGCAAAAAACACATCTCATTGCACAAACTCAAATCCGGATTCGACGACCGGCCGTCGGTGCCGAGGGCGAGCGACACCCCCCTTTCAAGTAATTGTTTCCACGGATGCGGCGGATGTCCGAAGTACGCGTGCGTCCGCGGGCAATAGATGACCGTCAAATTCCGATGATCCGCGAGAAAATCCGCATCGATATCCGTGAGATAATTTCCATGCACGACCAGCCCGTGATCGACGTCGGTCATGGCCTTTAATAAATCGAGCGGCGTGCGCGGATCGTCGAACACATGCTCCTGCCAGACGCCAAGCTCTTGCAGGAAGTCGCGAAATTCCCCGCCGCCGGTTTTGAGCAGCTCGAGTTCGCCGGCGGTTTCCGCGAGATGAATCGACAGCGGCATGCGGTGTTGTTTCGCTGTATCAATCGCGGCGGAGAACAATTCCGGATGCACGCTGTACGGAGCATGCGGACTGACCGCCGGTTGGATCGATGCGAACGGTTTGCAATCGCGCCGGTGTTGTGCGATCGCTTCGAGCTGCGCCGATATGCGCTCGCGAGAGAGCGTGATCAACTCGCGAAACGCCACCACGTGTAGCGGCGGCGACGATGTCTCCGCCTCGGCGATCGCCGTCGCCGACCAGCCGTGAGTGGCGATTTCCCCGACGACGGCGGTTCCCTGCGAAACGATTTCTCGAACGCCTTGCTCGAGTGCGTCTTCGACGGAAACGGTGCGCGACGACCGGTTGTGTATGACCGCCCGCAGCCAGTGTGTGAAGGGCTGCGGCGGAGCAATCGGCGTGTCGAGATCGCTGAATTCCAGATGGGCGTGCGCATTGACGAGGCCGGGGATGAGCGCCGCATTGCCGAGATCAACCGCCCGGGGATCATACCGATCGTGCACCGCGACGATGCGGTCGCCTTCGATTTCCAGCGTTGCGTTCGCCAAAGGAGGACGATCGACCGGAAAGATATACCGCGCCCGAAATCGTCGGCGTTCGCTCATGGATCAGGTCGTAATCGTAGAATACTTGGGACATTCGTAATGAGGCATTCCCTCTACACGGCGGGTCAGCGCGGCGAAGACGCCGCTCGACCACTCTACTGCGTCACCGACGGGGTCATCAGGTCTGGTGTTTTACCGGCGACGTCGTCGGCGAACGCATCGGCGACGGAGTTCGCCGATGCGGTGAACAACAGCCGCTTCAAAATCAGTGTTGCGATCAGTCCCGAGAGGAATAACGTTAATCCCGTGTAGCGCAGCCCTTTTTCGGCCGACGTCACAAATAACGCCGACGACGGGGACGACGCGATCGCCTCGCCATAACGCGATTTGACGACTTCGAGGCCGTTGAACAAAAAGTGGAAAATCATCGCGGGGAGAATGCTGCCGCTGCGGACGGTGAGCAAGCCGAGCACCAGTCCCAGCAGCATGGCGTTGAAGACCTGCTGCGGGATCATGTGCATCAGTCCGAACGTCAGACTCGAGAGCGCGATCGCCAGTCCGGTTCGGCCGGTTCGGTTGAATCCGCTGAGAATAAACCCGCGAAAGGCGATTTCTTCGCACAGCGCGGGTGTCACGGCAAATGCCAAAAGCGCCAGCCACATCGGCGTCGATGCCGCCGACATCGCACCGAGCGCCTCTTTCGCGCCTTCAGGCAGCGGCGGGAAGAACCAGTTCAACCGCGCCGACAATTCGATCGCCAGCGGATTGAGCGCGAATGGCAGCACGACCGCCGCGCCGATCATCCACGGGTTCGGGATGTTGACGCGGAACGTCTGGCGAAAGCTTTTCGTGAGAATCAATCCCATAAACGCCGCGGGGGAACCGATAATCACCAGTTGTTGGATGATGAGCATTCTCAGCATGAGAACGTCGCGCGTTTCGGCGGTCGCGTGTTGGAAGGCATCTCCCAGAAACTTGAACGCTCCGAACTGCAGCATCATGATCAGCACGAAGCAGAAGCCCGCTTCCGAAAAACTGGGCGTCGCCTCCTTGTCGCGCAGCAAATGTTTGAGCCACAAGCCCAATTCGAACCGCTCGGCTTCGCGGAACAGCACTTCTTCGCTGTTGAACTGTTCGATGGCCCACCACAGGGCGAGCAGTCCGTAGGCGAAACTCGTGAAGAGCACGGGCAGGGCGTACCACGTCAACTCAGCCGACGTCGGATCGAGCAATAATCCTTTGAGGAGCAGCGCGATCCCCATCACCGGCATGATGCTGTAAAAGGGCTTGATCTCCACCGCGGGGGACAAACAGAACATCGTCATTCCCACGCTGACCATCAAGAGCGGCGTGAGGTAATATTGTCCCTCTTTACTGCTGCGGGCAAACGTCGCCAGCGCCAGGCAGAGAGCGCTAAACAGCGTCGCCAACGGGATCAGCAAGATCAACAGCCAGACGATCGACGAACCGGAAGGGAGCGCCACGTCGCCGATTTGCGAGAAGGCCCCGCCCCCGGTCATCGAGACCATGTATTTGCCGGTGAGCCCCAGGCAGCAGAGATTGAGCAAAGCCGTCGAGACGCTGAAGACGAAGACGGTGAAGAATTTTCCGAGCACGATTTCGGTGCGCGTGGCGGGGGAGATGAGCAGGGTCTCCATCGTGCCGCGTTCTTTTTCGCCGGCGCCCAGATCGATCGCCGGATAAAACGCCCCCGTCACCGCCATGATGATCATCAGCGCCGGGAACAGCTTGCTCCACAAATTGGCGGCAATCTGATCTTCCTGAGCGAGGTCGACGGTCTGCACGTTCACCGGTGTGTGCAGCGTCGCCGGCAGTCCCGCTTGCGACAGCCGGTCGGCGAGCAGTTCGCGCTCCCAGGTCAGCATCACATCCTGCACGCGGTGATAGGCGATCGACGACTTTTCGTCGGCGGAATTCTGCAGCACGATCGGCCGCAAAGGCTGCGGCGTTTTTTCGATCTGGAGCGAACCGTCGGCGAGGCCGCGATTGATCGATTGAATCTGCCGCTTGAATCCCTCGGGAACCAGAATCAATACCTGAATTTGGCTTTCGGCGAACAGCAGCGAAAACTCTTGCCGCGTCTGACGAATTTCGTCGGAGACGGCGAAATGCGAGATCGTTTGTTTTGCCGCGGCATCGTCTTTTCGGTTGGGATCGAGATGATGCTTCTGCATCAACTCCGCGAGCTCGAACTGTTCGAGTTGCTGCAGATGAAGATATTTTTCGCGAAGACTCCGGGCGCTGCTCAACAGCTTGGCGGACATGCTCGCGGAATCGGCGTTCGACGGCCCCGCGGCATCCCCCGCCGTCTCTTGGGCTGATGCATCGGCGGCGCGATCGGTAATCACGATTAATTTGTCGGCGATCTGCGGCGACGAGAACCAGCGTTCGGCGAAATGCTCTCCTTTGATCAACTCCGGTTCGGGGAGCGAATCGGCGCCGAGAATGACGACCGTTCGCGGCTGTTCGGAGAACAGCATCGTCATCTGCAGCATGCCGATGCCCAATGCGGGGTAGAGCAGCAGCGGCAGAATGGCGATCATGAACAGCGTCCGCCTGTCGCGGAGCTGGTCGCGCACCTCACGTAAAAAAACGAGTCTGACGTTCTTCCAGGTCATACGCGCTCCGCCGCCAACTGGGCCTCATGCCGGGATATCAATTCGAAGAACAGTTCTTCCATGTCGGGCTCGTGATACAGTTGTTCGAGTTCATTGACCGAGGCGTTGGCGAGAATGCGGCCTTTATAAATGATGGCCACGCGGTCGCACAACTTTTCGACTTCCCGCATGATGTGCGTCGAGAAGATGATGCACTTCCCCTGATCGCGGAGCGTGTGTATCGTCTTGAGCACCGCGCGGGCGACGAGCACGTCGAGCCCCGACGTCGGTTCGTCGAAAATCAGCACGGGGGGATCGTGTACGATCGTGCGGGCGATCGAAACCTTTTGTTTCATGCCGGTCGACATTTTTCCGCCGAGCACGTCGCGGATTTCGTTCATCTGCAGCATCTGGAAGATTTCTTCCAGCCGCGGCTGCAATTTGTCTTCGGGGAGGCCGTACAGGCGGCCGAAATATTCCACCATTTCCCAGGCGGTCATGCGGTCGTACAAACCGGTATTGGCCGACATAAAGCCGATAACGCTGCGAACTTTGGCCGGGTCGGCGGCGACGTTATACCCGGCGATAAGGGCTTTGCCTCCCGTCGGCTTGAGCACGGTGCTCAAGATGCGCAGGCAGGTGGTCTTGCCGGCGCCGTTGGGGCCGAGCAAGCCGAAGATCTCGCCGGGACGGACGTCAAAACTGACGTGATCGAGGGCCAGCACCGATCCCTGACGCAAATCGGCGAATCGTTTTGTCAGGTTCTCGACGTGAATCATTGACCTCATCCCGGCGTACTGTCACAAAGGCTGACACACCCTGTGCGCATCGCGGTTTTCCGCTCATTTTCAAATCTATTCCTCACGCACACCGGTTGTGTCAGACCTTTTTAGAACTCCTGACATAACCTCCGTGCCTCGCGATTTGGCAAACGCTCAGGCGTTTTCGAGAAGCACAACCGGTCATGTTAGAGTCTCTTAAGCGGCTACACGATATCTATCCCATAGACGGAAGTCAGGCGTGCCGGACTTTGCGCACGCCGATCTTTCTCGCCCAGTTCTCTGCCGACGTAACGTAGCAGAGTTACAACCGGCGTAACAGAGGAAATTGTCGCGACCGAAAAAAACCGCACCGGCGGAGACAAGAGACAGAATTTGGTTAGCCGCGACGCGAAGGCTTGGCGCAGCGGAGCGCTTTCTTTTTGCCCCCGGCGAGTCGCCGGAGGTATCGTGCGCGAGAAATCCCCCCGGTCATTGACCGGGGGCTAAAAGACGCAGCGGAACTTCGAAGACTTGCGTTCCCAAGCAGAGCTTGGGAACGAGGATGATGTCATTCTGACTCATCCTTCATCCTTCATCCTTCATCCTTCATCCTTCATCCTTGCCTCTCACCGCCGGAAGAGTTTGCGGATGCCGCCGCGAATAAACATCGGTGCGGATCGCAGGAACTCGTCGACGCCCGGTTTGAGGTCGCGCCACGAGAAGAACGCACCGACGTGTCGGCGGAATGCGTGGGAGAGATATCGTTTGGCGATCGAGAACACCCCTTGGCCATCGGTGAGGCGAGCGTACAAGTCGGTCGATAACGCCAGATACATCACGCCTTCGACTTGCGGAGCCGTCACGCGCGGCGGATCGGCGCCGCCGCGGGCCAGCGCATACGTGAGGTAGACGTTATTCACGCCGCAACAGGTATCGAAATAATTGCACATCCCGATGCGCGGGTTGATTTCGATGTAAACGTATTCACCGCGGCGCTCGTCGAATTTGAATTCGAACATCGCCGGCCCGGTGTATTTGAGGGCGGTTCCGAGCTGCTCGACGAGTTCGATCACACGGCCGTTTCGCTCGCTGACGGCGTAACTGGTCGAACCCCGATGTGCCGGCATCGTCCCCAGCCGGCGAAAGGTAAACGCCCCCAACAACCGGTGGTCGCGGCCGAACGTGCAATTGCAGACCCACAGATGCGCATCGTCGCCGGGAATCATCTCCTGCGCCAGCAGGTGCGGCAGAATCTCCCGCCGCGTGTCGAGAAACTCGCGAAATTCGTGCTCCGTCCGCAGCACGATGTTTTTGTCCCCCAGCACGTGTTCGAGAGCCGACATCTTCGGTTTGACGATAACCGGGACGGTCAGTTCGTGCACGATATCCCGAGCCGGACCCGTCAAATCGGTGATCGTTTTGGGAATCGGGATCCCCGCGGCGGCGACGCGCGCCGTTTCCTCCGCCTTATCGAGCAGTAACCGGGCGAGAGCCGAATCGGGAATGCAAAAGCAAAATCGCTCGGCGAGGCGTTCGCGATGCCGCAGCATGAAACCGACGTAAATATCCGCCGTGGGAATCAGCACGCCGCTGGGTTCGTCGAGCGTTTCGAGTTTCGCGAGCAGCGTATCGTCGTCGGCGTTGGCCGGTATCAGCACTCGACCGGAGGTGCACCGCGAAGCAAATGCGGCGGCATGAGGGTCGCTCGCCAGCACGATGCAGCGAATTCCCTTCAGCCACAGGCTTCGGACCGCTCCCAGTCCGTTGCGTTCCCCTCCCAATAGAATCGCCGCTGCCGCTTTCGCGGCCCCGGTCGAAGCCGCCGACGGGGCGGAAGTAGCAGAAACTGACATGAGAGGGATTCCGCGATAACGATTTACGCGAGACGACCAAGAAAGCTCGACTCGATGTCCCAGCGCAGTTGCTGCACGTCCCGGCTACAGACGAGCCGCGGCAGACAATGCGGATCGTGCTGACTCCTGGCGGAGCCGCGCATGCTGGTGACCGCCGTTCGATAACCGACATTACGAGCGATGGCGATCGTCGCTTCGGTCCAGTGAGGTTGCAGACAGGGGGCAGGGTACGAGAAATGCTCGATGGTGCGGCCCAAATTCTCTTCGAGCGTCGTCTTGGCATCGGACATTTCGCGGAACACGAGTTCTTCGTCGATCTGCGCGACGTTCGGATGAGTCACCGTATGTGAACCGACGATGTGTCCCGCCCCCTGCAGTTGCCGCAGTTCGTCCCAATTCATCATCAGACGCCGCCCGGCGCCGATCTCCTCGACCTCGAGTTGCGTTTCCATCGAGCGGAGAAATAGTTCCTGATCGTCGCCCGTCAGCGTGGCGCACGCGTAACAGCCGGCGAGAAATGCTTTCGTTCGATCGCGTTCGTTGTTGAGCTTTTGGATTCCAATGTTGCGGCCGCCGTCCCATTGTTGCATCCTCGTGGAAAACATGCCGTGCCGCAGCCGGCAGAACCAGGGGACCGCACTCGAATTAATCCAGCCGACGGAAACATAAAATGCCGCCCTGACGCCATAACGAGCGAGAATCGGCGCGGCGACCTCGTAGTTGTCGAGATAACCATCATCGAACGTGACCGCCACGGCGCGGCGCGGCAAGGCTTGCTGGTGTTCGACGCATTGCAGAATGTCGTCGAGGGTGATCGGCACAAATCGTTCGCGCACGAGCCGCATATGAGCGTCGAGTTCGTCGGCGCTGTGTGTGATGTCGTAACCGATCGTGTTGGCACAATCGTAAGGGTTCTTCTGAACGGAATGATACCGCAAGATCGCCACCGAAGACGGAAGCGCTCGTCCGACCGTCTGCAGAATCTGACATCGCAGCAGAGATGCTTTGATCAGGCGTTTGAGAGCCATAGACCCATTCATTCAATCTGACCGGCAGCAACGAAGAAAAAGGGGAGACGAGCCATCCGTGTCACCCCGAACAACTGGGGAAAACCCTTATCCCTTTAACGTATCGCGCCAACGGCCCGTGAGCAAGCGGACACGATTGGTAAAGTCGGAGGAGCGCTAAAATTCGCGATTCGAAGAAACCCGTGAAAACCGCCGAAGAGAGCGGCAAAACGGCGCAAGAAGTTCTCACGACCGCCAACGCGGAACGAACGAAACGTCATCTCGCTGGTCGACGACGACCAATCGTCACGGAATGCTGTCGCTCGGATGGGCCGGGCGCAGCAGGCGGCGGATCGGATCGGGGAGGCAGGTGACCGCCATGCCGCGCCAGGCGTCCCAGCAACTCGGGTCGGTCACGACGGCGCGAAAGTACCACGCCATCGACGAGCAGCGCGACCGCTGTCGGGCCATGTAAGCGATATTAATCTTGGTGCCGGCGAGACGCCGACGGACGGTGCGGGCATCGAACCGGCTTTTTCCGCCATGTTCGTCGAGGAAACGGTGCCGGATCCCGAGCGCCACATGAAAGCGTTCTTCCCTGCGGCGGGACAGATTGGCGTGTCCCGTCCGATGCAGCGCCAGCACTTCCGGAACATTGTCGAACCGAAAATAGAGCGCTGCGCGCAGCCAGAGATCCCAGTCGATCGCCAGAGGAATGCGCTCATCGAACAGGCCGACTTTGTCGAAGACCTCCCGTCGCACCATCGCCGTCGAAAAGCAAACGAAGTTGTCGCAAAAGAGGTGATCGAGCACCCAGCCCGAATAGACTTCGGCGTGCCAGGAGGGAATGAGCTCTCCCTCTTCGTTCATCAGCAGCCGTTGCGTGTGGGTCACGCCGAGTTCTTTATCGTCGCCGAACAGCGCGAGTTGCTTTTCGAGTTTGTCCGGATACCAGGAATCATCCGCATCGAGAAAGGCGACGAATCGGCCGCGAGCCCGCTGAATGCCGGCGTTTTTGGCTCGGGGTTGTCCCACGTGATCGGTGAGATGATAACTGATCTTTTCGTGCTCGAGATAAGGCCGAATGACTTCGCTCGTGTCATCGGTCGAGCCATCGTCGATGACGATGATTTCGTAATCGGTCAATGTCTGAGCGAGAACCGAATCGATCGATTCTTTCAGAAAGCGGCCGTAGTTGTAGGTCGCGATGACCACGCTGACCGTCGGGTTCATGGATAGAGATTTATCCCGAAAGGATATTGGTATCGGTGAACAAAAAATGGGGACAGATCCAGTTTTTTGTCGAAGCCTAAGGAGACTCGATAATGGAAGAACGCGTCCTATCTGCTGAAAGCCTCTAACACAACCGGTTGTGCTTGTTAAAAGCCGCTCCGATTTCTGGGGACAACGCTTTCGCACAGAGGTTGTGTTAGAATGAATGAAAAAAGACACACTGGCGGACAAGCCGCCAGTGCCACCCATTTTTCAACGGTCGGCTTATGCGTCGCAACGATTATAACAATCCAAGGTCAGCGCGTGGCAATGGGGAAATCCCTGATGTCTGGTTCTTTTGCCCGGTCGCCACCTCGCTCCTGGCTCAACTGCCAGATCCCGCACGACCCGAACAGCGGCCGACTCAACTCAAAAGGGGGAGTGCTGCTTCCCTCCCCGCTTCCGTGTTCGCCGTAGCGGAGTCGACCGGCATCGGTGTGTATTCGTCGATGAAGTCGTAGAACACATTGCGCTGCCGCGGAATGTAACCCGCCTCGGCGATGCACCGGCGGATCGAATCGAGCGTCAGATGATACACCGTCCCCGCCGACGAAACGACGTTCTCTTCGATCATCAGGCTTCCCATGTCGTCGGCACCGAACCACAGCGCGAGCTGGCCGATCTTCTCACCCTGCGTCACCCACGACGATTGAATGTGCGGCACGTTGTCGAGATACAATCGCCCGACCGCCTGCGTTTTGAGATATTCGAACGCCCCCGCCGGCGGAATCTGCGTCATATCCACGCCGTCCTTGCGGTTGTCGAACCAGGGAACGACGTCCGGCGGCTGAAACGTCCAGCAGATAAACGCCGTGAATCCGCCGGTCTCATCCTGCAATTCGCGAATCCGTTCGAGATGTTCGATCCGCTCGGCGAGGGTCTCGACGTGGCCGAACATCATCGTGGCACTCGAGCGTCCCCCCAGTCCGTGCCAGACGCGATGCACGTCGAGCCAGTCGTCGGTCAATACTTTTCCGCGCGTAATCGCCTTGCGGACGCGGTCGACAAGAATCTCGCCGCCGCCGCCGGGGAGGCTTCCTAATCCGGCCGCTTTGAGGCGTTCGAGCACCGTCTTGAGCGGCAGTTTACCGATCTTGGCGAAGTGAAAAATTTCGGGCGGACTGAAGCCGTGAATATTCACCTGCGGAAATCGCTCCTTGAGGCCGCGGAGCATTTCTTCGTACCACTCCAACGGCAATGTGGGATGCAGTCCCCCTTGCATCAGAATCTGGTCGCCGCCGAGTTCGACGGTCTCGGCGACCTTTTGATGCAGCACCTCGGGTTTGAGCACGTACGCTTCAGAATGTTTCACCGGCCGGTAAAACGCACAAAAGTCGCACACCGCCGCGCACACGTTCGAATAGTTGACGTTGCGGTCGATGTTATAGGTGCGAAACGGCGAGGGATGCATTCGCTTCGTGACGGCGTTCGCCGCCTGTCCGATCGCCGTCAGGTCGTGCGATTCCAGCAGTTTCAACCCCTCTTCGGAGGTCAATCGCTCGCCGGCAACCGCTTTATCGAGCAGAGGCGTAATGACGGAAGACAAGATCGATTCCTTCGGGAGCCAGTCCCTGTTGGACGGCGAGGGTATGGAACAGCTTGAGGCCGCTCCGTTCAGCATCCCCCAGCCGAAAATGCAAGTTGTCAGTGAGATATGTCGTCGCCAGCCCCGTTGAAATTCCCAGATGCGGCGCTTCGCGCCCGGCGATCTCTTCGATGTTCTGAAGGCCCCGATCGCGGGCCCGTTGCAAACTCTCTTCAATATGACTCAGATCGCTTCCCTTGCGGGCGGCCCACAAGGCGAACACGAACGGCAAGCCGGTCCACGTCATCCATTCCTCGCCCAAGTCCCACGTCGACAGAAATTCGCGGGGCGTTTCATTCATCGCGCGGTCGCCGATCAGCAATACGGCGTCGGTTTCGATGTCGGTCAGTTCACTTTCGACGGGAAGCGACACACAATCCGGCCGCACGCCAAATCGTTCGGCGAGCATGATGCGGGCGAGCGCCGCACTGGTGCGCGAGCCTTCATCGAGCGATAGGCTGCGAATGCTTCCCCAGGGGACGCGTGAGTAAAGTTTAACGCTGAAAACCGGCCCGCGAGCCGCCACGCAAGCGTTCGAGATCACTTCGAGCGACTTATCGCGAAAGACTTCGATTGACGGTATGAGGGCGATATCGAGTTCGCCGGCGGATAAATCATCGGCGAGCCGGTTCGGGTAATCGAGAATCAACTCGGCCTCGGGGAGCAACTGCGGCAGCCCTTCAATCAGCGGTTTCGAGTTCAAATACGAAACCGCGCCGATGCGCAGAGGGTTTTTGTATGAATAGGACATGATGATCTCGTATAAGTAGCGCCACTCAGGTGTGACGAGGGTGTTTCAATGTCGAATGTCGAAACCGCATTATAAGTCCCGCTCTTGCACATCGCAAACCGTGCAGTTGCGAACGTTTGACGAGAGTATTACGATGCCCATCTGCCATATTCACGCATACGTGCTGCCTGATGTGATGAACGAACTTGCGTTTTTGTGCATCGCGTCAATCGAATAACCGCACGAATTTCCTCGGGATAACAGCAAACATGTCGGATTCTCCGTTGCGCGTGGCGATTGTCGGTCTGGGGACCGTGGGGACGGGGGTCGCCCGCGTTCTTTGCGAACACTCCGATCGTATGACCACCCGCGCCGGCCGGCCGATCGAACTCCGCCGCGCCGTCGTCCGCGATCTCAGCAAACCGCGCGACATCGAACTCCCAGCGGGAGTCATCACCACCGATCTCGATAAAGTCATTCGCGATCCGGAGATCGATTTGGCGATTCACCTCGTCGGCGGACTGCACCCCGCGAAGGAAATTCTGCTCGCCTTGCTCGACGCCGGCAAAGATGTGGTTACGGCGAACAAAGCGATCTTGTGCGAATACGGGGCCGAACTGTTCGAGCGGGCGCGCGAGCGGAAACGGACGATCGCCTTCGAAGCCGCCGTCGCGGGGGGCATTCCGATTATCGCCACGCTGTCGCAGTCGCTGCAGGCGAATCAGATCACCGCGATCGAGGCGATATTGAACGGCACGAGCAATTTCATTCTCACCGAAATGCTCGCGTGCGGACGATCTTTCAGCGACGTCCTGCGGCAAGCGCAGGCGCTCGGCTATGCCGAGGCCGACCCCACGATGGACATCGACGGCACCGACACCGCGCAAAAACTCGTGCTGCTCACGCAATTGGCGTTCGGCACCCGCGTTTCGCTGTCGCAATTTACGCGGCAAGGCATCGATTCGCTCGAACTCGCCGACTTGTATTACGCGGGAGAACTCGGCTACACGGTGAAACTCCTCGCGCTCGCCAAGCTGCAAAATCAAAAACTCGAAATGCGCGTGCAGCCGATGCTGGTGCGCTCGGATCGCCCGCTCGCCAAAGTCGACGGGCCGCACAACATGATTTCGCTCGTCGGCGACGTCGTCGGCCAGACGTGGTACGCCGGACCGGGAGCCGGGCAGATGCCGACCGCCTCGGCGGTGCTTGCCGACGTGATCGACATGGCGGTCGGACGTGCTCAGTTGACGTTCGAGCGAATGACGCAGCAGTATCGCAGCGAGCCGTTCCCCGTTCAGCCGGCGGAAGACATCGCCAGCCGTTATTACCTGCGGTTCAACGCCGTCGATCGCCCGCACGTGTTCGCCGATATCACGCACATTCTCGGCAAGCACGATATCAGTCTCGCGTCGGTGATTCAGCACGAAGCCCCGGAACTCGACGAAGGTCATGCATCGTCCGAATCGATCGTGCCGCTCGTCGTGATGACCCACCGCACGACAGCCGGCCGATTACAAGCGGCCGACCGCGAACTCGAACAACTCTCGGCGTTACGACAGCCGCGCGTCTACATGCCGGTGGCTGATTGACCTCATCACTCCAACACCGCCACCGTCCGGCCGGTTTTCTTCGACTTGGGGAACGGCAGAAATTTGCCGATTGAAAATCGTCCGGGGCCGACAAGCACGATCGGCAGCAGCAAACCGATCAGCGCGAGGTTGTATTCGTAACCCTGGTGTTCGAGTGAAAACCCGTTCTTACCGTGCACCATCGCGATCGCTCCCAGCATGATCACGATGTTCGCCGCCGCGGAGAACCGCGAGAGAAAACCGAACATGATGCCGACGCCCCCCAGGCATTCGCCGACGGCGACGAGGTAGCCGACCGGTCCCATCATCTTGACAATCTCGGCGAGGCCGGGACCGCCGAAGGCACCGACAAGTTTCTGAGCGCCGTGATAGAAGAACACAAAACCGACGATCAGCCGCATCGCGAGCAGCGACACGTCGACCGACAGACGATCTCGAAGGACGGGGGGTTGATTTTCCACGTCGCAACTCCTGAGAAAGCAAACTTGTTGAGATCCTAAAAATCGACGCCAACCTTGAAACCGCCGTAGGTCATCCGTTTGCAATCGAATGGCATGTCTTTGGATTCGCACATCGCGGCGATTCGCGGGTCTTTCATGACTTTGGCATTGATGCGGTTGCGGTCGGCTTTGGATTTGAAGACGATCCAGGCGAAGGCAACGGTTTCGCCCGGTTTGGTTTTTACCAATTTGGGAAACGGAATACCACACGAATTGGCGAGATCATCCCCCGCGCATTCGCGGTATTCGAGCGCGCCGTGCTCCATCCAGATTTTTCCCGCCTTTTTCGACATTTTGAAGTAGGCCGCCAGATTCTTCTGCAGGACCGGGATCACAAAGCCGTCGACGTATTTCATGATGTCCTCGTGAGAATGGTTGATGGGACGTCTGTTTTAAAGCGAGATTTTCGCGCGATCGGCGAAGCGGAGCTTCGAAAACTTGCGTTCCCTAGCGGAGCTTGGGAACGAGGATTACACGCGGCTTTCGGCGGAGGCTTTCATCATGGATAGCCCTTTTTCGAAATCCTTGCCGACGATCTTGTCCATGTTGCACAGCAGATGAAATGCCTTGGCCATGAAATTGTTCCGGCCGGTCATGGCCCAGGTGACGCTGGTGCCGCCTGCTTCGGGAACGAACGTGAACTCGGCGGTGTTCGTCGCCCGGAAGGGCTTGAAGAATTCGAGTTTCATCCGCACGAGTTCACTGGGGCGGCTCTCGATGATCGTCATCTTCCCCCGGCCGACTTTGTTGTTCCCGTCCCACGAGTACATCGAACCTGTCCCCGCGGCTGGGCCTTCAAACTTTGTCTGCATGTCAGGGTCCAGCTTGGCCCACGGAGACCAATATTCCAGATTGCGAAAATCGTTCACGAGCGAAAAGATTTTTTCGGGCGGAGCGGAAATCAGCGTCGACCGGGCCAGGCGAAAATCCGCCGGCTGCATGGCGACCACAATCAGGAACAGCACGACAACGACGCCGCCGACGATGAGTATGGTAGTCCACATCAGAGTTCATTCTTTCATCAGTGAAAATCCCGGGTGCGATCGCTCCGCGTGAAGGCGGCGATGACTATTATGCCGTGACGATCAAGAATTCGAAATATCACCGCCGGCGCACGGTAACGAAATTATGAAAGTACAGGCTTCAGACTGCTCCAACGACAGCCTGAAGCCCGTACGGCGGATGTTGATCGATTCAACGTCATAATCGCCGAGGGCGAATATCAAGGCCGCCATCTAACCGTGTCGCGATTCGACAAAGGCGTCGCCGCACGATTCACTTGCCGTGTTCTTGAGCAACGACCACCATCCACGACACGCCGAAACGGTCGGCGAGCATGCCGAATTTCTCCGAGAAAAAGGTCTTGGTCAGAGGCATCTGGACTTGCCCTCCATCAGATAACGCCGCGAACAACCGCTCGGCCTCATCGGCCGTGTCGGCCGTGAGTGCGAGCGAAATTCCCTGAAAGTTCGATTTTCCGCTGCATTCGCAATCGGAGGCCATCAACACCGAGTCGCTGATTTTCAGCGACGCGTGCATGACTTTGTTCTCGTTGCCGGGGGGGACCATGTTGGGATCGCACGGCTCGGGACTGTCGCTGTAACGCATCAGCATCAAGACTTCGGCGCCGATCGCCTTTCGGTAAAATTCAATCGCTTCTTCACAACGGCCGTCGAAATTCATGTAGGGTTGGAGCAGCATGATAGATTCCTTCGTTGATAGGGGACGACAAAAAATTAGAGGAATGACGAATGTCGAAATCCGAATGTCGAATCAATGACGAAATCCGAATGACCAAATCGCTTCGTGCTTCGACATTCATCGTCTCTGTGGTGGTAATTCTTCATATCGAGTCACTTCGTCGGCAAGCCGGCGAGGTCCATGACGGGGCGGACTTCAACCGTGCCTTTGCGGGCGCCGGGGATTTTTCCTGCGATCGTGATCGCTTCGTTGAGATCTTTCGCTTCGACGAGAAAATAGCCGCCGAGTTGTTCGCGCGTCTCGGCGAACGGGCCGTCGGTGACTACCCGTTTGCCGTCGCGAACCCGCACGCTGGTCGCCGTCGCGACCGGTTGCAGCGGAGCGGCGGCGAGGTATTGCCCGCGGTCGTTGAGTTCGTGCGTGAGCTGCGTCGACTCGGCGTAACAATGTTCGCGCTCGGAATCGGTCCAGGCGTTTTCGTCGGTGTATATTAGCAGCATGTATTTCATAGTTTATGACTCCACGGGGTCTTGTAAAGATTTTCGTGACTGTCGTGTTTTTCGTGGCCGTTAACTCGGCTGCGGAACCTCGGCTCTCATATAGACGAGTTCCCAGATGTGGCCGTCGAGATCCTGAAAGCCGTCTTGCGTCATGAAGCCGTGGTCCTTCGGTTCGCTGTAGCGTCGGCCGCCGGCGGCGAGCGCTTTTTCCATGGTCCCGTCGAGCGACTCCTGGCTGTCGCAAGACAGGCAAAGAAGCACTTCGGTCGATTTGGTCGCGTCGCAAATCTCGTTCGGGGTGAACTCCTTGAATTTTTCGCGCGTGAGCAGCATGGCGAAAATATCATCGCTGATGATCATGCACGTGGCGGTTTCATCGGTGAATTGCGGATTGAAATGATACCCGAGCGTTGTGAAGAATTCGATCGATTTGTTCAAATCTTTCACGGGAAGGTTGACGAAAATCTGGCGATTCATGGTGTGTTCCCTTTGAATGGCGGAAAAAAATTTCTCACGTGACGGCCACGGTACGAATCGTATCGTCGTCAGTCCTTTTTAATGATCCTAACACAACCTCTGTGCGTAGCGATTTTCCGCTGAATTTGAGGCATTTTTAACAAGCTCAACCGGTTGTGTTAGAGTCTCTTATTTCTTCAGCGGAATCCAGATCTCCATACCGCCGGTGCCGGTTTCGGGATCGAATTCTTCGGTGTAACGTTCGAAGCAGGGGGCGTCGGCGGCTTCGTGGCCGGAGTTTGGCAACCACTTGTGCCAGATGGCGTCGATTGTCTGCGGGATGGCCGAAACGTGCTTGCGATGCGCGAACACGGCGTAACGCGCCGCGGGGAGAGTCACCGTCGTGAAGTCTTTCGGCAGGGCCGTTTTGCCGTCGACTTCGACGCCGGTGAGGTAGTCGAAGCCGGTGTTCGGTTTGTAGTTCCAGCAGACGCCGTAGGACGACGTGCCGACCTGCCCGGGCATTTTGCCGATCTGCGGTGCGAATTGCTCCCACTGCCGGGGGATGTTCACGCGGTTTTCGAACGAGTAGGTTTCGTTGACGCCGGCGATCTGCTTTTCTCCCGCGGTTTCGAAGCGCGGCGATTCGAGCGCGTATTGCGACGCCTCGTTTCGCAGACGGTCTTCCTGTTCGCGAAGTTCGGGAGTGAACTCGGCGCCGAAATCGTCGGCTTCAAAAATCTGGCGAATTTCGATCTCGGAATCTTCATTCATCGGGTTGGGGCATTTCTTGAGCCATTCAATCGCCTCGTCGAGCGATTTACATTGCCAGATCCAGTAACCGGCGATCAGTTCTTTCGTCTCGGCGAACGGGCCGTCGATGACGGTGCGGTTCGGGCCCGAAAAGGCCACTCGGGCTCCTTTGGAACTCGGTTGCAGCCCCTCGCCGGCGAGCATGATGCCGGCTTTCACCAGCTCTTCGTTGTAATTGCCCATATCGGTCAATAACTGCTGACTCGGCATCTCGCCCGCTTCGGAATCTTTCGTCGCTTTCACAATGACCATGAAACGCATGATTGTGGTTCCTTGATGTGGTTCACTTCGCAATGTGATAACAGGATAGTCGTCGTCCAAATTCAGGAATACAGGTTTTAGCCTGACTTCTTGCAGTGAAAAACCTGTACTTCTACAAGTAGTCGTTCGGGCGAGACGCGATTCGACACTGTCGACAAGAATTTTTTGGATTTTGTGAAAGTCGTTGTGGATATTGAATTTACCGCGAGAAATGCGTGAGAATTTAATTCACTGACCGAAAAGTGATGGTCTTCCGGCCTAAAGGGCCGGAAGAAAGGAATCAATCTTCACTCATCATTTAACTCGTCAATTCGCCGCGATAAAAATTGTCGCTCGGGTTCGAGTTTCGCCAAGGCGAGAGCCTGTTCAAATGCCGCGCGGGCTTCGTCCGCGTTGCCGAGCCGGCGATGTAGATCGGCCCGGGTGGCGTGCGTGAGGTGGTAATCGATCAATTCGCCGCGGGCCAGAATCGCACCGATCAGTTCGAGTCCCGCGGCGGGGCCGTCCCGCATCGCCACGGCGACGGCTCGATTCAATTCCACGACCGGTGACGGCACGGCGCGAGACAAGACATCGTAGAGAGCGACGATCTGCGACCAGTCGGTGTCGGCGGGCGTCGCCGCATCGGCGTGCACGGCGGAGATCGCCGCCTGCAACGTGTAAGAGCCGATGCGCCCCGACGTCAGCGCCCGCTCGACAAGCGACTTGCCCTCGGCGATCAGACTGCGATTCCACAACGCGCGGTCTTGATTGTCGAGCAAGATGATTTCGCCGCTCGCCGAGGTCCGCGCCTCGCGGCGGGATTCGTGCAGCAGCATCAGGGCGAGTAATCCGACGACCTCGGCATCGGGAAGCAATTCGACGAGCAGCCGGCCGAGCCGAATCGCTTCGCCCGACAGGTCGGGCCGGGTGAGCGAATCGCCCGACGAGGCAGCGTACCCTTCGTTGAAGACGAGATAAATCACCTGCAACACCGTTTCGATGCGTTCGGGAAGATCGTCGCGCGACGGGACTTGATACGGTATCCCCGCATCGCGAATTTTCGATTTGGCCCGCACGATACGCTGAGCGACCGTTGGCGGCGACGTGAAAAACGCACTGGCGATCGCTTCAGTTGTTAAGCCGCAGACTTCGCGGAGCGTCAATGCGATTTGTGCTTCGGGAGAAAGAGCCGGATGGCAACAGGTGAAAATCAGCCGTAAGCGGTCGTCTTCGACCCCCTCGTGTTCGGCGTCGGCGGGTGCTTGCGCGTTGTGATCGAGCCGCTCGGCGATGTGCGATAACGAGGCATCAAACCGAGCCCGGCGCCGCATGGCATCGACGGCTTTGAAGCGTCCTGCCGACACCAGCCAGGCGCAGGGATTGTCGGGAACTCCCTCCGTGGGCCATTGTGCGACCGCCGCCGCGAAAGCGTCGTGCAGCGCTTCTTCAGCCAGATCGAAATCACCCAGCAGGCGAACCAGCGTGGCGAACACCCGGCGCGATTCGGAGCGATAAACGTTCTCGACCGTCTCGCGCACGTTTTGCGCCGGCTGGTTCATGACGAGGGTTCCTCGATACGAGCGGGCGTTGCTCGCGTTTCAATCCCCCTCCCACGCGAAGGGGGCGATGTTCATTATATCGAAGCCGTTGCTCGCATCATATCTTGATGACCGAGCGCTCGGCTGCGCAAAGCCTTCGTCACAACATGAGGATTGATGACGTACAACACCTTGTGCGTTCAACGAGGCGACGCATCAAACGAATGACGCTTTGTCTTCAGCCCCAA
>JBBECD010000101.1:0-30668 GCA_040881995.1 Planctomycetaceae bacterium
CTCTTTGAGGGGGAGGTTTTTTGAGAAGGGCTATGCCAAGCAATCGAAAAATCCATATAAAATCACACTGGCCGTAGCAACCGACTTCGCTGTCGCCGCCTTCGCGGCTCTCTTATATAGAGCGTCCCGATTCCGTGGGCTCGCGCCCCTGGCTATAGAAACTGCTGGCCCTTTGGGCCGGAAGAGAAAGGCTGTTTCGTCAGTCGAGAGTTGTGACATTATTAACCTGAGACTCGATAATGACGAATGACTAACGAAATCCCAATGACCAAATGTGGCGTGATGTGCGTCATTTGGACATTTGGATTTTGGTCATTCCTTCGTCATTCGACATTCGTCGTTGAGCAGATCCCTCGCTGACGCTTCGGGTTACCATAAGAACAATCTGCCGGTTTGTTATTGCGCCGATCGTCCGGCTGGACGTTGAGGGGCCGGGCAGCAATCGACGGGGCAGACGTCATGACTGGGGCCGAACCGGCCCACGCTGCGTTTTGGCAAATCGGGATCGAGCCGTTCTTCGATCAGTTCGCGGAGCATCGAGACGAACCGGGGATGCGTGCCCACGGTACCGGCGCGGACCATCCTCATGCCAAGCTCATCGCAGAGCAGGCGGGCTTCTTCATCGAGATCGAATAGCACTTCCATGTGATCGGAGAGAAAACCGATCGGCATGATGATCACGCTTTCGGCGCCGCCGCTGGCAAGCGATCGCAGAGCATCGAGGATATCGGGTTCGAGCCAGGGATCGGCCGGCCGGCCGCTGCGGCTTTGATAAACGAGACTCCAGCGGTCTGGGACAAGGTCACAGCCCTCGGCGACGAGGCGAGATGTTTCGGTCAATTGTTGCACGTACTGCGAGGTGTTCGCCATGCTCATGGGGATGCTGTGCGCGGTGAACACGATTTTATAGTCGCCCCTTGCGGCGGAAGGGAGCCGTTCGATCGCCTGCTGCATCCGGTCGAGATTGGCGGCGACGAAATCGGGATGATTGTAGAACGCCCGCAGTTTTTCGACCGCGGGGGCTCCCTCACCGACGGCCTGTTGCGCCCGCACGACGTCTTCGCGATATTGACGGCAGCCGGAGTACGAACTGTATGCGGAGAGCACGAGCCCGATCGCCCGTTCGATGTGCTGCTCTTTCATCGCGTGAATCGTCTCGGCGAGCAGAGGAGTCCAGTTGCGATTGCCCCAGAAGATCGGCAGCGAGACGCCGTGCTCGTCGAGTTCCGTTCGCAGTGCGGCGATCAGATCGCGGGCCTGCTGGTTGATCGGGCTCACGCCGCCGAAGCCGTAATAATGTTCGGCGACTTCGAGCAGCCGTTCGCGCGGCACCGCCCGGCCGCGGACGACGTTTTCGAGAAAAGGGATCACGTCGTCGCGGCGTTCGGGGCCGCCGAAACCGATCACGAGAATGGCGTCGTATGCTGTCATAAGGTCGATCATTCGAACCGATTCGCCGGTTGAGGCAGAATGAGCGGGCCGGCGGGATTACAACGGCCGTGGCGTGCCGCCGCTTAATCAACGCACGGATTAGAGACTCTAACACAACCGGTTGTGCTTGTTAAAGATGCTTCACATTCAGCGGAAAATCGCTTCGCACAGAAGTTGTGTTAGGATCATTGAGCTTGCGCCGTTGTATTCTTTACAAGGTTCAAATGTTAAGAATGTCAATTCCTACAATCCCCGCTTGACCGTTTTGTGGGAATCGAGAAAATAGACATCCACAGATACATTGTTGTCGGATGAAGCCGGCCGTCAACCGCATTCGTCCGATTGCCGACCCCTATCTTTTTGCGATGTTTTCGGCCCGAAGACCGCGGCAATTGATTTGCCGCCGGTCGTCCGCGTAAGAACATCTTCTCAGAGATTACTCGATCTGGTGCGGACTGCACCAGCGTGGAGGGATTGAGTTTATGGCCGATGTCATTACGACATCTGTTTCGCGATATCGTCGACCGGAAACGGTCGCCATCAGTCTTCGGCGTCTTTTTCCCGGAGCCAGTTTCGTCGGCTGTGCGGATGTCACAGTCATCGATGCCACCGAGCAAAGCCACGAATGTCAGCCGGGCTGTCTGTTCGCGGTGATTCCCGGTTCGAAGGTGGACGGCTCGCGATTTGTCGGCGACGCTTTGCAACGCGGCGCTTCGGCGCTCTTGGTCTCGCGTCCCATCGCGGGAGCGACCGTGCCGCAGTGCGTGGTGCGGAACGTCCGGCGGGCGTATGCGGAGTTGTGCTCGGCATTGGCGGGTCATCCCGCTCGCAGGCTGGGGATGATCGGCGTGACGGGAACGAACGGAAAAACAACCACCACCTGGCTGATTCGCTCGATCCTGCAAGCCGCGGCAAAGAAAACGGGCTTGCTGGGGACGGTGGAGTATCACGATGGCGACGTCCCGGCGAGTTCTTCGCTGACGACCCCCGATTCTCGCTCGCTCAGCCGCTGGCTGGCCCGGATGCTTGCCTGTCGCACGACGCACGCCGCGCTCGAGGTTTCCAGTCATGCTCTGGATCAAGATCGCGTGGCGGGGATTCAATTCGATGCGGGGGTATTGACGAATATCACTCCCGATCATCTCGACTATCATCGCCATTTCGAAAGTTACATTTCGACCAAAGCCCGCATTATGTCGCTGCTGAAAACGAGCGGACGGATGGTGCTTAACGTCGACGATCGCCCGAGCGCCGAACTCGTCGCCCGCGTCCCCGCCGACAAAACGTGCGTGACTTACGGGATCGATCATCCCGCCGATGTCGTCGCGAACATCCTGCAGGAAAAATCCGGCGGCAGCCGATTTCTGCTGCGGATGCGCGGCGAAGAAATCGAAGTGTTCACCTCGCTGATGGGACGGCATAATATTTCGAACTGTCTCGCGGCGGCCGCGGCAGTGGCACAGTTCGGAATTCCGCTCGAAAAAATCGCCGAGGGAATCGAACATCTCACCGAAGTCCCCGGACGGTTGCAGCGAATCGAAATGGGGCAGCCGTTCGACGTGTTCGTCGATTACGCTCACACGGAAGATGCGCTGGGCCGGATCCTCTCGGCTCTCAAACCGTTAACCAGCGGCCGGTTGATCTGCGTGTTCGGGGCCGGGGGGGACCGAGATAAAACGAAACGGCCGATGATGGGGCGGGCCGCCGCGAAATACGCCGACTTGGCCGTCGTCACGAGCGACAATCCGCGTACCGAAGCGCCGCAGTCGATCATCGATCAGATTCTCCCCGGCTTTGTCGAGAGTTCATGTCGGACGCATGTTGAAATCGATCGCGAGCAGGCGATTGTCTTCGCCTTGCAACAGGCGGTCGCGGGCGATTGCGTCGTGATCGCCGGCAAGGGACACGAAACCGAACAGATTCTGGGGACGACGCGGCAGCCTTTCGACGACCGCGACATCGTGAGAAAACGACTCGCACCGATATATTCCCCGATGAATGCGATGTCGATCGATGCGCGATAACGATTCAATTCCTCTCCGGTTCGAATTCTGAATTCATTCCCGGTGAATCGAAAAGGACGGCTTGGATCTTCTTTCGTGAATATGGATTTCGCCAGGACATGGATCGTCTCGACGGTTCGAACCTGATCGCGGCAATCGGCGGCACGGCTCTGTGTCTGCCGGTATCGACATACGCCGTCAGCCGCATCAGCATCGATACGCGAACGTTGCAACCGGGCGATCTGTTCTGGGCGATTCGCGGTGAAACGTTTGACGGTCACGATTTCGTCGATCGAGCGTTCCAGCAGGGGGCATCGGCTTGCGTGATTCGCAGAGATCGCGCCGCCGTTTGTTCCGGGCCGGCCATTCTCGTCGATGACACTCAGACAGCGTTGCGGGATCTGGCGCGTTGGCATCGCCGGCGGCAGGACGCCTTGGTCATCGGTGTGACCGGCAGCTTCGGCAAGACCACGTCGCGCGAAATGATTTATGCGGCGCTCGCGGCGGAATACACCGGCATGCGGAGCGCGCGGAACCTGAATAATCACATCGGCTTGCCGCTCAGTCTGCTCGACATCCAGTCGCATCATGAATTCGCCGTGCTGGAGATGGGGGCTTCGCACATCGGTGAAATCGTCGATTTGACGCAGATCGCGGTTCCTGAAGTCGGCGTGATCACCGGTATCGGCCCCGCTCATCTGGCCGGGTTCGGAAATCTCGACGGAATCATCCGCAGCAAAGGTGAATTGCTCGAAAGTTTACCGCCGACCGGTTTTGCCGTCTTGCCCGGGGATGATTCTTATGTTCGACAAATGGCCGATCGGGCGAAATGCCCCGTTATTTTTGTGGGGGCCGGACCGGACAACGATCTTTGCGCCGAAGACGTCGCATGGAGCCCGAGCGGCCTCACCTTTCGAGTGGAGAATACGAAAGTTCAAATTCCGGTGCTCGGGAGACATTTTCTGGCGCCGGCTCTGTTCGCGGTGGCCGTCGGGCGCGAAATCGGGATGAAACTCGACGTGCTCGCCGAGGGATTGCGGACGTTTCAACCGATTTCCGGCCGCTGCCAGCCGCAACGCATCGGGACGTGGACCGTCATTCACGATGCCTACAATGCCAACCCGCAATCGATGACGGCGGCTTGCCGGCTGCTGGCGGAATGGCCCGGTTCGAACCGCCGACTTTTGATTCTCGGCGACATGCTGGAACTCGGGGCTGAGAGTCCGCGGTATCACGAGGAACTCGGCCAGGAGGCCGCCCGCGCGGGAATCGACCGTTTGATCGTCTGCGGGGAATTCAGCCGCGATGTCATCCGCGGCGCGCTGGCGGCGGGAATGAGCCCGCATCGCATTTCGTCCGCCGACGATTGGAACGTGACCCTGGCGATTCTCGACTGCTGGCTCGAACCCGAGGACGTGCTGCTGATCAAAGGATCGCGCGGCATGCAGATGGAGCGCGTCATCGACTGGCTGAATGTAAAAAACGACGGCGAACCGCTCGATAAGCCGTTGTGCCAACGTCGAAAGTCGGCGTGAGGACGGCGTTTATGCGATCGGAATTCGCCCCGATGGAAATCCTCGGAAAACTTTACAATGACCTCCACAAACTTTCAAAGTTGCTATGTTCATAACGGCGAGTTGAGATTATAAATCCCCCCGCCAGCACACTTAGAGACTCTAACACAAACCGGGGTTTGTCAGGGTTTCTTAAATCAAATCAGCATTTCACTTCCCATCAGCAGCGACGCTTCTGTCGCCCACAATTCAAACACTATCTATATCGCATACAACAGGAGACATGAACGTCTTTCTAAAGGTTCCGCTACGTGCGTAGGGTTTGCGGGGATCTGAAGCACTGTCCGGTTTACCGGGTGGAAGCACGACAGGCATTGGACACAGTGATTAATGGGTCGATCACTCCAATCGCCGCTTCGTAGTGGAACCTCTTTTCGCGAGCGCCGGGGATTTAGTTCCTCGGCGCTCGCAGATTTTACATAGCACGGAAATCGTCGTCCGAAAGAGTAAGCGACACCGACTTGGAATGACGAATGTCTAAATCCTAATGACTAAGGAATGACGAAATCCCAATGCCTAAACTTGAAGTGACATCCTACATAGCGCCGTTTGGGCATTCGTCATTGGGATTTCCTTAGACATTAGTCATTAGGATTTAGACATTTGCCATTCCAGCATCCCGACTCCCCGCACTTCGACAAAAAGAAAACTTCACCCGACCCATGTTGATCTGGTTGTTACACCATATCTCTCCGCTGCTCGAGCAGGTTGAACTCCACACCTCTGGAGATTCCCGCGTCTTTCTGACCGCGCGCGTGGCCCTTGCCACGATGACGTCGTTTCTCGCGGCGATCATCATGGGACCGGCCGCCATCCGCTGGCTCAAGTCGCGGTTCCGCGAACGCATTGGCAGCGATTCGGCTCGGCTCAACGAACTGCACGCCGCCAAGAATGCGACCCCCACGATGGGGGGAATCTTCATCGTGGCCTCGATCGTGATTTCCGGGCTGCTCTGGGGAGACTTGAGCAGCGCCTACGTGCCGATCGGGATCGTGACGGCCGTTGCGTTTGGAACCCTCGGCGGAGTCGACGACTGGATCAAACTCAGTACGTCGCACAACGGATTGACGATTCGTCAAAAATTGATCTGCCAGATCGCGATCGCCGCCGTGACCGCCGTCTGGTGTTATTTCCTGCAGCACGATCGGCCCGGCGGGTTATCGCTGATCTGGCCGTTCGGAAATGTGAGCTGGCAGATGGGGCTGCTCTTTATTCCCTGGGGCGTGCTGGTTCTCGTCAGCAGTTCGAACTCGGTGAATCTGACCGACGGGCTCGACGGGCTGGCGAGCGGTTGCGCCATCTTCGCCGGGGCGGCGTTCGCGGCTTTGGCTTATGTCACCGGGCACGCGGAGTTCTCGCATTACTTCGGCATTCCTCACTTGGCCGAGGCGGGCGAACTTGCCGTGATTCTCGGCAGCATGGTGGGTGCAATGCTCGGATTTTTGTGGTTCAACTGTTATCCGGCGCAGGTGTTTATGGGCGACACCGGATCGCTGCCCATCGGCGGACTGCTGGGATTGGCGGCTCTGGTCACGAGACAGGAAGTGCTGCTGATCGTCATTGGCGGCATCTTTGTGATCGAAACGATCAGCGTGATTCTGCAAGTGGTGTGGTTCCGCAGCACCGGCCGTCGACTGTTGGCGTGCAGTCCGCTGCACAACCATTTCCTGTTCCGCGGCGATCACGAAATTAAAATCGTCGTCCGCTTCTGGATCGGCTCGGCTCTGCTGGCGCTCATCGGCGTCGCGAGTCTGAAGATCTCTTAAAAACAGGAGTACCGAGTGAAGCCTGTACTCCTACAAAATCTTCTAGAACAGCCCGGCCAGCGCATCGAGGATGGGGCCTGCGACCGGGCTTGGTTCTCCCCAGTGCCACATCGAGCGGACCAGGTCGAATGACACCACGGCACAGATCACCGTCACCAGCGTCGACAGGGCCACGCCCGCGAAATCGACCTTGGTCCATTCCGCTTCCGGCGCGGCAACGGCTCCGCGGCCGATCGCCGAACTGGTACTGAAGTCCGCATGACTCGCCCCGGTCTGAAAGCTGTCTTCAAACGCTTCGTCGCCGGCGTCGAAGACGTCCAGTTCGTCGGGTTCGTCGACGTCGAACACGTCGCCGTCCACTTCGAGTTCCGCTTCTTCTACGGCGACGGCATCATCGCTGGCACCCGTCCGCCGCGGTTTCGCGGGCGCAAAGTCGTCGTCTTCGTCGTCGTCGAACAAGATAACACTTGTATCGTGAGAGGAATCGCCGGCATCGAGATCGAATTCGCTGTCGCCCGTCGAGGAGGGAACGTCGAACGAGGTCGCTTCCATTTCCGACGAGCTGTCGGCCGCCAGCATGTTGATGGTTTCTTCCGAATCGGAATCGGCCCGACTTGTGGAACTGCCGGCGGCGGCGATCGAAATGCCGCTGTCCTCAGCGAGGGTAATGCCGTCCTCGTCGTCGGCGACCAGCGAAATGCCGCTGTCTTCGTCGGCGGCGAGCGAAATCCCGCTATCGGAGGCCCCTTCCAGTGCGATGCCGCTGTCGTCGGCGAAGACGGAGGTCGATCCCGACCCCTCCTGATCCTCGAGCACGCCGCTTTCGGTGCCGGAGTACAGCAGATCGCTTTCTCCGCCGACGGTGGTCTTGTCGAGATCCATGATTTTGACGTCGCTCAGACTGCTGTCGCTGGGAATGCGTCCGGAGTCGTCGCCGTCGTAGATTTTGACGTCGCTATCGCTTTTCGGACCCGATTCGTCGCTCAAACGGACGTCGCTGTCGGAATCCTGAGCGACCAGTTTGACGTCACTGTCGCTCTGCAGCGCGGAGTCGCTGCCGGATTCTTGGGTTACAAGTTTGACGTCGCTGTCGCTCTGATCGGGTGATTTGGCTTTCGGCTTTTTCTTTTCTTCCGTCAGCCGCACGTCGCTGTCGGAATCGGAAAAACTGAGCGAAACGTCGAGTTTGCTGTCGCCCGCGTTGACGAGACTGTCGTCGAGAATCAGCCGCACGTCGCTGTCGGACGTGCCGGCGTCGAGATCTTCGTCGAGAGCACTGCCGCGAATGATCGTCGGCTGGGCGCCGAGTTCATCTTCTTCGTCTCCACCGAGCACGACGCTGGAGCCGAATCCTTCGTCATCGTCGGTGACGAGCGGAACGTCGGGGCTGGAATCGGCCTGTCGCATCCGCTTCACTTTGTCGACGTCTTCCTGTCGAAACTTCCAGGTGCCGCGATCGGCAAACCCGCGGATTTGACCCTGTTCGCGAATCTTCGTCAATTCCTTCGGAGAGACGCCCAATACTTTCGCCGCTTCTTCGAGAGTCAGATATTTCTTGGTTGTCATGGAGTCCTCAATTTTCCGGCGGTCTTGCATAAACCGGTTGTATCGTCTGACGCGACAATACGTCGGCCAGACTTGAAACAGTCGATTCCGTATTCCTTTTATCACCCCGACCGTACTCGTGACGTCGGTTTTTTATTGACGGGTGGATTATCTGATACTGATCGTTTTATCGGCTCACTGGAGAGCATGAATCATCGGGAGATGCGTGGGAATTGCCTCAGCCTTTGTAACCGTCATCATGCTCATCGGTCTTAAAACCGTCGGCGTTCCGGGGCCGTTAAACACTCGAAATTTTTGTCCGTCGATTTCGGGGATGTGACGGACGGATTTCGGGCGTTGATGGCGCGGTCACATCTTTCATTTTAAAGCTCCGCCGAGACATTGCAAGCAGATTTCTCTCACCATTTTGACTTAATGATCCTAACACAACCTCTGTGCGTGACGATTTTCAGCCAGATTTGCGACCTAAATACCAAGTACAACCGGTTTGTGTACGAGTCTCTTTTGATGCGAACACCACCTCCGTGCGTGACCGTTGTCCACAGAATGGGGGACGCTTTGTCACGCACGTGTGGCGGGAAAATGAAAAACCCGGTTAATGCCGGCGGACATTCGCAGTTATGGGGGTAGAACCGGTCGCTTGCAGCGTGAAATGGTGCGCAGACGAGCGGATTACCTATGGCATGGTTTCTATTTCGCAAGAATCTGGTATTTTGATTCGGCCTTTTCCGAATTGTGGGCTGATCGAGTTGCCGCGCGGTTCGTCTGCAAAAACTTGAAACTTGCGGCGGATTTACGACGTTAAGCATGTCGTTTTCAGATGAAATTGATCACAATGTTGAAGTTACGGGTCGCCGGAATTGAGTATGCACTTGTATACCACGTTCCCGGCGAACTCGCGGGGAACGGCAGACATGAATATTGCAGTAAGTTGATGGCTCTCCGAAACGAACGAACGGAAGGGCGGCCCCGCTGAGTGGCATGTAGGGAACGAATCGGTCGGTTTTTGTTTCTGAATGTCCCCCGGCAAAGTCTCCCTCTCCGCGCCGACGGCGGGATCAATGAACTGACAAGGAGTTGATGGTGTCGATCATTCCGCTGCAGCCTCGCGACTCTGAACTCGGCGCCGCCCCATTGGATCACCGGTCGGCGTCGGACAAGCGCGAACATCATACATCGCCTGATATCAACGGTGACAACCGTCCGTTTGCTCGATTGAATCAGGCCGCACACCTCAAAGTCATGCCCGCGTCGGACGAGCTGCGCAAAAAAATCAAACTCGCTGCGGAAGAGTACATCCTCCCGCTCGAAAAAAGGCACCCGTTTACTCGTTTTCAACTCGAACGGCATGGCCGCCGCTTACTCGTTCCATTGAATCTCGACGAGTCTTATCTCGGCTTCGCGATGGTTTCGCTCGGAAATGCGTTCTGGAAGCCGTCGTTTCTATCGATTCCCTTTGCACGCCGGCTGTTGTTGTTGCCCGGGCGACTGCTGCATCGTCCCGCTTGTGAAACCGAGGGGGAGCGAACGAATGGGAACGGCCGCCATGCGACGACCGGCTCTTGCGTCGCCTGCCGGCTGGCCGATTTTAAAAAGCAGGCGGAGCGGCTCGGTTATCAGGTGCTGGAAGCCGAGCGTTCGCCGGCGATTCTCAGCATTCTGATCAAAGGGAACGTCGATGCGATTTTGGGAATCGCCTCGTTGAAGGATCTGGAGAAGTCGGTCGATCAGGTGTTGCTGGCGGGTGTGCCCTCGTATGCGATTCCGCTGCACGAGGTCGACGGCGATGAGTTTTCGCTGGATGAAAGTTGGGTTCGCGAAGTGATCGATCAAGCCGACGCCGCCCGCGCCCTGTCGACCGTCAGTTATCTGCCGCTGATTCGTGCCGCCAATGCGTTGTTCACCGACGACTTTCCGACGCTGTTGCCGAGAACGCGCAGTCAACCCCCCGCGCCGGCACATTCGCCGTTGGGGCAGACGGAAGAACTCGCGTTCGACTGGCTGGCCAACGGCGGCAAACGCTTTCGGCCGTTCATCACTTTGGCGGCGTACGACGCCCTCACCGGCGGCAGCGGCACGACGATCGTTCCCGACGGAACGCGGCTGCAATTCACGCCCGCCGTCGGACAGAGCGCGATGGCGATCGAAGCCTTTCACAAAGCCTCGCTGGTGCACGACGACATCGAAGACGACGATCTCTACCGTTACGGCCGCGAGACGCTGCATCGCACGCACGGCATCGGCATGGCGATCAACGTGGGCGATTATCTTATCGGGCTGGGATATCGACTCGTGAACGCCACGCGCGAAGAACTCGGCGCCGACGTCGCGTGCGACATCCTCGGCAAAATGTCGGCGGCCCATATCAAACTTTGCGATGGACAAGGAGCCGAAATGGCTTGGCAGGCGGCCCCCACGGCGACATTCACGCCGGCGGAGGCGCTGCAAATCTACGCCTTGAAAACCGCGCCCGCCTTCGAAGCCGCGCTGTTCGCCGGCGTACGGATGGCGGTGTCGGCTGACGAGTACGAAGAGACCATTTCGGAATACTGCCGGCATCTCGGGATCGGGTTTCAAATTCTCAACGATCTCAAAGACTGGGCCGGCGATCACAATAATAAACTCGTCGCCGGTCAGGACGCCCAGGCCTTGCGGCCGACGCTGCTGCTCGCATTGGCTCTGCAGGCGGCGAGCCCCGAACAGTTTCGCGAACTCGAAGCGCTCATTCAGCATTCCGCCGACGATCATCTCCGGCCCGAAAGGTTTCGCACGCTGTTCCACGAATGCGGCGTCTTCAAAAAAGCCCGCGAACTCGTCGAGCAATCGCGCCAGCGAGCACAGACCCTGGCCGACGAAGTCCAACCGGCGGAATTCCGCCATCTGTTGCATTTTCTCGTTGAGACCGTGCTCGCCGAAGAACCGACGTATAAGATTTCCAAAGTTTAAAGTCATCGTAGGAGTACAGGCCTTAGCCGGCCAATCAACAGTTGAATCTCGCTCTCTGAGTCGCCACTCGCTTGCAAAAGTATTTCACCGCCATGCCCCTCATTCTTCGACTCCGAGAAAAAACATCGATCCCGATTGAGGTCGAAACCGTCCGCATGGAGATCGTGCGCGAACAATCCGCCGACGCGGTCTTGAGCACGCTGATTCAGCACGGAAATCAGCAATTGCCGCTCGGCGAGTTTTTCTCGGCGGAAGGCTCCGCGGCGGACGAACAGATCGTCTGGGAAGGGGACTGCTCGAAGGTCAAATTGATCGGCGCGCTGCATAAACAGGGGACGATTCGCGTCGAAGGAAACGTCGGGATGCACCTCGGTGCGGAAATGACCGGCGGAGAAATCATCGTCCGCGGCAACGCTGCCGATTGGGTCGGCGCGGAGATGCACGGCGGACGCATTCGCATTCACGGAAACGCCGGCCATCTCGTCGGCGCGGTCTATCGCGGCGGCCGTCGCGGCATGACCGGAGGTGAGATTCTGATCGACGGAGACGCCGGGAATGAGATCGGTCAAACGATGCGGAGGGGTCTCATCGCCATCGGCGGCAAGGCGGGGGATGCGATCGGATTCAGCATGATCGCCGGCACGGTGCTCGTATTCGGCGAGCCGGGCATCCGTCACGGCGCGGGAATGAAGCGCGGCACAATTGGTTTGCTCGCCGAGTCGTCCGCACCCGATATGCTTCCCACGTTCCGCTACTGCACGGTCTATCGCCCGACGTTTTTGCGCGTCTATCTGAAAGTGTTGCAACAGCGCGGTTTTCCGGTTCCCGAACGCTGCTGGTCGACGCGACTGCACCGTTTCGCCGGTGATTTTCTCGAAGAGGGCAAAGGCGAAATCCTCGTCACCGAGAACGCGTTATCGGTGTCACTGTAGGAGTACAGGCTTTCGCCTTTTGAGCAGCCTGATGAAAAATGGATGGCGCTGGCGGCTTGTCCGCCAGTGTGAACGATAAGGTTCGGAAAAACACGGGCGGTATTCGCACTGAACGCTGGCATGACTTCCCCGCGACTGAATATCGCCGATCGACTGACGCAGACGGCATGCCGCGTGCCGCATCAGCGGGCGGTGGTTTTTCCCGAGAAAACCGATGCCGCCGGACGCACGGCCTACACGCATCTCACGTTTGCACAACTCGACGATGAAAGCCGCCGTCTCGCCGCGGGGTTGCAGCGGATGGGCATTACGCCCGGAATGCGGTTGGTGCTATTCGTGCGGCCGAGTCTCGAATTCGTCTCGCTAACGTTCGCGCTGTTCAAGGCGGGAGCCGTTGTCGTGCTGATCGATCCCGGCATGGGAATGAAACACGTGTTTCATTGCCTTGAGACGGTCGACCCCGACGGCTTCGTGGCGATCCCGCAGGTGCATCTCGTGTCGCTCTGGTCGAGAAAACGCTTTCCACACGCGAGATTTCGCGTCGTCGTCGGTCGACGAAGTTACGGTCTCGGTCCCACATACGCCGACTTGCTTGCGGGTGATGCGTCATCGTTTCAAACCGCGGCGACGACCGCGCGCGATCCGGCGGCGATCATCTTCACCAGCGGCAGCACCGGACCCGCCAAAGGAGTGCTCTACGAGCATGGCATGTTCTGGGCTCAGGTCGACATGTTGCAGGGGTGTTATCAATTTCAGCCGGGCGAAATCGATCTGCCGGGATTTCCGCTGTTCGCGCTGTTCAACTCGGCGCTCGGCGTGACGACGGTCATCCCGCCGATGGACCCGACACGCCCGGCACAAGCCGACCCGAAAAAACTCGTCGACACGATGTACGATCAAGGCGTGACGACGGCGTTCGGTTCCCCGGCACTTTGGAACCGCGTCGGCCGGTATTGCGAAGCCGAGCGCATCAAACTTCCATCGAGTTTGAAGCGAGTCGTCTCCGCCGGCGCACCGGTGCCGCTCGACGTGCTCGAACGGATGTCGCGGGCGTTTGATGCCGACGAGGCGTTGATGTTTACGCCGTACGGGGCGACCGAATCGTTACCGATCGCGTCTATCTCGCATCGCGAGATTTTGTCCGAGACGGCGTTGGTTTCACGGCAAGGGAAGGGGACGTGCGTCGGTCGGCCATTACCAGCGGCGACTGTCAAGATCATGCAGATCACCGACGGCCCGATCGACTCCGCCGACAAGGTCGTCGAACTGCCTACCGGTGAAATCGGCGAAATCATTGTGCAGGGGCCGATGGTGACGCGGGAATACTTTCGTCACCCCGCAGGGACCGGCATGGCGAAGATCCCCGACGACAACCGCTTCTGGCATCGCATGGGGGACGTCGGTTATCTCGATGCCGAAGGAAGATTATGGTTTTGCGGACGCAAATCGCACATCGTAGAAACGGAAAACGGGCGGATGTTCTCGATTCCCTGTGAAGCGGTCTTCAATAATCATCCCCGCGTCTTTCGGTCTGCGCTTGTGGGGGTCGGTGTGAAACGGCATCAGCGGCCGGTGCTGGTCGTCGAGCCCGAAGCAATTGCGTGGCCCGATTCGAAAGAGAGCGAACGAAAACTTCGCGACGAACTGTTGGCCCTAGGACGAGAATTCCCGCATACCGTCGGCATCGAGACGATTCTGTTTCATCGGTCGCTGCCGGTCGACGTGCGGCATAACGTGAAAATCTCGCGAGAACTCCTCGCGGCGTGGGCGGAGAAACAACTTTGTTAACCCGCAGAAAAACTGGGATCCATTCATGCGATTTTTTTTGCATGGTTTCGTTCATGCCGCCAAGATTTTTCTGCGGGAGCAATTAGCATGACGACGCTCGTCACCGGCGGCGCTGGTTTTTTAGGACTCTACATCACCGAGCAACTCGTCGCTCGCGGCGAGGGTGTGCGCGTGCTCTGCCGACGTCCTCATCCGCGGCTCGATGAGCTGGGCGTCCGCTGGATTGAAGGGGACATCCGCGATGCACTCACCGTCATCAAGGCCTGCCGTGATTGTGAGACGGTTTATCATGTCGCTGCGATCCCCGGCATTTGGGGGCCGTGGAAAACGTTTTACGACACGAATACGCAAGGGACAATCAACGTCATCGCGGCGTGCCGCAGCGCGAACGTCGGCAAGTTGATTTACACGAGTTCGCCGAGTGTGGTGTACGACGGCAGTGAGCATTGCGGCGCCGATGAATCGCTGCCGTACCCGAACAGTTATCTTTGCCATTATCCGCACACGAAAGCGATCGCCGAGCGGGCGGTTCTCGAAGCGAACGGGCAGAGCGATATGCTGACGGTCTCGCTGCGGCCGCATCTCATCTGGGGCCCGCGGGACAATCATCTCGTTCCGCGATTGATCCAGCGGGCGAAAAGCGGACGCCTGCGGATCGTCGGCGACAGAAAGAATCTGATTTCGACGTCCTACGTCGAAAACGTCGCCGCCGCTCATTTGCTAGCGGCGGATCGTTTGGCGCTGGACGCACCTCACGCGGGAAAAGCGTATTTCATCAACGAACCCGAGCCGGTGGTGCTGTGGGATTGGGTGAACGAGATTCTCACGCGGGCACATCTGCGGCCGGTGACGAAGCGGATTTCCAAAAATGCCGCGTGGGCCGTCGGGCTGATGTGCGAAAAGATATACGGTGTGCTCGGGATTCAAAGTGAACCGCCGATGACGCGGTTTCTCGCCTCGCAACTCAGCGGATCGCATTATTACAGCATCGCCGCCGCCCAGCGCGATATCGGTTATCGGCCGATTGTGTCGGTCGATGAGGGAATGCGCCGAATGGATGCGGACTTGAAACGCTGGGCCGCGGAGTAAATTTCTCATCCTCGTTCCCAAGCTCCGCTTGGGAACGCAAGTCTTCGAAGCTCAGCTTCGCTCTTTTAGCCCCCGGTCAATGACCGGGGGGGACTTCTCGCACTCGATCCCCCGGCGATTCGCCGGGGGTAAAAGACAACAAGAGAAAAGCGCTCCGCTGCGGAAACCCTTCGCGTCGCGGCTAACCGAAGATGGTGAATTATTCCTTCACGGCTTCGGCAGCGTGTGCTTCCTCGGATCGGTAATAATCTCCCACCATCCAGCGGACGAGCAGGTCGAGTTCCTTCTCCGTGAGCTTCTCGGCGTAGGCGGGCATGAGGTTGTTGTCGCCGTAATGTTCTTCGGCTCCCGGGTTGCTGATGAAACTCTTCAGCCATTCGGCGGAGGCGTAACCGGTGAGGTTGGGGCCGTAACCGTCTTCCGAGAGGGCCGTCTCTTCGCCGCGGGCATGCAGCGAATGACACGACTTGCAGTCGGCGATGACGCCTTCTTTCAGCGTGCCAGTTTCGAAGATGGCGCGGCCGGCCTTCACCAGATCGGCGTCGATCGGCGGCGTGAATTCGCGACCCGATTGTGCCACGACGAATTCGACCAGGGCCGCCAAACTCCCCTTGTTTTCGGGGGCCAGCAAGGCTTCTCGATTGTCGCTGGAAAACGACGCCATGTCGCCATTCAAAAATCGTTCGCCGACCGGTTCGCCGTTTTCGTTTTTCAGATTCTTCAGCGGGGCGAAGTGATTCTGGTAATCGGTAAGCACGGCGATCATCCATTCCCGCGAACCGAACGTTCCGAGATCGGCGGCGGTTTCCACGGCGGGAAACAGTTTTTCGTCCTGGAAGTCCATCACGGGGAATCCCAACCCGTTGTGTTCGTTGTAGCGATGGCAGGAGGCGCATGCCTTGCTAAAAGTTCGTGGCCCCTGCGTCAGGGGATCGTTTCGCAGCAGCGAGACCGCTCCCTCGATCGGAATTTTCGTCGGACCCGACGCCAGAACTTGGACGCGGTGGGCGTCTCTCTCGGCCATCACGAGATGGTGGGTGAAATCGGGATCGTTCTTATCTTCAACCATCGCAATCACCGTGAGCGCGCCGGCGCCGGCCATCACCACGGAGAGAAATCCGAGGTTGAAAAAGTGCCCTCCTTTAATGCGCGCGATAAGTGGCATCAAAAACAGAATGAGCATCAAAATGCCGGGGACGTAAATCGCGCCGAACGCCAGGCCGAATTGTTCGACGGCATGAAACTTCAGGAAACGGAACAGAAACAGGAAATACCATTCCGGCCGCGCGGAGAAAAAGGGTTCCGCCGGATCGGCCGGAGCGTTGAGTTCGGCGCCGACCCAGATCGCCAGCGTCATCACGACAGCCAGCACGGCGAGACAGACGACGGCGTCTTTGAGAATCTGATCGGGCCAGAATTTCGACTCGGGGCCGCGATTCGGATCGGGCGTGGTGATCCCGTGCTTGCGAAAAGCCGCGATGTGCAGTACCAGAAACAGAATCAACGTACCGGGGAGCACACCCGCATGCATGGCAAAGAACCGGGTGAGCGTATGATGGCCGTACTCCGTTCCGCCTTGTATCAGGGTCTGCAATTGCGGACCGATCAGGGGAAATACGCCGACAATTTTCGTGGCGACCTGGGTCGCGTAGTATCCCTTTTGATCCCAGGGAAGCAGGTAGCCGGTCAGCGACAGGCCCAGAATGATTTGCATCAGAATGAGGCCGATCCAGAAGTTAATTTCACGAGGAGCCTTATAAGCGCCGTCGATCACAACCTGCATCAGATGGAAGGCCATGAGCACGATCATCGCCTGAGCGGCGTAATGATGAATGCCCCGGACGACATTGCCGTACTGCATCTCATTTTGAATGTAATAGACGCTTTCCCACGCGGTTCTGGTGCTGGGGCTGTAGGCCATCCAGAGAAAGACACCAGTCATCATCTGCAGGACGAACGTAAAGACGAGCGTGCTCCCCCAGACATACCGCCAGCGCGCTCCGCCGGGGATGCGTTCGAAAAGGGCTTCGTGCATGATCCCACGAAATCCGGTTCGATGGTCAGCCCAATCGATCAGACGTTTCATTAGAGAACCACCTTTTCTGGACAACCGCCCCGGAAGTTCTGAAATCTGATCCAGACCTCGTTCTCGTTGCGGACCTCGGCGACCAGGCTGTCCAGATCACGCGGCGGAACGACATTTTGCTTTTCCCCGTCCAAGGAAAATTTACTGGCATGGCAAGGACAGTAAAACGCCTGCATCGCCTGGTGATAATCGATTGCACATCCCAAGTGCGGACAGGTCTGATTGAACGCCAGCACCTGATCGCCGATCTTACGAAGATAGACGCCGCCGACCGGCTGGCGCGGGAAGAAATTCCATGCATCGGTCAGGTCTTTGATGACCTGCATCCTGACGGGTGTGCCGTCAGCAGGCAGCGCGTCGAGTGTCGTCACCTTCAAAAAGCCGTCGTCCGTTGCCCCCTTGCGTTTGCGCGTCAAAGGATCGAGCAGAAACAAGATTCCGGTCACCAGCGGGATAAACATCACCAGTGCGCCGAGCAGGCCGGCGAGAAGCTGCGTCGTAAAATCCCGTCGCGTTTCGGCGGCAGAGGAGTGTGTCTCATGCATGGGCGTTTCGTTCATCGGAGTTTCATCCGTCTTCGTTTCGGGCAAAGAATCGATTGTATGGCTCATCATTCTCCTCCGGCTGATGCTGCGGGTGAGTTTCGGATTCGGTCAACGGGGGACGCACCGAGCGGAAGATTGCCGTCCTTCCGTTGCGGTCCGGCCGGGCATCGTGATGTTTCGGCGACCGAACGTGAAAAAAAATCTGGAGGGAAAAACACGTTCAACAAAAGATTAAAAAATGCTCGAACAGGTTTCAAATCGGGGAGGTAATCGTGGGGAGGACGAATCGGGATGGATCAAGCGGGTTGAATATCCTTTAAGGCGTTTCGCATCGCCGTTAGGACGGTTTCCAAAGCCGTTTCCAACGGCCCTTGCAATAAAGCCCCCGCGGCCTGGCGATGTCCGCCACCGGCGAATTTTTCCGCGACGGTGGCGACGTTGATGCCGCTTCGGCTCCGAAAACTGACTTTGACTTGTCGATTTCTCTGTTCCACTGCAATAAACGCACACTCGGTCCCGCGGATTTTCAGGCATTCGTTGACCAGATCCTCCGTCTCCGACGGCAGGGCTCCGGTTTCGTCGAAATCCTTCAAACAGACCGACGTGTAAACCAATCGTCCGTCACAATCCAAAGCGACGCGCTGTAAAACACGGGCCGTCAATTGAATGCGGGCGAACGTAATTTGTTCGTAAAGCTGATGATATATTAAATGAGGCGAGGCCCCCAAGTCAATCAGTTGCCCGGCAATTCGCATGGTCTCACCGGTGGTTGAGGAGAAGCGGTACCAGCCCGTATCGGTGGCGATCGCACAATACAAAGCCATTGCCTGGTCGGCAGTTACGGTCAATCCCAACGCCTGCGAAAGCTGAAAAATCAGGGCTCCCGTTGCCTCGGCTTGCGTATTCTTGAATTCGAGGGCCCCCAGATCATCGGCACTCAGGTGATGATCGATGACGACTTTCGTCGCCGGGCTCGAGCGGAGAATCTTCCCCATCGTCGCCAACTGCGTCCAGGCGCTGGTGTCGACCACGATATGCACGTCGGTGTTGTGAACGTCGGCTTCCGCCACGTCGCTGCCGAGACATTTCACCCGGTTGTCCGGATCCAAAAACAGCAAATGATTGGGCATCGCCGAAGGATTGATGATGCGGACCTCTTTCCCCAGTTGCTCCAGCAGACCGGCGAGGGCCAACTCCGATCCGATCGCGTCGGCATCGGGGCGCACGTGACTCGTCAGCACGAACCGCCGATTCTCCTGAATCAATTTCTGCAAGGGAACCCAGTCAATCGGCATGTAACTGTTCCTTCCCCCACAGGGAGACAACGATTATTCGTGCGGCGTGTTTGCTTTTTGGGTCGATCGGGATAAATCCTGTCTTTTCAGTCGTGAACCGTTGCTCAAGTTACGTCAGAATTCATTGCGACGCAAGCCTCGCCCACGTCTATGATCGTCCATCATCGCAACTCGCCGCAAAATTCAGTAGCATGCTGCCACGCAGGCGACGGAAATAACAATTGGCGATGGATCATCAACCATCACCGCAGTATGTGAATGGAAAACTTCACCGGGAGGACGACATGCAAATTAAAGACCGAGGAATTCTCAATCGGGGTGAGCCGGGAACGCGCCGGGCGCTCACGACGTTCGCCACGATCACCACGCTGAGGGATGGATCGCTGCTCGCGTCGTACCGCGTCGGGTCGAAAAAGGATTGCGACGACGAAACGATCGAACTCCGCCGCTCGCGCGACGGCGGAAAAACTTGGAGCGAGCCGACGTCGCCATTTATCGATACCGTCGGGGGCAGACGTGGATCGCTGAAGGTCGTGTATGTGACGCCGCTCGGCGGAAGTCATCTCATGGCTTCGTCGCTGTGGATCGATCGCGAGGCGTATCCCGGCAAGCCGCTGTTCAACGATCAGACCGAGGGTTGTCTGCCGATGGAGTTGCTCGTCGCCGATTCGCACGATCAGGGGCAAACGTGGACGCCGTGGCGCATTGTCGCGGTGCCCGACGACGTCGGTCCGCCGAGCCTGACGAGCCCGGTGTTGAAAATGCCGAGCGGCCGCCTCGCGGTGAGCATCGAGACGAACAAGAATTACGACGACGCTTCGAAATGGTATCAGCGCGTGGCTTACGTGTACTCCGACGACAACGGACAGACGTGGGGCGCGCCGGTGACCGTCAGTCAGGATCCGACCGCGCGGATATTCAACTGGGATCAGCGGGCGGGGGTTTGTCCCGACGGCCGCGTCGTCACCTTCAGTTGGACGTACGATCGCGAAACGACGAACTACTTGAACGTGCATCGCCGACTCAGCAGCGATGAAGGCGCGACGTGGACCGAGCCCGAAGATCTCGGCTTTACCGATCAGCCGTCGCGGCCCGCGATACTGCCCGACGGCCGCATGGTGGTGGCGTGGGTCGATCGCTTTCGAACGCAATCGATTCGCGCCCGCCTCGCGAAACAACCCGACGCACCGTTCCCGGCGGAGACCGAGGTCGTGCTGTACGAACTGAAGAATGCGGCGAAATCGGTCGCCGGAGAGGGCCATACGGGCGATTTGCTCGCCGAGATGGGCGTGTGGAATTTCGGCCTCCCCTACGCCGAGGTATTGCCCGACGGCGACGTGCTGGTAACGTACTACGAAGGAACCGCCGAGTGCATGCAGGCAAGCTGGGTGCGGCTGGCGTTGTAACATCATGATGCCGTTAGTGTGGCGTCATACGTCGATTGACAGTTTGCCTTTTGGTATTGAGGCCCAAGGGGCCGGCCAGTCTTATAGCCGGGCCCGCAGGGCCTGGTAATGACGCGAGAACGACTTCTTCTCGGCGCAACGGGCCAACAGTTCGAATCAAACGGTGTTGAACTGCCGGCCCTTTGGGCCTCAGGAAAACTTGTGGGGACGATGTCCCAGGGCCTTCGGCCCTGGCTATAGGAATTGCTGGCCCTTCGGGCCGGAAGACAATGCGTAACCTGTCAATCGATGATTGTTGTGACGCAAGCTCAAAATTCAATTTAGCAAAATGGAACCAACAACGAATGTGGAAATGCGCGCTCGAATTATCATCCGATCGCCGCGTGACGGCGGGGACAACCTCTGAACTCTGTGCGGCGATCGATCGGGGAGCTGACTTGCGGATTTACACCGAGTTTTTGTTCGAAGAACATATCGAACCAAAGTGGGTCGGCGATCCGCAGTACAACGGACTCATTCGCGAAGTCATCGACTTTCGCCAGACGATGCTCGTCAACGGACGTCACACCGCGGCGGTGACGACGATGAGACAGCCGTTGCATCCGCCATTCGGTTTCAACGGCACGCAGCCGAAGATGTCGTTCTTTCTGTACAACATGGATGGGCAGCAGGCCTGCGCAAACCTGGTGCTGGATGACTCCGACTGTTCGACGGCGGCGGGAGCGATCGAGTCATTCCCGCCGCCGGACGACATGCCGAAGATGAGCGCCATGCAGGTCTTCGACGGCGACACGTATGGTCCGGGGCGCAATTTTATTTACAACATGGAAGTCTATCGATACTTTGTCCGCGACGATTGGGAACTGATTTATGCGCACGACGCCGACGGCGCGCCGACGGCTGGCGTCGTCGGCGCCATCGAGCAGGCTCAACTCGCCGGGCGGGAAATCAAAGTCGGCATTCGCGATTTGAACTCCGATTGGAACACGGGCGTCTCGCACGAAATCTTCTCGCAGGTCGGATCGGGATTTTATCATTGCGGCCCGCGGATCTACGCTTGCAGCACGCATCCGATCGTCCGGGTCAAACCGGGCATTCCCGTCGTGTATGATTCTCAGGGATGGGATCTGTGCTGGCTCTTTTTGCGATCTGACGGCCGGAGCGTCATCCGACGGCTCGATCCCCTCACCCGGCGATTTACCGATCGCGAAACCCGGCTGGCCTGCCGCTGGTTCGCACGGTGAAGGGAAATTCGCGGTGAAATCCAGAGCGATGCATCCGATCGATGCGTCCGTAAACTGCTTGCGGGAAACCGTTTGCGCTGTACGCGCCGCTTGTTCCGAATCGCAGATCGGGCTATTCGGAGAATCCGGGTTGTGATACATTTCGCCGATCGATTTTGAACGTTGGCTGGGCTCAAACCAATCCACGAACTCGCGATCGACGGGGGGAAAGTCGCGTCATGAGACGGCAGGGAATTCACATCGGCTGGCTGCTCGGCGTCTGCGCTGTCAGCGGCTGTCTGAACCCGATGACCACGCGGCTGCCGACGTGGAATGCCGGTTCTCCCGAAGCCGAGAAGAAATCGTACGAGCAATTCGACCCGTTTCCCGACGTCAACGCCGGGCCAAATACCTATTCGCGGCCCCGCGGTTATACACAGCAGCGGGAACCGAGTCGGCGGGCGATCGAATTCAATCAGACGCCGGCGCGACCGTCGGTGCCCGGCTACCCGATTTATCCGGGATATCCCGGCCCGGATCTCGGAACCCCCAACTCCGGCCTCGGTTCGGATTACCCGAACGTTGTGACGCCGTAAACGCCTGGCCAGAAATCTTTCCACCCGATCGGCGAGGCCGTCGATTTGTTCTGTCGGACCGCGAATAATGACGATATCATGAATTTCGTCATTCCCTTCGATGGAACGCCCGTGGTGAAAGTACCGATCGTGTTCAGGTTCCGCAGAAAGTCACCGAGATCGCCGGTCCCCGGCATCGCGATAAAAAACATCGGCCGCATTGTCTCGGGATGCGTGGTGGGCGTGTTGGTCTTGCTGACGGGTCACTCGCGGTTCGTCGGCGCGCAAGAGGGGGGGGCGTCGGCCCGTCCTCAGGGCAGGCCGGCCAAATCGGTGGAAACGAGCGGACAGGAAATGATGACGCCGGTGACGTTGGGCAGCATCGAAAAGGGCCTCGAGTTTCTCGCATCGCGACAGCACGCCGATGGGTCGTTCGGTTCGGGGAGCGTCTTTCAGAGAAACGTGGCGGTGACGTCGTTGTGCGGCCTGGCCTTTATCTCGGCCGGACATACGCCCGGCAGGGGCGAATACGGCGACGTCGTCGACCGCTCGATTCAGTTCATTCTCGCCAGCACGCGGGCTTCGGGTTACATCATTCAAGAAGAAAGCCCGTCACATGGGCCGATGTACGGGCACGGTTTCGCCACGATGTACCTGGCGGAAGTTTACGGCATGACCGAACGGGAGGAGATCCGCGAAAAACTGCAGAAGGCCGTCAAACTGATTATCCAGACACAGAACAAGGAAGGGGGCTGGCGCTATTTTCCCGATTCGAACGATGCCGACCTGTCGGTCACGGTTTGCCAGATTATGGCGTTACGGGCCGCTCGCAACGCCGGCATTTTCGTGCCGAAGAACACGGTCGATCGCTGCATCGAATACGTGCAGAAATGCCAAAACGCCGACGGCAGTTTTCGTTATCTGGCGGACAAACCGTCCGAAAGTTCTTACCCGCTGACCGCCGCCGGGATTGTGGCTCTGAACAGTTCGGGCGTTTACGAGGGTCCGGAACTGCGGCGGAGCATCGATTATCTGATGCGTGCTCTTCCCAATCCCAAGGTCGTGCGGCACGAACTTCATTATTTTTATGGTCAGTATTACTCGGTGCAAGCGATGTGGCAGGCAGGGGGCAGCGAGTGGGAACAATGGTATCCCGCCATCCGCGACGACCTGATCCGCAAACAATTTTCCAACGGGAGTTGGGATGATCCGCAGATCTGCACGGAATACGGCACCGCGATGGCCTGCATCGTGCTGCAGATCCCGAATCAGTACATTCCCATCTTCCAGCGATAAACCGTGAACGGCGGACGCATCGAGAGGTTTTTCGTGGATACCAATGGCATGGCCTTCCGATGGATAACGCTGGCAAGCCTGTCGGCCGGAATGTTAACATTGATGCCGGCACCCGCGGTTTCGCAGGATCGGCCCGCCTCGCCGCCGCTGTTCTCGCTGCAACGCATCGACGGAACGCGAGCCCTGGGGCAGATGCGGCAACTGACTGCGGACCGCCTCACGTTTATGCCCGGCGATTCGTCGCCCGGGGCGCGTGATGAGAGGAGTCTACAACTCCACGATGTGATTTCGCTCGATCGCGTCGTCGCGCGGGCGGAGATTCCGGATCGTGAACGTGTCGCGACGGCAACGATGAACGTCGAATCGATCGCTCCGGTAAAACGAGTCGCTCCCCGCTTGTGGCTCGCCAACGGCGATCGCATCGCCGTCGAACTGATCGAACTCGATGATGCACAACTGACGGCGCGCGTGCTGAGCATCTCCACGCAGCCGACGTGGAAGATTCCGTTGGAGTTGGTGCGCGGCTACGCCGAGGCCGAACGTTCGCCGCATGCCGCCGATTTTGCGGGCCGGCCGACGTCCGGCGCCGGCCCGAATGCCGACCTGTTATCGCTTAAGAACGGCGACCGCATCGCCGGTGAACTGCAGGGATTTTCAGGGGGTGAATTCACCTTCGAGACGAACGCCGGCGTCATCAAAATCCCGCTCGATGGAATCGAAGCGTTTGCGATGAACCCCGAGTTGACGGAGATTCCGAAAATCGAGGGGCATCGCGCGCTGACCGTCTTGACCGATGGTTCGTACCTGACGCTGACCGATCTGCAGTCCGAGAATTCAGCACGCGGTGACGCCGCGGGAACGGACGCGACGAATTTGCGGTTGTCCGCCAGGACGTCGTACGGTCAGGCCGTCACGATTCCACTCAGCGATCTGAAGAACCTGATGTTTCTCGGCCGGTATGCCGTGATGCTGTCGGATCGGGAAGCGGCCGGCTATGAATTCACTCCCTTTTTTTCGCGGACGTGGGATTATCAGATCGACCGCAACGCGACCGACGGACCGTTGATCGTGGCGGGGCGCGAATATATCAAAGGGATCGGCCTGCATTCGCAATGCCGGTTGACGTATGAACTCGACGATCAATTCACCCGGTTTCAAGCCGAGGCGGGAATCGACGATGCGGTCGGCGAAAAGGGGCAGGCGTGGCTGTCGATTCTCGTCGACGGAAAACCCCGCGTCGAGCGCGTGTTGTTGCAGGGTTCAGCCGGTGTGAAAGAGATCGGCGTCGATCGGCTCGAACGGGCGCGGCAATTGACGATCGTGGTCGAATTCGGCCCGTTCGGCGACGTCGGCGATCACGTCGATCTCGTCAATCCCATGCTGATTCGGCAATCGACCGTGCGGTGATGACGTACAAGCCCGTCGTGCACCCCCACCGGATGCATGATGATCCGCTGCATCCCTTGCTGGAAAACGTCAAGCGCCGGCGGAGTCGGCTCGGGTTTTGAAGCACAGGTCTCATGACGGTGCATCATAACAGGCATCCGTCGGTGATTCATGCCGCTCGGGATTTTCCCGGACGAATCGCCGACTTCCGACTGAGACCCAGAATCTCGGCGAGGTTGTCGACGACGCGGTCTTGTTGATCCTCGCGGAGTTCCGTGAAGATCGGGAGGGCGAGCACCTCTTCCGAGGCGCGTTCCGCGTGCGGGAAATCACCCGCTCCATAACCGAGATATTCGAAGCACTTCTGCAAGTGCAGCGGCGAAGGATAATACACCGCCGCGCCGATCTGTCGTGAGCGGAGCGACGCCAGGACTTCGTTGCGGCGATCGTGCAGCACGCGGACGACGTATTGGTTAAACACATGCCGGCGTTCGGGAAGCGTCTGCGGCAATTGCAGCGCGTCTTCGATGTCGAATTCACCGAACAGGTGCGCGTAACGCTCGGCGTTTTTGCGGCGTCCTTCCGTCCAATCGTCTAAATGTCGAAGTTTCACCCTGAGCACCGCGGCCTGCAGCGCGTCGAGCCGGCTGTTGAGACCGATTTCCACATGCCGGTAGCCGCCCACGTCGCCATGCACGCGCAGCCGCCGGAGCCGCGCGGCGAGTTCGGCGTCGTCGGTGGTGATCATTCCGCCGTCGCCGGCGCCGCCGAGATTTTTCGTGGGGAAGAAGCTAAAGCAGCCGATCGTCCCGAGCACGCCCGCGCGTCGGCCGCGGTATGCCGCACCGATCGCCTGACAGGCGTCTTCAATCACGACGAGCCCGTGTTGCACGGCCATCCGCCAGAGCGGTTCCATCTCGGCGCATTGTCCGAAAAGATGCACCGGCATGATCGCCCGCGTCCGGCTGGTGATCGCCGCTTCCACTTGTTCGGGCAGCAGATTGAAACTGACCGGGTCGACGTCGACGAACACCGGTTTGGCGCCGACGCGGCAGATCGTGCTCGCCGTCGCGAAAAAGGTGAACGGCGACGTAATGACTTCATCCCCCGGCCCGATGTCGTGTCCCATGAGGGCGAGAATGAGCGCATCGGTCCCCGAGGCACACCCGATCGCATCGCGGGCATCGCAATACTCGGCGACTTCGCATTCGAGTTCGGCGACTTCATCCCCGAGCACGAAACTTTGAGTTTCGAACACGCGCTTGACGGCGTCTTGTATTTCGGCGGAGATCGTCTGATACTGGGCGACCAGATCGATCAACGGAACCGCCTCCTCGGCAGAGGATGACGGGACGGAATGTGCTTGTATCGGCTGGGTCATTTTGCGACTCCTTTCGCCTGGAACAACCCGAAATCATCAGGATTCGGATCCAACTCCGTGCGTCCTGCACGGTTCGCCGAAGAGTATGTCTGGAAGCGATTTCTGTCAACATGAACCGCGCCGAAAAGCGGCAACCCCCCTTTCGGAGCCGCCACGGCGGAGCCGCTCTTCGATTCCGTGGCGTAATTCCTTATTCCGACGCGGTTTCGAACGTTTGATCGTTACCGATCGTCGTCCCCTGTTCGTTCTCCGCCACAAGGCGGTAATGATAGACCGTGCCGGGCCTTAACCCAGTAACGGGAGCGAAAACCAGCCGGGGGGTGAGCTGCAATCCGCCGTATTGAGGTTCGGTTTTGCTGCCGTAACGGGTGTCGGTTCCATACTCGAAATGGAACTGCGTCCTGGTTCCCAACGGAGTGAGCCGACCGGTGACCGTCGCGGCCGATCCGTCGATCCGTTTGGCCGGTCCGGTGACCACGTGCGGTTTGCCGTCGGCGGGGACGGTGAACGTCGTATCGTCGCCATAGGTCTTGCCGAGTTCATTTTCCGCGACGAGCCGAAAGTGATATGTCTCCCCCGATGGCAACTCCTTGACGTCGAGGTTGACGTGATACCAGTCGTCGTCAGTTTGATGTACGGCTCCCGTGCCGAAAAATTCGATTTCGCCCAGTCCCCAGCGTTCGGGTCGATGCCCGGAAAGAATGCGGACTTTCGCATACTTCGGCTTGGCGTCGAGATTACGTTCCAAGAGATAAGAAAAATTCGGACCCGCGGGAGAATCTTGCGGCATTTCCGTCGCCACGAGCGGTTTCCAGGTCGTCCCGTCGTCGGAGCTTAACACCTCAACGTCTTTGCTGGGCCACTGGGCGTGCTGATGAATCTGCACGATGTTGATGGTGACGGGGTTATCGAACTCATAGATGAATTCCTGTGGCTGAGCGGGATTCTTCTGGCTGGCCCACATTCTGTCTTTGCCGTGACGCCAGCCATCGGTGAGCAGAGCAGGGTCGCCGCTGCCGCCTTTGGGTGAGGCGATCAATTTACCGCCATTGGAGGGATAGGCCAGCGAATAGTTGCGGTACGCCAGTTCGAACTCGTCGATATCGATCGATCCCGTTGGACGATTGTTCGGATTGACGAACGCCAGCAGATGAAAGAAGTCGCACGTCAGATGACCCAGCGAGTGATTGATCGAAGCGTATTCGTAGTTCGGCCGCGACTGTGCGACGTTGTGACCGCCGTAGGTCCAGGCGTGCGAATCGTTGGTCAGGCGATAGGTGACCCCTTCCCATTCTCCCGATCGCAGGGCATCGGTGAGCGTAAAACCGGTGTAGGCCCAGTTGGCGCGCCGCCAGTCGGCGGTGAATTGTTGAGTGATGTCGTTTTCACTTTGCGTCCACCACAAAAATTCCGTGCCGTTCGGTTTGAAATCATTGCCGCGAACCGAAAGCGTCACCCGGGCGTCGCGAAAGTCGGGATCACCCCCTCCCAAATTGACGAGTTGCCCATCGCCGTTGGGATGCGTCCCCGGATAGAAATACGACGTCAGATGCAGCGTGCCGATGCCGTCGACGTGATTCGGATCGTCGCCGCTCGGCTCGGAATACCGCACGAACCCCCCCGGCGAACCGCCGGCGGCTTGATGCACGAGATCATTACCCGACATGCCTCCCTGCCAGCCCGCGGGACCGGCATTCCAGCTTTCGCGATAAAACGCCGCCAGTTTCGGCGGAAGGTCGTGCTTCTTCGTCGCGTCGCCGTACTCGGTCGATGAACCGTATTCGAACCAGTACCGCGTCGGCAATTCGTGCGGCTGAATACGCCCGTTGATCGTCATCGCCGAAAGGCCCAGCGGCGAAGCCTGTCGAGTTTCGACTTCGGTTTTCGGTCGATCCTTCGATTGTGCCGAAACCCCATTGTTCGGACCCGGCGATAACAAAACGGCAGCGGCAATTCCCGCCAGAACAAATCGTGCCGCAGCCCGAGTTGTAGGGAAGCGATCTTGATGATGCGAACCGAACGGACGGTTTTTCATGCGAGTAACCTTTCCCGGAAGTGAGCCTGAAGCACGATCGACGCCGAATGGAGTTGAACTCACATTGTATCGTGAGACACCGGAATGCAAACCGATACGAGGGTCGAGTTTCGCCGTCGAGTGAGGGCTGGTTTCTGTTTTCCTCGTTCTCAAGTTCAAGAAATCCCGTCGAAAAAAGGAGTTTGAGTTGCAAACGGTCCCTGTTCGTTTTACCCTAATACCGTGGGGAGCGAGCCGGTCGAACGTCGCTGCGTGTCATTTGCAAAGCAGAGATTAAAATGGTTTTTCGGCTCAATACGTCCGTTCGACCCTGGACGCACCGGCTCATCAGCCTGTGCGTGGCCGCGGCATTGCTCGCCGGAATCGTTCCGCTCCCGCTCGGTTCGTCTGAGCCGATATCGAAAGATACTTCGAAACCTTACCCCTGCCAGCATCACCGCTGCGGTTGCCGTTCCGCCGATCAGTGCTGGAAGAAATGCTGCTGTTTCACGAATCAACAGAAACTGGCATGGGCGAAACACCACGGCGTGACCCCGCCGGCGTACGTCGTCGCCGCTGCAAATGGCGAAAAACCCACCGACGAGTCGCACGCTCAAAAATGCTGCGCGACAGTCAAGCGTTCGTGTCACTCGGCGCAGCGCACCCATCAGCACGGCGTTCAACATGCGGACTGCGCTCGAGCCTCAAACACACAATCCGCAAAAGCCGCGTCTGAATCCGATGACGGCGACGTGCAATTTGTGATCGGCGCCCTGGCGCAGCAATGCCGGGGCGAAAGTTCCTACTGGAATTCGCTTCCGTGGTCGGTCTTGCCGCCGCCGATCGAAATGTCCGCCCCGCGTGAAGCCGTGATCGACGAATGGACGCTCTCGTCTGATGAGCATCGCGATCTTTCCATTCGTCCGCCGGTGCCTCCTCCGCGCGCCGCCTGACAATCCGTTGTCGGGCTGACTTCATCCCACGCCGTGCCATTCATGCGCACGAGCGCGACTCGCCGTTATGAGTTTTCGGCCTCCGTCGCGGCTCATGTTCGCACGCTCACGCGGGTCTCGGTCTCGCTCTCCACACAGCCAGTCTCTTGGCCTCAGTGAGCGTGCCACCATGCGCCGCGGCGAATCTCCGTTTCGAAGCCGACTCGACATCATCGGCCCAGTCGTTGAAGGATGGCGTTCGCGCTCGCAGCGTGAACTCAAAAAATATTGACCATACTCAGGATCATCTCATGAGAATCGATCGTTCTCGAACCAAACGCCGGCGTGCATTCACGCTGATCGAACTGTTGGTGGTGATCGCCATCATCGCCATTTTGATTGCTCTGTTACTCCCCGCCGTGCAACAGGCACGTGAAGCGGCGCGGCGGACGCAATGCCGGAACAATCTCAAGCAGATCGGGCTGGCGCTACACAACTACGAATCGAGCCATCGGGTTTATCCGCCGGGACGGCTGGGATATCCGATGGTATTTTCGGCTCAGGCGCACATTTTGCCGTATGTCGACGGGGCCAATCTTTACAATCTCATCGACTTCAATACCGCTCCGAATTTTGGCATACCCTCCGCACCGATGACGCAAAACGAAATCGCCGTCCGCACGAAGATTCCCCTTTATTTGTGCCCCAGCGATTTCGGGAGAATCAACGGCTCCGAAATGGGACCGACGAATTACGTGGCGACGACGGGAGACGGCACGGGAACCGCGAACTCGATCAACACCGGCAACGGCATTATGTATTCGCGTTCGAGCACACGCTTTGCCGACGTCATCGACGGCATGTCGAACACCGTCTGTTTCAGCGAGCAGACGCTGGGCGTCGGGGGCAAGCCGTCGTCCCCCAGCGGTTCCCTCCCCGCATTTCCCGAAGGGGAGGTGCTCGAGTTGTCCGGTGCCACGCCGACGACCGACGTCGATTGCAGCTCCGCCGCCGTGACGGCGACCTGGTCGGGACTCCGCGGCGATAAATGGATGAACGGCCATTACGGCGATACAATGTACAATCATTTTTATCCGCCGAATTCGAAGCAATGGGACTGCGGCAACGCCAGCCACAATTACGGACTCACCGCCGCGCGCAGCCGGCACGAGGGAGGGGTCTCGGCGCTGCTGTGCGACGGCAGCGTGCGGTTCGTCGGTGAGAACGTCGACCTCGGCATCTGGCGGTCGCTCGCCACGCGGTCAGGCGGCGAGGTTGTCGGTGAGTTCTAACCCGGATTATTCATGACTCCATGCCCCCGAAGTGGAAGTTTTGAAGTTGCGCTACTTGTCGTTCTTGTGGAAAGGTTCCGTCTTCCGCCAAAGGCTGCACTTTACGAGAAAGTTTTGAGAAAGAGGGCTTGTGAATTTATGC
>JBBECD010000102.1:0-30617 GCA_040881995.1 Planctomycetaceae bacterium
CGGAGTGATGCTGACGCCACTCCTCACACTGCTGGCCTGGCCGGAGGAACTTTCTGCCGGGCTTCATTTTCTGATCCCGGGCCTGTTGTTGCTCTGCGCAGGCGCGACGGCGTATTTCCGCTTCAAATCGCCGGAGACGGTGCTGTCGCTTCAGGACGGCGGCCTGATTGTGGTGCTGACCTGGCTCGGGGCGTCTCTTGCCGGCACCTGGCCGCTGATGGCCGTTGAAGAACTCAATTTTACGCAGGCGACTTTCGAATCCGTTAGCGGCTGGACGACCACCGGACTTTCGGTCATCGACGTCACGCAGGCCCACAAAATGACTCTGATGTGGCGCAGCATCATGCAAGTGGTTGGCGGAGCCGGATTCGCCATCATCATGCTGGCGGCGATGACGGGGCCGGTCGGCACCGGACTATCGACCGCCGAGGGACGCAGCGAACAGCTCGTGCCGCACATGCGGAAATCTGCCAAGCTCGTGCTGATGATCTATGGCAGCTATCTTGGCATGGGGTCGGTGGCTCTGTTCTTGGCGGGCATGGACTGGTTTGACGCGATTAACCACTCCTTCTGCGCCGTTTCGACCGGTGGATTTTCGACTCGACCCGAGAGCATCGGCCATTGGAATTCGCTCGCCGTCGAGGCCGTGATCTTGCCGCTGATGCTGCTCGGCAGCCTGAATTTCCTCACGGCATACACGCTGTGGCGCAGCCGGCTGTTGGCCATTCTGCGAGACAGCGAAATCCGACTGGTGGCCGTTTTCGTGCCTTTGATCGCGCTTCTGCTGTTTATGTTTGTCTGCCGGGAGCTATACCCCACGCTGAATAAGGCCATCCGTGTGGCGATTTTCGAAACGGTCTCTTGCATGACGACGACCGGATTTTCGACGGTATCGTATTCCGACTGGAATGCTTTCGGCATCTTGATGTTAATTGTCTTCATGGTTGTCGGTGGAGGAACCGGTTCCACTGCCGGCGGGATGAAGCAGTTCCGCATCGTGCTGTTGGCAAAATCGTTTGTGTGGGACATTCGACGACTTCTGATGCCGGCGAGTGCCGTCGTGGAGAACCATGTCTGGCACAGCGGAGAACGCGAATATATTGATGACGGACGACTTCGACAGACGACGGCTTTCGCGACGCTGTATCTACTGACGCTCGTGCTGGGTACGGCCGTGATTGCTGCTCACGGTTATTCTCTATCCGACTCGTTTTTCGAGTTCGCCTCGGCCCAGGGAACGGTCGGGCTCTCCGTCGGCGTGACGTCAGTCGATGCCCCGCCTCTCGTGCTTTGGACCGAAATCGCCGGCATGTTTTTGGGGCGGCTGGAGTTTCTGATTGTCTTCGTCAGTCTTACGAAGATTGTCCGGGACATTCCACCGTTGATGCGAACGGGAACCTGATTATGTAGAAGTTTAGTCTATGGAAATATCGGGTGCGGGTGGGAAAGTAGATCGAACTATCGCTCTCCGCCGGGTGCCGCTGGCACCAGCCAGTGTGCCTTTGGTTTTTTGCCTTTTGATTCATCACTCCAGCCGCGATGCCGGGGTTGGGCTGCGAACCGGAACACGGTTGCCGGAGGCATTCTTAAACACCAATTCCCAAACATCAGGACGCGAATCCTCCATTCCCAAACGTCGATTTCCAAACGCCGTTCCCAAACACGGATTCCATTCCCCCACATCGATCCCACAACGATGCGAAGCATCAACGCCTATAGGGGGTATGGTTGCGCGGAGCAGGTCGGCGATGGCCGAGGCCATCGCCAGGGCCCCTTCACGGACCACTGACCACTGACCCCGAACCACGGACACCTCCCCACTCGCGAATTTCTCCCAAAGTGGTGTTTGCCATTGTGCGGAGATACGCGCAAAGTCCTGCTTTTGCGCTCGCGAGTGACGCTTTTGAGCGCGCGAGTGATGCTTTTGCTCGCGTTTAGTACGCGCAAAATACATATCAAAACAACTTTTTGCGGCGATGTTTGCTGTCCCGACTTCACCATTTTCTCCATATTTCGTCCCACTCTGTTGGGAAATTTGCGTGTCTGGCAACGGTGGGTGATTTTGTGTTGCCTGGTTTTCCTCGGCTTCCTGGAGTGGTGGCTTGGGAGGAGCTTCAGCGACAAAAGTCGCCGATTTACATGCACGCGATGACATGCGTGCGCAGCGCGCATTGGCGCGCACCGGTGAGGCATTCGTAAGGGCTGACGGCGTCATGAGTTCGATTTCGGACATGACGTCGATTTCGACATGCTATTTTGCGGCGAAATACGCGCAAAGTGTCGATTTTTCATCGTTTTTGGTGGTTTTTGGTCACTTTTTCATCGTTTTTGCGGTCTGAAGGCGCCCTCATCCGGCCTTCGGCCTCCTTCTCCCGGGGGGAGAAGGGGTTACGACGCGCTGAAGTGCGCTGAAGTGCGTTGCAGTGCGCATTTCGCTGCATTTTCGCTCGATTTTCGTCGTGCGATTTTCAGACGGCTTGTTTCACGTGAAACGGGGGTCGGTTGTGGGGGATGGGCATTACCGGCCCGATTTCTGCACCGGGATCTGCTTCAACCATCGCACCACCCCCAGCATCACGATCATCCCGCTCAGCCGGCCCGCGCTGCTGCTGAGAGCGTATCACACGACGATCGCTTGAATCAGTGACGGGGTTCATTTCGCTCGAATCGTCCCTCCCTTGCCAAGACAACCGGCAACCGGGATACTGCGAGTCTGGGACTGAAAACTGTGGAGTTGAACTCGTGAATTCTCATCCTCCTCATGAGAGGGGAGTTTTGGATAGATGTCGAAACACGCTGAAACGTCCGAAACCAACCGGTCCCGTGCGCCGATGACCGTGCCGCGATTTATCGAAGCCAAAGCCGCGGGGCGTAAGCTCGCCATGCTGACGGCGTACGATTACCTGTGGGCCGGGCTGCTGGACCAAGCGGGGGTCGATGCGATTCTCGTCGGCGACTCGCTGGGAATGGTCGTGCAGGGGCGGGCGAATACGTTGCCGGTCACGCTCGACGAGATCATCTATCACGGCGAAATCGTCTGCCGGGCTGTGCGGCAGGCGTTGGTCGTCGTCGACATGCCGTTCATGACGTTTCAGGTCAGCCCCGAGCAAGCGGTCGCCAACGCCGGGCGGATTCTGAAAGAGACCGGCGCCTCGGCGGTGAAACTCGAAGGGGGCGTCAATCAGGCCCGCACCATCGCCGCGCTCACCGCCGCCGAAATCCCGGTGATGGCCCACGTGGGGATGAAACCGCAATCGGTGAAAAAACTCGGCGGAATGGGGCGCATTCAGCGCGACGAAGAGCGTCTGCTCAAAGACGCCCAGGCGGCCGAGGAAGCGGGCGCCTTTTCGATCGTGCTGGAACTGATCCCCCGCAAAGCCGCGAAGAAGGTGACGAAGGTCCTGAGCATCCCCACAATCGGCATCGGCGCCGGCCCCGACTGCGACGGCCAGGTGCTCGTCAGCACCGACATGTTCGGCTTATCGCCGGGTTTTCATCCGAAGTTCTTGAAGAAGTTCGTCGATCTATGGACCCCGGCGACGGACGCGGTGAAGGCGTACGTGCAGGAAGTGCATGAAGGGGTTTATCCCGGGGCGGAACACAGCCATGAGTAATGGAAAATTGATAATGGACAATGGATAACGGAAGAGTCAGAAAGATGTTTGCTCGCGGCTATTTTGTTTTGACTCATCCCTCATCACCCGCACGCCGAATAAATTATCCACCCCCAGCCGGAAAATTACCCACAGCGCCGAGACCGATTCCTTCCAGTTGATCTTCGACTCACCGTATCGGCGGTCTTCGAAGACGATCGGCGTCTCTTCGAAGCGGCAGCCGACGCGGCGGCAGCGGTATAAGATTTCTTCCTGGAAGGCGTAACCGCGGGCGCGGACTTTGCCTAAGTCGAGTTCGCGGAGTTTGCTCACGCGGTAACAGCGGTAGCTGCCGCTGTTGTCTTTGGTTTTCAGGCCGAGGAACAGCCGGGCGTAGCCGTTGATTCCCTGGCTCATGAAATGGCGTTTCCAGCCCCAGCCTTCGACGCCGCCGCCGCTGACGTATCGCGAGCCGATGGCCACGTCGGCCCGTCCCATCGCTACGAGCAAGTTCGGCAGATACCGCGGATGATGGCTGAAATCGGCGTCCATGTTGATGAGAAAATCGTAGCCGTGCTCGATGCCGTAACGAAACCCGGCGAGCGTCGCCGTGCCGAGTCCCTGTTTGCCGGCGCGGTGCAGCACGTGAATCCGCACGTCGGCTTTCGCCATCTCGTCAACGAGCCGCCCGGTACCGTCGGGAGAATTGTCGTCGATCACGAGCACGTCGGCGTGCGGCACGTTCTCGTGAATTTCGGGGATCAGCCGGACGATATTTTCGCGTTCGTTATACGTGCAGAGCGTGATAATGACGCGAGGCGTGGGTGAAGGAGCGGTCATGGGGGCGTTCATCTGAGGTGTGCGAACAAGTGTGACATAAGGTTCCGCACCTCCATTTAATCACCGATCGAACAGAGCCGTGAAGCAGAAACCGGCGTTTGACGGCGAATATTTGCCGTTCGATTGCGAAGAATCGGTACAAACGGAATTCGCGTCTGTCACGAGCCCGCTCGTTGACACCCTCATTCGGACGTCGCCGACGGTTCTTCGCCGGCCGGAAACTGCGGTCCCTCTTGCGGTTTCGCCGTCGGCGGTGCCGTGGCCGGGACATTCTTTGCCGCTTCAACGGAGTCGTCGTCATCGGCGACCGGAAGCTCATCACCCGGCAACGGCGGCGCGGGAACATCGGAACGCGGCGACTTGCGAATGGTCCCTTGTGGCCGCGAACGCCTCGGAGATACCGGCTCTTGCCGCCGAACCGTGTTCGCGGCGTCGCCGTCGGCCGATTCGACGATGGGGAGATCATCGCCCGGCGGAGGGGGCGCGGGAACGGTGGTCAATCGCGACTTGCGGCTGCCGATCATCTTCAATCCGACGTCGTCGATTTCCTGCGACAGAAACAGTTTGACGTACGGGTCTTGATCATCGAGATGCGCCACCTGCTGAAACAACGGTGCGGCGTTCTGAATCTGATCGTCGAGATGCAAAATCATGCCGAGCAAAAATAAGCGGTCGGCGTCCTGCACATTCCGTTCGACCCAACGGCGCACTCCGGCGATAAACTCGCTCTTCGCCGATTCGTTGTTTTCGCCGAACAGGCTGTCCAACGTTTCGCTGTCTCGTGCGAGTTTGGGATTCAACTCTAAAGCATGGCGGAGTTCTTTGAGCGACCGGTCCCACTGTTCCGTCGCCGCCAGGGCGAGTCCCATGCGCATCCGCGGCTCGGCCCGGCTTTCGTCCATGACCGCCGCCCGCGAATACATCAGATAGGCATTCATGTAATCCTGCTTGCGAAACAGGATGTCTCCCTCGGTCTGATAGCGCAGGCTGCGCAGTGTGTCCGCCGCATCGGCTTCGGGCACGTCGCCTTTGGCGGGCGCAATCGGCAGCCATTCTCGCGACTCCGGTTTCGAGGTGACGCGGGCGCGATTGCTGCCGACGATTCTTGTTAAGGGATTCTGAACCGCATCGTCGGCAAGATCGTCTTCGAGCCCCTCGCCGTTGCCCACAATGTACGGCACTTCGACACCGCCGCCGAGCGATGCACCGTAATAATACGGCGTGTAAGCGGGATATCCATAATACCCCGACGACCAGCCCCACCAGGGATACGAATTGATCCACGCCCCCGACGAAAATCCCCAGCCGGGTCCGTAACCGTACCAGTACGGCGAATAGATCCCGAAGCTGAAATTGCGGACATACGGCGTCCCGCGGAACCCGCGCAAACCGCTTCCATAATGCTGATGCTGGACGTACACGTGCGTGTGCGGTCCATAATGCCGATGCGCCCGTCGGGGCGGATGGCTCCATGCCGAAGTGACCGTCACCGTCGCGAGGCAAACGATCGCTGCGATTACTGTCATCCTGCGAATCATAATTCGTCATCCTTTTTCACATCAACGGCGTTCCACGCCATGAATTTATTCGGTCCGCAGTATCATTATGCGATCGCCGCGCCGCAACGGTCAAGGTGTGATCTCCGCGAACGGAGCCGTTCCTCGCATTATCAATTATCGATTGTCAATTATCCATTACCGACGCCAGCACATCGTGCGCGATGCAGGCCACGTTGCCCCGGATATTCATCGCCATGATTCCCCGCCATCACCAACGCCGTCGGTCCCGAACCGTTTTGAATCACGGTGACGGGAATGAGCAAATTCGCCCACCCGGCAAGGTTGTATGAGTACGGCACACAGAAATGCCCATGTTGTTTGCCGGGCCGATCCCAATCGAGGGTGACATAGACGGAACTCTTGGTCATAGTCGGCTTTCGATTTTTAGGTTGCACCGTTGGTCAATCGAGACGAATTGTTGCCCATCAATGAGCGAGACACAAAATGTACTCAGAACCTCCGAACTTCGCCAACGATCGCCGCGTCGACCACGAGACTTTTCGACAACGATGCCGCAGCCGAGGAGTTCAATGGACTGAACGCAACCAGTGCGCCGACACAAGTTTCCGCCAGGCGGCACGCACTCCGCGGCCATTCTGACTTGTCGCCACAAAGTTTTTCGTTAGACTAACCGACCGGGCGCGACGTCCGGTTTCAGCAAATCCGCGCACTCGTAGCTCAATGGATAGAGCATCGGTCTTCGGAACCGAGGGTTGGGGGTTCGAATCCCTCCGAGTGTATTTTCTTTTGGCCCTTCTGTTTGTACGCGTCACGCGGTGCCAGCGTGGGCCGTTGAGTGCCTAAGAGACGCTGACACAACCGGTTGTGCTTGTTAAAAATGCCTCAAATTCAGGGGAAAATGAAGCCATTGAGAATCGCGGGGATTTATTTCCTCTGACGAGTTTTTCACAAAAGGTGCCAGTTAGGACATGGCAATTGTCCAAACCGCGGGGAATGTCTCCTGCGTTTATTCGATAAGAATTGTTCGGCACTATGGCAGAAATGCGACGCGCTTCGGTGCCGCGCCGACCTGAGCCTTCCCCAACGTTTTCAGCGTGCCGTCGGCTGCCACTTCGACAAGTTCCAGCGTGCCGTCGCCAAGATTGCTCACCAGCACCCGCGTCGATTCCTCGGCAGGGCCGGGGATGCGCTCGACGCAGCATGGCTTGGAAACGGTGAGGCGATCGAGGAGTTTGCCGCTACTGACATCCACGGCGTCGACGTAGGAACGCCCTTCGTTCGCCGCCAGCACAATGTTATTGCCGACAGCTTCCACGCCGTGATAGGTGACTTCCTGATCGGCACCATTGTCGGCGGGGGGATCGAACGCCAGCAGCTGCGTCACTTTGCCCGATTCGGTGTCCATCTCGAAGAAGCCATTGACCCAGAACGAGCCGAAATAGACTTTTCTTGTAACATTGGTTACATTCCGCGATCGTATCCAGGGTATTTTGACCGTCAAGGTCTCGGGCCAGATTCGAGTTTTGGCAAAAACGGAAGTGACCGGCGTGGCTCAGTCTCTGTACAATTACAATTCGAGGTTGGCCCTCGTGCCGTTCTAACAGCGTCAAATCAATTGTTAGACGCCCTTACTGGGGACATTGCCAATGATGTCGGTCGTGTATAAGATTTGGGCGCTCGAAGTACCGACATGAGAGAAATGATGCGCTGTGTTATCGCTCTACTGCTGATTCCGTGCATGCTGGCCAGCCAGTTGCTTTGTACTGCGCATCTCCATCTGGGAACAGCCGTCACGCAGCCTGACGGCCACGCAATAACCCCCCACTTTCACCTTGAGAGTTCTCATCATCACCGTCACACGGCCCATCACTCGCATGGCCACACACACGCTGTGAATCGCGGTGAAGCGGGCGTGGTGTTGCTCGCGGTTGAGGCCCCGCCAATCGACGATCACGATGCGGACGCCGTGTATTGTCCGGAATCGACATCCTCAAATAATGCGCGGCAGTCCACAAAGTCCGTTTCCGGAACTCAACTCAGCGCTGCGCGGCACCACATGGCATCCCGCATTCAGGATGCGAGTGGAATATCACCTCGGAGTCAGGGAGGACTGCCGCCGCCATTTCTGGACGTACACTGTCCCATCTTTCTGCGGAATCTCTCTATCCGCTGCTAATCGCCGCTGCGCGTGCGTTATGACCTCCTCGCGTCATGACGTTTGGGCGTTCTTTGGCCGGCGATGACCGTGTGGTTTGTCGCGTTCTCCCCAAATGCTTTTCACCAGCGACCGCCCGAAGTTCTGCCCGCGCGTGAACCTCAATGTGCGGTGGATTAAACGACTCGGTGATTGACCCTTGACGACGAATGTCCGCCTTGATGCCGGAACTTCACCGGCTCCCGATAGCGACCTTCAACCGCAGAGAATCAAAGAGGTGTGCTCATGCGAATCCCACACGCATTTCGAATGCTGGGCATTATCGCGCTGATCATCAGCATCGGTACGGCTGCGTACCTGACGCGCGACGATTTTTCCAAATGGCTTGACTCGCGTACGTCACCCGCCAAAGCTGTGGACGAGGTCGCAGTCCCCATTCAGGATGCGAAAGTGCTCAGGCTCAGTGAACAGGCTCGCAAGAATCTGGGACTGGTTGCGAAGCCAGTCCAGCCGCAAGCATACTGGCGCACCATTCAGATTCCCGGTGTGATCGTGGATCGCCCCGGTTTGTCTGATCGCGGTATCACATCGCCAGCCGTCGGAGTCGTGACTGAGATACACGCTTTTCCCGGCGATACCGTGAAACCTGGAGACAGCTTGTTTACGTTGCGACTCTTCAGTGAGTATCTGCAAAACACGCAGTCCGAATTGTTCAAAGCCGCGCGTGAAACCGAACTCGTCAAAGAGCAATACGCGCGATTGGAGAAACTTGCCAAGAACGGCGCAATCCCGGAAGCGAAATTGATCGAACTCAACAATCAACTGAGACGGCAAACAGCCCTCATTCAAGCTCATCGCCAAGATTTGTTGACGCGAGGGCTGACCCCGGACCAGATCGACCTGGTGACCGAAGGGACTTTTGTTTCGACGATCGACGTTTCCGCGCCATCGCCGCCGCCTCTGTCGGATACAAAATCCGAACCGCAACAGACCAACGTCACGCTGCTCGATGACCGTGGCGACGGTCCGGCGTATGAGGTTCAAGAACTCAGCGTAGAACTTGGTCAGCAGGTACAAGCGGGCCAGCTACTTTCAAAGCTCGCCAATCACCATTCTCTGTATGTCGAAGGGCACGCCTTCAAGCGCGATGCCCCGTCTTTGGAACGGGCGGCCCAGAATGGATGGGAAATCAAGATTGAGTTTGCAGAAGACGCCCCGGACGAGTGGCCCACACTGGATCAAGCATTCTCAATTCGGCATCTTGCAAATACCATCGACACGACCAGTCGCACATTTGATTTTTTTATTCCGCTGACGAACCAATCCAGGGCATACGAGAATCACGGGCAGACGTTCATCGTCTGGCGCTTTCGACCGGGACAGCGCGTTCGACTCCATGTGCCCGTGGAAGAACTCCCCGATGTGCTCGTTCTGCCCTCCGCGGCGGTTGTGCGTGAAGGCCCGGAAGCCTACGTCTTCCGTCAGAACGGCGACTTGTTCAATCGTCTGCCGGTGCATGTGCTGCATGAAGACCGGCTTAATATTGTGGTCGCCAACGACGGAAGCGTGACGCCCGGCCTCTATCTCGCTCAGAATGCGGCAGCTTCGCTGAATCGAGTTCTCAAAGCACAGGCGGCGAGCGGCATGCGGGCCGACGTTCACGTTCATGCGGACGGAACAGTTCACGCCGCTCACTGAGGAAAAACATCATGCTGAATGCCGTTATTCGATTCGCGCTTCGTTATCGCATGCTGGTTGTCGTGATCAGTCTGGCGTTGCTGGGCTACGGATCGTACCTCGCGACGCTGATGCCCATCGACGTTTTTCCCGACCTCGACCGGCCGCGAGTGATCATCATCACCGAATGTCCGGGACTGGCCACCGAGGAGGTGGAGACGCTCGTGACTCAGCCCATTGAAATTGCATTGCTGGGAGCCAGCGGCGTGCAGGCGGTGCGTAGCCAGTCGACGGCCGGCTTGAATGTGATCTACATCGAATTCGATTGGGACACCGATATTCGCGCCGCGCGACAGACGGTTCAAGAACGTTTATCGACGCTCGCCGGCGTATTGCCCGATGGAATTCGACCTCAAATGACGCCCCCGGCATCGATCATGGGACAGATCGTCGTGGCCGGCGTGTATCGGCAACAGGGACCGCAAGGGGGCGACCTGTTTCCCATTGGCAATACGAATCTGATGGCCGAACTCGTTTCGGAAAATGCTGCCTCGCCAAAGGTGTCTCTCTGGAGACCAAAAGAGAGGCACCGCGTCGAGACGTGGGAGCCGATTACTCCCGATCAAATCGTCTGGCATACGAAAGAAAGCCAAGACGAGATCGATGAGGACAGCGACATTCAACGGGCTACCATCACGATTTCAGGGAGGTCGCATGAGGTCTCGTTTCCCACAGCGACTTCGCGGCAAATGGAATTGCGGACCATCGCCGATTGGGTCATCCGTCCGCAGCTTCTGAAAGTGACGGGAGTGGCGGAAGCCTTTATCCTCGGCGGCGAGCGGAAACAGTATCAAGTACGAATCGACCCGACGGCGATATTGGAATACGACGTGACGTTGCAGGACGTCGAACAGGCATTGAAAGAAAGCAACATCAATACCAGCGGCGGATTCGCCGTGAAAGGAGAAACGGAGCGGCCGATTCGCGTTCTGGGGCGTCTGGGGCCGGAGGCGTATCGCGTTCTCGACGACCTGCGCAAGATCCCCGTGAAGACAAACGCCGACCGCACCATCCTGCTCCATCAAGTGGCACAGATCGTCGAAGGGGCACAGTTCAAGCGGGGTGACGGCAGTGTCAACGGACGCCCCGGCGTGGTCTTCACAATCGTCAAACAACCGCACGTCGACACACGTTCGTTGACAGACCGATTGGCTCAAGCATTGCAAGAAGCGGAGAATTCACTTCCTGCGGATATCATCGTCAATTCCGAGTTGTTTCGACTCAAGAACTTCATCGATCGCGGGATTTTCAATGTCGGCGAAGCATTAGTCATCGGGGCCGTCCTGGTGCTGATCATCCTGTTCTTATTCCTGCTCAATTTTCGCACGACGTTTATCACGCTCACCGCGATTCCGTTGTCGCTGGTCATCACGACGCTCGTCTTTCGACTGACGGGTTATCTCATGGGAACGCATCTTTCCATTAACGTCATGACGTTGGGGGGGATCGCCGTGGCGATGGGGGAACTCGTGGATGACGCGATTGTGGATGTGGAAAATATCTTCCGCCGCCTGAAAGAGAATAATTTATTGAACGTACCTCGACCCGCGTTGCAGGTCGTCTACGAAGCCAGCAAAGAAATCCGCAGCGCGATCGTGTTCGGTACGGCCGTCGTGATTCTGGTGTTCCTGCCCTTATTCGCACTTTCCGGTGTGGAAGGACGATTGTTTGCCCCGTTGGGCGTTGCTTACATCGTCTCGATCTTGGCGTCTCTCGCCGTATCGCTCACGGTGACTCCCGTCCTCTCGTATTATCTGCTGCCGCAGTCCAAAGCCACTCATGCAGAACGGGAAGGTTTGCTTTTACGAACCCTGAAACGGGGAGCCGGCTACCTGATCCGATCGAGCATGGCCCGGCCTTTGTGGTTATTACTGCTCACATGGTTCCTGGTCGCGTACGCCGGGTGGGAAATGTCCCGGCTCGGCCGGAACTTTCTGCCGCAGTTTGATGAAGGGAGCGTCCAGATCAATCTGACATTGCCCCCCGGTTCGTCGTTGGATGCGTCCAACCAGGTCTCCGGCGTCATCGACGCGAAACTCCGTCAAATGCAGAAGTCCGTGGAGAATCCCGATGGCGAAATTCTCCACTTCGTCCGTCGGACCGGACGCGCGGAGATGGACGAACACGCCTCTCCCGTGAATTCCGGCGAATACATTTTGAGCATGAATCCCGACAGCGGCCGCCATCGCGAGGATATTTTGAGGCAACTGTTGTCTGAACTTCGCGATGAAGTGCCGGGCGTGGATATCGAAGTCGAACAGCCGCTGGCACACCTTATCAGCCACATGGTTTCCGGCGTGTATGCGCAGATCGCCATCAGAATTTACGGCGATGATCTCGACTTGTTGCAACAATTTGGCGAACAAGTGAAAGTCGCGATCCAGAACGTTCCCGGAGTGACACCTCCGGTGGTCGAACCGATTCGCCAGACGGAAGAACTCCATATTCAGTTGCGGTCCGACGATCTCGCTTTTCATGGTCTCACGCGCGCCTATGTTGCCAACATTGTCCAGACGGCATTGCAGGGGGAGGTCGTTTCGCAAGTCCTTGAAGGTCAACGCCGATTCGATCTTCTGGTGAGGCTGGAAGAAGGCTACCGTACGGATTATGCCAATCTCGGCCGGCTACGGATTGATCTGCCGGAGGGACGCGGCCAGATTGAGCTTCGCGAACTGGCGGACATTGGCGAAGGGGCCGGGCCCAACGCCGTGAACCGAGAGAATGCACGCCGGAGAATTGTGATTCGCTGCAACACTCAGGATCGAGACCTGGCAAGTGCCGTGGCGGAAATCCAACAACGCGTTCAGTCGCAGGTGCATCTCCCACAAGGATATTTTATCGAGTATGGCGGCCAGTTCGAGAGTCAGCAGAGCGCGACAAGAACGATCGTTGTGCTCGCGGGACTCTCCGTGATCGGCATGTTCGTCGTACTGATGATCCTGTTCCCATCCGTACGCATCGTGTTGCAGATTCTCAATGCGCTGCCGACGGCATTTATCGGCGGCGTCCTCGCGCTGGTGATCACACAGCAATCGCTGACCGTCGCCAGTCTCGTCGGATTCATCTCGCTGGGCGGCATTGCCGTGCGTAACGGCATCTTGCTGGTGACCCACTATTTTCACCTCATGAAGGAGGAGGGGGAAGACTTCACGCGTGAAATGGTACTGCGTGGCAGTCTGGAACGCCTCGCACCCGTCCTGATGACAGCCCTGACGGCGGGGATCGGTCTGGTTCCCCTTGTGCTGGGGGGGCAAGAACCGGGGCGAGAGATTCTCTACCCCGTGGCCACCGTCATTCTCGGCGGACTCGTGACGTCGACATTTTGCGAATTCCTGATTCACCCGGGAATCTTCTGGAAATTCAGCGGCCGAGACGCTGTTGCTTTAGCTCGCCTGGCACAAGAAGAGGAGAATCCCGAACATGGACTGAAGGCTTAGAACCATTTGCCACCGTGCAGAAACATCGCTTGATACGTTGAGTGGAAACATTCCACCATTGCGGGATGAATTATCACAACCTTACGGGAGAACTTTCACATGAACGCGATTCAAAAATCTTTCGCATCGCTCGTCGTCTGCACCACAATTACTCTCGTTGCGGGTTGCGGGAAACCGCCGGCCCCCACTGCGCCCTCAGCCGAATCACAACCCGCACCGGCGGCAAAGTCTGCCGACACCGAACACGGGCACGAACACAATGGGCATGGAGCAGGTCCGCATGAAGGGACGCTGGCCGACTGGGGCGGCGGCAAGTATCACGTTGAATTTACGGTGGATCACGACCAGAAAACAGCAATCGTCTACATTCTGGGAAGCGATGAAAAAACCGCTTCGCCGGTGAAGGCCGACAAGCTGCTGCTCAGCATCAACGATCCCAAGTTCCAGGTCGACCTTGTGCCGACGCCTCTGGACGGGGAAACGGACGGCGTCGCGTCCCGGTTCGTGGGTCGGCACGACAGTCTCGGCATCGTCCAGGAATTCGCCGGCACAATCAGCGGTGAGGTCGATAGCACTCCCTACGTCGGCGATTTCAAAGAAGAACCACACGGCGAACACGAACACCCATAGCTGGGCCTCGACGACAGAATGACGATGCTCTTAATTCCGCGATTTGACTCGAGGACAAATTATGATATGGACCCTCGTAAAAGCCCTCATCTCGGCGACGATCATCGTGACCGTCGCCGAGATTTCGCAGCGCTTCCCGCGCTGGGGGGCGTTGCTGCTCACGCTGCCAATTGTCAGTATTCTCGCCTTCGTGATGAGCTGGCAGCGGGATCGGGACTTGTCGAGCGTAGCTCGGCTCGCGAGAGAGACGCTTATTCTTGTTCCGCTCGGTTTGCCGTTCTTTGTTCCGCTGGCGTTCGCCGACAAATTTGGCATCGGCTTTTGGAGCGCATTTGGACTCGGAATAATATTGGCCGCGGCCACAATCGGGCTGTGGTTCGCGTTCGGTCCGAAATCGATTTGACTCAATACGGCGTGCCATCATCTCTGTCTGGGGGGGAAGCGCGCTGTGCAGCGGGGTTCCCCCCACTCATGTGAGCAGCTCCGCATGTGCGACGCCGCGTCAAAATCAGAAAAATCGGCAAAGTTTGCCGCATCAGTCACCGATAATAATGGAAGTGTCCCAGTCGCGATTGAAGCTCCAGTTCATAATGTGCGGAAGCGTGTGAATGCAGAACCGTGCTGATCACCTCTGCATCTACATGTTGTGCCTGTTAGGCATGATGGCGAGCGGCTGTTCGGTGGGACCGAATCTCATCCAGGGGAGCCGGACCAGATACAATAGCGCCGTCCAACGGACGGCCAGCGAGGAAATGCTGCTCAACCTGGTGCGGGCCAGGTATGGCGAACCGCCCGGATTCCTGGCTGTCAGCGGCATTACCAGCCAATTCGAGGTGGATGGCGGTCTGTCCTTCGGCAACGAATTCGGCTTTGGGAGTGGCCATTGGGCGGGACAATTCAATGCCGCTGATCGCCCGACGATTTCGCTTTCTCCGCTTCAGGATGAACAGTTCAGCCGCCGCTTCCTCTCTCCGATCGCATTGGACACCATCTACCTTTTTTCACGCAATGGCCGTCGCGTCGACCGCGTGCTGCGGCTGGTGGTGGAGCAGATCAACGGCGTGAGGAATACCCCGAACGGCCTTGAGTCCGAAACGACACCCGCGGCATTCGAGTGGCTGGCCCAAACGCTGGGCGATCTGGCGAGACAACAGCAGGTGGAATTGGCCTACGAAGAAACCTCAGAGACGGTGTCGCCGGTTTTGGATGCCGGTTCGATCCAAGGGAGCGACGTCGTTGCCGCGCTGGATAAGGGTTATCGGTTTCAGGCGTCCGACGAGGACAAAGCGGTGTTCCTGACCGCCAGGAACAAGAAGCTTGTACTCCGCGTTTCACCTCTTGATGTTGGATCGCCCGAAGTGGCAGGAATCGCCGAACTCCTTCATCTCAAGCCGGGAGAGGTCTCCTATCCGTTGGAAGCGGCCGTCGAGGGGCAACTCAAACCTTATCCGGAATTTCAGGAAGAACTTCACGTCAGTACGCGTTCCGTCGAGGAAATTTTGCATTTTCTCTGCCACGGCGTCGCGGTTCCGCCCAAGCACATCGCGAAAGGTCTGGTCGCCCATCAGTCCGAACTGCCTAAGGGCTGCTCGGACCCGGCCGGCGAAATGCTGCGAATTCATTGGACAAGGTGGCGGCCCTACCGTGCTGTTGTTGCCGTTTACTACCGGGGACATTGGTTCTATATCGACGACGCCGATGCGAACTCAAAGGAGACGTTCGAGTTACTCTTGGAACTGTACAACCTGGAAATCCGGGGGGGCGGAGCGGCGAGCATTCCGCTACTCACGCTGCCGCTCGGCAGGTGACGTCGAGCATCGGCAATGAACTCGGCAATCGAGATCCGTGAGATCGCCCCCGACCGCTGGAACGCCGCGCAACTGGCGACGCAGTCGATAAACGACGGTCCCGCGACGTCTTCGTCCGGAACTAGGCCAGTATGAACTCGCCGACGAAAAAGCTGTAAGAGCTAATTCTGTCGCCGAAGATGCCACTTACGAACTTCCTCGGCGAAGAGCAGAACGGGACCAAACCAGAACAGCACTCCCCAATGTGCGGGCTGTAGCGGAGCCAATCCAAACACCTTGGCCAGCGGACCGATGTAAACCAATACCAGCAAAATCAGCACTTCCAAGAACATCGCAGCGATCAATGGGCGATTACTGAGCAGGCCCAACGTAAAGATCGACTTTCGTTCGCTGCGGCACGCCAGGCCATTGCCCAACTGGCAGGCTACGATACCAGCGAGCGACATCGTGGTGGCCATCGTGTAGAGCGGGCCGGCAGTTTCCATCGGGTTGCCAATCCGCCAGCCGGAATGGAGATAGACGAAGAAAAATCCGCACAAACATAGCGTTGCCTCAATGGCTCCGAGCCAGCCGTAAGCGCGCAGCAACGTTTTGCGATCGAGCAACGGCTGTGTGCGGGCGCGGGGAGGCGTGTGCATCGTGTCGGTTTCCGGAGATTCAACGCCCAACGCCAGTGCCGGCAACAGATCGGTTCCAAGATCGACGGCGAGAATTTGCATCACCGTCAGCGGAAGCGGTATCCGAAAAAGCACAAAAGCGATAAAGGGAACGATCTCCGGCACATTACTCGCAAAAATGTACGTCACGAACTTGCGGACGTTTTCATAGACGGCGCGCCCTTCTTCGATGGCGGCGACGATCGTCGCAAAGTTATCGTCGAGCAGAATCATGTCCGCGGCGGCGCGGGCGACGTCGGTTCCGCTGGCCCCCATCGCTACGCCGATATCCGCCCGTTTGAGGGCTGGTGCATCATTCACCCCGTCGCCGGTTACCGCAACGACTTCTCCCCGTTGCTGCAAGGCTTCCACGAGCCGAAGTTTCTGAGACGGATTCACCCGTGCGAACAGGACGTCGCGATGCCCGAGCAGCATGCCGAGTGCGTGATCGCTGATCTCGTCCAGTTGCGAGCCGGATATGATGCGCGGTTCGTGCTCCAGCAGTCCGATTTCGCGTGCGATGGCGGCGGCGGTACGGCCGTCGTCGCCCGTCGCCATGATGATGCGGATGCCCGCGGAACGACAATTCACTACCGCTGCGGGAACCTCGGCACGCGGAGGATCTTCCATCGCAATCAGACCGAGAAACGTCAGGTCGCGTTCCACCATCTCGGGGCGAATCGTGGCTTCGTCCCTATGAGCGTCGGAAATCTTCCGGGACGCGATGGCCAGAACTCGCCAGCCTCGGTCCGCGAACATGCGCACCTGTTCTTCCACCGCGTCGCGGCAGGCGTCGTTGTTCCCCTCTAATCCCACAAAGGATGTGCAGCGCGGCGCGACCTCGTTGGGTGCTCCCTTCATGCAGGCGAGCAGTTCGTCCGACGATTGCTGAATCGTCGTCATCCGCTTGCGCACCGAATCGAACGGCAACTCGACAACGCGCGGGTGCTGCCGCAGCATCGTCTCGGTGACATCCGCCTTTGCCGCCGCCACCAGCAACGCCGCTTCCGTGGGATCGCCGCGCGCGGTCCAATGCTTGTCGTTCGCGACCGGGGGTATCAAACTCGCGTCGCTGCATAACGCGGCCGTCCGCAACAGAGTGACGACGTCGGGACCGCGCGGGCTTGCGCTTCCGTCGCACACGATTTGTCCCGCCGGTTCATAACCGTCGCCGCTGACGTCGTACGTCCGGCCGGCGCACCACAAACCGCGAACCGTCATTTGATTGTGCGTGAGCGTCCCCGTTTTATCCGTGATGATGACGGTGATCGCTCCCAGGGTTTCAACCCCTTCGAGACGTTTGACGATCGCGTGGCGACCGGCCATGCGACGGACTCCGATAGCCAGCGCCAAGCTGATTGTCGGTAGCAATCCCTCGGGAACGTTCGCCACGATGATTCCGAGCGCAAACAAAAACCCTTCCACCAGAGTGAGCCGGCCCAGTCCCCAGCCCAAACCGAAAAACAGCAGTCCCATTCCGACCGCGAGCAGGGTGATGAGACGCGTGATACGCTTCATTTCTCGCTGTAGCGGACTTTCGCGGTTCGGCTGCAGATGGGTTAAGGCGGCAAGACGCCCGAATTCGGTATGAATTCCCGTGCGGAACACAACCGCCTCGGCGCGCCCCGACGAAACGAACGATCCCGCTAACACGATGTTGCTGATTTCCGCCGCCGCTTTTCCCTGTGCCGTACATGTCCCCGTCATGCGGCTGACCGGCCGCGATTCGCCGGTGAGCGACGACACGTCGATCCGCAGACGCTCCGCTTGTATAAGACGGGCGTCCGCCGGGACGGCGCTCCCTTCGGTGAGCAGCAGGATCTCGCCGAGCGCCACGGCTTCCGCGGAAATCGTTTCCTCGCGACCGTTCCGTCTCACGCTGACCTGGCGGGGCAACAGCGATTCCAGGGCTGCAACGGCTTGCTCGGCGCGGAACTGCTGCCAATAGCTGAACGTGCCGTTGATGAGTATCACCGCAACGACAGCCATTGCCAGTTCGGACATGTCGACGAACCATGCCAACATCGCCGCGGTCCACAACAACGCCGCAAAGAGGTGCATGAATTGCTTCGCCAATTCCACAAGCCAGTACGACCGCGCCGGACGAGGCGGACGGTTCAGACCATAACGCTGCAATCGGGCTGCCGCTTCCTCGGCCGTCAATCCCTCTTCAGACGTCGCCAGTTGTTCCAGCACGCGATCGATGGGCGATTCGGACATCGCCGCAAGCGTCCCGTCATCGACGGCAACGGCATTCGCCTTTGTCTCAACCCTCGAAACCGGAAGCGGACTCGATTCTTGACGCACGATTAACGCAACATCCCCGTCATGTTCTCTCCTCACTGGAACGAGGCCGAAGTTTCACGCCTCGTTCCATCAAATCTTCCATCAGGTCCATCTGCATCTGCTGGATTTCCAACAACCGCTGCCATTGATGCGTTAACAACTGATCGAGCTTGGCGTGCAACAGACGGATTTCGAGTTCGGCTTTCAAGTCGACCTGATAATCGTGTTCGCCGCGCAGACGGTCTTTCGCCTCCAGCCGATTCTGGCTCATCAGAATGATCGGCGCCTGAACCGCGGCCAGACAGGAGAGGATGAGATTCAGCAGAATGAACGGATACGGATCGTAGACTCTCCCGAAAACAATCAGACTGTTGACCGAAATCCATGTCAGCAGAAAAAACGCGAAAATAATAATGAACTTCCAACTGCCGCCGAACTGCGAGAGATGATCCGAAATCCGTTCGCCGAAGGTGAGATGTTTTTCGAACTCGATGTTGGTGTTCTGGACGATGGTTTCCTGCTCGCGGATGTTCCGCACGACTTCCTGATCGAGAGCCGTCAGTTCCCCTTTTTCCATCTCCAGCAGCCGCCCGAGATGAATGGCGCGGAAGCGGTTCACGCACTTCAGACAGATCGATTGCTCCTCATCCCATTCCGGGCGCTCGTGCTGAACTTCCGCCTTGATCGGCTCGCGGATCATCCGGCCGGGAATCATGTCCGCACTCGGCCGCTGAGATTGACATACCGGACAGACCGCGTGCGCCGTGTTTCGCTGAACCATCGCAGTTCCTCTTGACGTCGTTTTGTGCGTCACGAATTCTCCAGCACCCACTGCACGGCGGCGCGCGATAATTCTGCGGCGTTCGAAAGACCGAGCTTGCGTTTGATGTGCTCGCGGTGGGAATCGATGGTGTGCGTGCTGATAAAAAGCTGCTCGGCGATGGCTCCCGTCGCAAGCCCCTCGCCGATCATCCGGAAAATTTCCAGCTCGCGGTCGCTGAGCGTTTCGATGGGCATCTGCGTTTCGTCCGCGCTTCCCAAGGCCTGATCGACCAGCCGTTGAGCCAGATCGGCACTGATGAAGCGTCGGCCGGCGAGAACCGTGCGGACGGCGTCGATCAGCTTCTCGTTCGATTCCTGCTTGTTCAAGTAGCCCAGCGCACCGGCTCGCAAGGCCCGCTCGGCGTAGAGGGACTCTTGAAATCCTGAAACGACGAGCACCTTGACGTGAGCGAAACGAGATTTTATCCGTTTGATGACGTCGAGGCCGTGTCCGCGCTTCAGCGACATGTCAACGATCACGAGATCGGGGCTCAGCGATTTTACTTTTTCGAGGGCTTCGTCTTCGCACTCGGCTTCGCCGCAGACGCTCCAGTCTTTTTGCAGCGAGAGCCGCATGGCAATGCCTTCGCGCACGAGCGGATGATCGTCGACGAGCAGAATTTTCACAGCCGTCGGGCGACCGGTCATGATGAACGACTCCCTTGTGAAATGGTGCACCCGACCGTCGTTCCGCCACGGCTGTTCCGTTCGATGTGCAGCATGCCGCCGATCAGACTGGCGCGATAGGCCATCGTCCGCAGTCCCATGCCTCCCTCCGGTCGGTCGGGGCGATGCCGGGCGGCGGGATCAATTCCGATGCCGTTATCGCACACTTCGAGGACGATTTGGTCATTCCGGCTCGAGAGCGTAATGTCGATCTGGTCGGCCCGACTGTGTCGCAAGGCGTTGTTCAACGCCTCTTGCGCGATGCGATACATGTGTTTTGCGGTTGTATTGTTAAAAACCGCAACCGTCCCGGTGCTTTTAAAATGGCAGGTGATGCGCTCCTGAGCGTCGGTCGTTTCGGCAAGCTCCTTGAGGGCCGATCGCAAACCCTCAGCGTCGATCTGAACCGACATGATCCCTTGCGAGAGTTGATGCACGTGACGATTGGCGTCGGTCAAACCGTGAGACAGACTCGCGGCCGTTTTTTGCAGCCGGCGATAGGCGGAGTCATCGAGACGCCACGTCGTCTCCTCCCCTGCAGCTTGCTCGGCAGTGTTGAGAATGTCGAGCAGCGTGCCGGCGAACAGCGACAGAGCCGTGAGTTCTTGGCCCGTACCGTCGTGTAGTTCCTGGCCGATGCGGCGTTGTTCGTCGGCGGCGATTTCGAGGATGTGTTCCTGAAGCCGCTTACGTTCGGAAATGTCGCGGATGATGCCGGTGAACAGCCCGAGGTGACCGACTTCGCTCACCGCCAGATCGACGGGAAACGTCCTTCCGTCTTTGCGGCGACCGACGACTTCGCGGCCGATGCCGATGATGCGGGCCTCGCGCGTTTCGAGATAACGGGCAATGTAGCCGTCGTGCTCATCGTGGTAAGGGGGCGGCATCAGAATTTTCACGTTCCGGCCGATCAGTTCATCGCGTGCGTAACCGAACAACCGTTCGGTTGCCGGGTTGGCCTCCACAATGATGCCGCGCCGATCCATCGTGATGATGGCGTCGGCCGCCGTTTTGAGAATGGACTGCAGTCGCTCTTCGCGATCGTGCAATTCTCGTTCGCTCTGCTTTCGCTGGTCTTCTTCGCGTTGCAAAGCCCGTCGGGTCTGGCGAAGTTCGTTGATGCGCCGCAAACGGTGGCGCAAGACCTCGGGATCGATCGGTTTAATCAAGTAGTCTTCCGCTCCCGCGCGAAACGAGGCGATCGTGCTTTGCAAGTCGCTGTGTCCCGTAATGACGATAATGACGGCATCGGGGGCGAGCTCCTTGAGCTGTGGCAGTACATCTTCGGCAAACCCGTCGGGCAGCTTGCGATCGACGAGAATGGCAATGTAATCGGACCAATTCGAGCCATCCAGCATTTCGGCAATGCTGCCGGCGGATTCGACCCGAAAACCGTCGAGTCTGAGCAGGCGCGCCAGTCCCCGGACCATATCCGGTTCATCATCAACCAGTAGGACGGCTGGCTGAGATTCATCGATATCGTGAACGCTATTCATGCGAAATCGTATTAATTATTATTGGTCCGGTTTTTTCGGGTCGCGCATGGCGCGACGCATCGTCGTCACCAGCAGGTCGATATCAAACGGCTTCATAAAATGGGCATACGAACTGAGCGTCAAGCCCTGTTTCATCTCCGGCTCCATCTCGGGAAAGCCGCTCATCTGCACGACGAGCGCCTGCGGATTGCGCTGCTTGATTTCCCGCAGTACATCGAGGCCGCTGGCATCGTCCAGCTTCATGTCGAGCAGCACCAGTGATCGCGGCCGCTTCTCGAAGATCGCCAGCGCGTTATCCATGTCTCGCGCGCGATGGACGTCGAATCCATGGGCGTGAAGCGTGCGACTGAGCGACTGCAGAAAATCGGGATCGTCGTCGACGATGAGAACCGGCCGGTTGACCGCCGCATGTTCGATCAGCGAACAGACGTCATCCAAATCCAACGGCTTGGAGAGAACGGTGACCGGACCTTCATCCTGGGCTTCTTCCGAGAGCGTGGAGAAAGCGGTCATGAAGATGACGAACGCATTGGGAGCAATCTCCCGAATGCGCCGATACGCTTCGACCCCGTCGATGCCGGGCATGCGGATATCCATTAAAATGCCGTGGGGCGCGCTGAGTCGTGCGTGCTCGACCGCTTCTTCGCCGCTGTTGGCCGTGACGACTTCGAATCCGCGGAGCTTCAAAATGCGCTGTATGCCGCGTAGCATATCGGGCTCGTCGTCAACCACCAGCAGTGAAATATGTGATAATTCTGACATGGCCCGTTCAATGATATGAAATGATGTGATCAGACGGCTGGGAGCGTCAACCGGAACGTAGCGCCTCGGCCTGGATCGCTTTCCACCTTCAAACTTCCCTGGTTCAACTCGGCATACCGTCGCGCAACGGCCAATCCCAGGCCAATCCCCTTGGCCTTGCGGGAGAACAGCGGTTCGAACACTTTGTCCAAATCGCCGACGGCAATGCCGTTGCCGCTGTCGACGACTTCGACGACGATATTATCGTCGCGTTTGACGTTCAAAGTCAAGATACCGCCGGAGGGCATCGCCTCCACCGCGTTACGCACAAGGTTGTCGATGATCTGTACGATTTGTCCTTTATCGGCCCGGCAGGTATGGACATCTCGATCGATCGGAAGCGTCAGCCGTATCGACGCCGGGATATCAATCCCCGCCAGGGCTTCGTCAATCGCCTCCCTCAGCGGAAACAACGTCGCCTCACGTTTGGGTTCGCGGACGAAATCGAGCAGTTCGCCGACGAGCCGATTGCAGGTTTTCAGGCCGCGCCCGAGTTCATCAAAGGCGTCGTTATCATCATCGCTCAATTTGGGCAGCGACATGCGCAGAAAGTACACGGCATTTTTCATGATCCCCAGCGGATTTCTCAACTCGTGGGCGATGCCGCCGGATATTTCGCCGATCGTGGCCAATCGCCGGACGCGATCCTGCCGGGCCAGGTATTCGGCCTGATAGGCATCTTCGATGATCGCCAGATCGAGATCGATGAGCTTATTCAAAGCCCGGATGGCCGCTGGAATCTCGGGAACATCCGTCGCCGAGACTTCCGAAAGAACGCGATTGAATCCGCTGCGCAGCCGCGACATGGCGGCATTGGTATAGACCTGCGCCAGTCCGATCTCGACGTGACGCCGGCCGACCATCCAGCGTCGCCAGACGTAGTCCTGGTCGCAGTTCGCCGACAACAGATCTTCGACCCAGCCCCGCAGTTTTCCCTTGAGCCGCTCGATCTGAACCGCTCCCCCCGTGATGACCTGTGCCGCTTCGGGGTGCCGTACCAACTCGTTATAAAAATCATCGATCAGCGCGGTGAGATGCGGCGTGATGATGTGCGCGATCGAGCGGACGTTGCGAACATCCTCTTCAGTGAGCCCGACATAGGCCTGCAAATCCTGGTAAAGAAGCAGGAGTTTCTCGGGAATCATTAACGTCTCCTCCGTACGGCCGTTTGGGTTGCCTGGTTTGCGATGGTGAATGCCGTCATTAGACCCGTTTCTTCGGGCAAAGTCACGGTTCAATCCATGTGGTTATCGACGGCGGTTTGCGGAATAGCGGATTCCGCCATACCTGGATTGGCGGGGCCTTCGATGTTGCAACGCCGATCCGCGCGGCATAATCCGTCTCATCATCAGCAGACCGGTTGGTCAATGTACTGATGCCTGTCGCCGCAAGCGAATGAATGGGGAGAGAACATGCATAACTCGCTGCTCGTGGTGGAAGACGACGTCGATCAACTGGAAGTGCTGAAGCTCTTCCTGACTCGAAGCGGTTACGACGTCGTGGGAGTGCCTCATCCGCAAGATGCGCTCGATGCCGCTTGCGACCGCGAGTTTCAGGTCGTGATTCTCGATCAATGGCTCCCCGAGATGGAAGGCCTCGAACTGATGCAGCGCCTGCGGATGCTGCTCGATAACGCACAGTACATCGTGATCACGGGAGACGATCACCTGGTGGATGAGGCGAAGAAAGCCGGCGCGTTTGCCTGCCTGCTCAAGCCTTACCGCCTGTCTCTCATCGAAACTGTGATTGAAGAAGCATTGGAACGGCGCGTGAATCACATTCCGCAACGTGCGGAAGACACGGCGACCGTGAGTTTGACCCATTGAGGAGAAGAATGATGACGACGCAATTGAGTGCATCGCGAACGGGTTTGTTTCCCTGGTTTCGACGCAGCGGGCTGCCGACAAACCTGCGGGACGACGTGCAGGAACTGTTCGAGCGGTTCTGGAACGAAAACGGCGACGGCGCGGGATCGCTGATTCCGCCGATCGACCTGAGCGAAACCGACGGTTCGGTGCAAGTCCGCATGGATCTGCCCGGAATTGAAGCCAAAGAGATCGACGTCCAGGTCCGCAACAATTACCTCCAGGTGACCGGCGAGACCAAAGAAGAAAAAGAGGAAAAAGGAAAAACCTACCATCGCATCGAGCGGCACTCGGGAAAAATCTCCCGCTCGATCCTGCTGCCGTGCGACGTCAACGAAAGCCAAATCGACGCGAAGTTTCACAACGGCGTGCTGACCGTCACGCTTCCCAAGGCCGAGCAAACCAAAAGCAAACGCGTCGAAGTCAAAGCCGTTTGAGGCGTCACCGGAATATCTCAGCCGTTATTCGAAGGAGTCGACAACCATGACGGGACAGACAACATCGTGGGAACAACTTGATGCCCCCAGTCTTCGTAGCGGCGAGATCGCCAGGGCAGCCCAGGATCTCATCCGCAACAGTCCCTACCAGGGCATGTTGCGAACGATTTCGTGCAGCGAGCACGAGGGGATCCTGGTGCTGCATGGTCGAGTCCATTCCTATCATCAGAAGCAGCAGGCGCAGGAGGCGGTCCGCCATCTGCCTGGCGTCCGCTGCATTGTGAATTCCGTCGAAGTCAACCTGCGAGTTCACTGATCGTCGATTCATTTCAGACCGATTTGGAAATCGGGTTTTAAGAGACTCTAACACAACCGGTTGTGCCTGCTAAAAACGCCTCAGACTCAGCGGAAAATCGCTTCGCGCAGAGGTTGTGATAGGATCATTAAAAGTCGAGTCCCCCGCCATCATCAGCACTCAGGAGGAGAACACATGCTGGTACTCACACGAAAACCCGGTGAAACCATTATCATCGGCAATGACATCGAGTTAACCGTCGTGGAAATCCGCGGAAATCGCATTCGTCTGGGGATCAAGGCGCCGTTGGAGACACCGATCCAACGTGCGGAACTCCAAGAACGCATCCTTAAAGATCGAGAGGGCCAACATCATGATTCAGCAATTGACATCGAACCCTGTCGTGCGGCATGAGCACAACGGTAAACCGACGGCGAGCGTTTATGGCCGACATTGTGACCCAGACGAATCGATCGATCACATCGATGCCTGGGACAAATACGCGGTTGCGGAACTGAGTGCCGACCGCATCGATCACATGACGTGCGACGAACTGGTTCAAGCCGTCCGGGCCGCGGAGTTCCCCGCCCTGTTCCGCACCGATCTCGATCGACACCTTGATTTTCTCGATCGCGGCGCGCTCAAGCGTCTGGCGTTTCTGGCTCGGCAATGCTGCCGGAACCAGGGGTATTGAGTTCGCTTTTGCTCCCAGGAGATCTTCTCTGTTGACGAGGGTACGCGAATGAAACGGAACGAGTCTTTAACACCTCCCCGAAAATGGTTATATGTATACTCATTTACTTCCACACAACCGGTTGTGCTTGTTGAAAATGCCTTAAATTCAGCGGAAAATCGCTACGCACAGAGGTAGTGTTAGGATCATTAAGAATAGCTTGCATTCGGCATTGTCACGACGCTTCGGGAGTTAATGCTTCCGGAATAACATGTGGCACGGCGACGGACCCAATCGGATCGCGCTGAATCGAGATTTGTGAAAAATCACACACGCTCGACGCATTCCATCGCTAAACCTCGGAACGATTCATCCGTTGGAGAATCTCTTCGTATAAAGGAATCCCTGCGGTCTGTTGAAAGCGGCAGCTCACGCGCACGACTTTCGTTTTCAATTCAAGAATCCGGTCGAGCCGGCAAGGGCTGGCGTCGATGACCAGGTCAGCTCCACTGTGTTCGATTGTCTGCGCCAGTTCGCCGCATTGCTTGGTTGAATATCCAAGCGCCGGTACGACGTCACCCAAATGCGGGTACTGCCGATAAATCTCCGCAAGGGTTCCCACCGCGGCGGAGCGCGGATCGATAATTTCGCCGGCGCCGAATTGTCGGGCTGCCAGCGTTCCGGCACCGTAACTCATCCCGCCATGAGTCAGCGTCGGGCCGTCTTCGATGACTAGCACGCGACGTCCGGTGATTAATTCCGGCTGATCGACGGCGATCGACAGATCGGATTCGATCACGGTTGCTCGGGGATTCAGAGACTGAACCCGTTGTCGGATTTCGCTGAGGGATTGAACAGATGCCTCACGCACCTTGTTGATCACCACAATATCGGCCTGTCGCAAATTGGTCTCGCCGGGGTAGTAAAGAATCTCGTGACCCGGGCGCAGCGCATCAACGACGACAATCGTGACGTCGGGTCGGATGAATGAGAAATCGTTATTCCCGCCGTCCCAGAGAATGACGTCGGCTTCCGCTTCGGCAATCTTCAAGATCGCCTGATAATTCACGCCGGCCAACACAATCAGACCCTGTTCGAGATAAGGTTCGTATTCCTCGCGTTCTTCGATCGTGCATTGAAACCGTTGCAGGTCATCGAATGACGCCAGTCGTTCCACCGCCTGACGCTCGAGATCGCCGTAGGGCATGGGATGGCGAATGATGCCGACGTGCCGCCCATCGTCGGTCAATTTGCGGGAGAGCCATTGTGAAAGCGGGCTTTTGCCCGCTCCTGTGCGGACGGCTGTAACGGCGATCACCGGCTTTTGTGAATTCAGTTGCGTCTGCCGCGGCCCTAACAGAACGAAGCTCGCTCCGCACGATTGAACCCAACTCGCCTTGTGCATCAGATCGACGTGGGAAATGTCGCTATAGGCAAAGAACGCGAATTCGATATGAAAGCGGCGAATCAAATCGGGGAGTTGAGATTCGGGAAAGATCGGAATGTCTGCGCTGTAATTCGGTCCGGCCAACGATCGGGGAAAAGTTCGTGATTCGATAAACGGAATCTGCGTCGCCGTGAAGGCACAGACGTGGAACTGAGGACGGTCGCGGAAGAACATTTGGAAGTCGTGAAAATCACGGCCGGCCGCTCCCATGATCAGGCAGTTGAACGTCTCGCCCATCGGTCGTCCTTCAGTCGCACTCCACAATGGTGCCGGCATTATTCTTGAGAGCCGCGTCTAACGACGGTGGATTGCAGATGATGGCGCGGCGACCGGTTTTCTGGGCGAACTGAACGGCTCCTTGCATTTTCGGCCGCATGCTCCCCGCCGCGAACTCCCCCGCCGCGACAAGTTGCCTCGCTGCATTCACGCCGATACGTCCAATCGGCTCCTGATGAGGAGAACCAAAGTTGCGAGAGGCGCAGGGAACATCGGTGAGAATGACCAGCAAGTCGGCGTCGAGTTGATCGGCCATCAACGCCGCCGTAAAATCCTTGTCGATCACCGCCTCTACGCCGCGCAGTTGCTCATGTTCGCGTACGACCGGAATACCTCCGCCTCCTGCGGCGATGACGAGCACCCCCGAGTTGAAGAGAGTGCGGATGACGTCCATCTCAACGACTTCTTGCGGAGCGGGGGAGGGGACGACGCGACGGTAGCCGCGACCGGCATCTTCGCGCACGTCGAAGCCGCGCTGTTTCAGTTCCTTCGCCTGCTCTTTTGAGTAAAACGGTCCAATCGGTTTGGCGGGTGCGTTAAAGGCAGGGTCATCGGGATCGACGACGACTTGCGTCAGCATGGCGGCGATGGGTCGCCGATGATTTGTCGCCAACTGAACATTGTAAAGTGCCTGTTCGAGGACGTAACCGAGTTCGCCTTCGGACTCCGCCACGCAGACTTCCAGCGGAATTGAATACGCTTGGCCCAACGCCGCTTCGACGCGGATGAGCATATGGCCGACCTGCGGCCCGTTGCCGTGTGAGATCAGCAACTGCACGTCGTCATTTAACAGCGGATGCAGAAATCTCATGGATTCGAGGGCGAACTGCATTTGCCCTCCCATGGTCAACGGCTGCCCCGGTTTGGCGAACGCATTGCCTCCGAAAACGGCGACGGCCTTTTGCATCGGGGCCTCACTCATTGTTCGGTTCGGGGGCTGGCGGAATTAACTCTTCCTGCATCAACAGGCGTGTGGTGTCGCGTGCATTTTTGATGATGTTCGTCGCGCCCATTAATAATTCTTCGTACGACAGCTTGAGTTCAGCGACCCCTTGTTCCTGCGCTTTCATGCCGGTCGCCGCGGCGATACGGGCATAATTTTCCCATTCATCCATCCGTGGGACGATCCGCTCTGCGCGCAGATCGGATCCCACGGCAGCCGCCAGTTCGGCTGCGGCGGCGAGCGCCATCTCATCGGTAATCGTTCTCGCGCGCACGTCGAGGGCTCCGCGAAAAATGGCGGGGAAGCCGAGCGAATTGTTGACCTGATTGGGGAAATCACCGCGCCCGGTCGCGACGATGCTTGCTCCCGCTTCCCTGGCCTCCCAAGGCCAGATTTCGGGGACAGGATTGGCACAGGCAAAGACGATGGCGCGGGGAGCCATCCCCCGCACGGCGTCCGCGGGAATAATTCCCGGTCCGGAAGATGAAAAGGCGATGCAGACGTCGGCGTGACGCAATGCTTCAGAGATGCCTCCCACGACGCGATCGCCGTTACTCTGACGACAGATCTTCCATTTGTCGACGAATTCCTGCTGACGCAATTCAATATCAGCGCGTTCCGGATGCAGCGTCCCTTTCCGATCGCAGGCGATAATCGCGCCGGGGGAAACGCCACACGACGCGAGGAGGCGATATATGGCGACGTTCGCCGCTCCGGCCCCGATCATCGCGATGCGAACGTCGTGCAGTTCTTTCCCGACGACGCGCAGGGCGTTCATGAGGGCGGCGAGCGTCACGGTGGCGGTCCCCTGCTGGTCGTCATGCCACACGGGGATTTTCATGATCGAACGCAATCGATCGAGCACTTGAAAACATTTCGGCTGCGAGATGTCTTCGAGGTTCACTCCTCCAAACGAGGGTTCAAGAATCTGCACGGTTCGCGCGAGTTCTTCGGGGTCTTTCGTGGCGAGACACAACGGTACGGCGTCGATACCGCCAAGATACTTGAACAACAGCGCCTTGCCCTCCATCACCGGCATGCCGGCTTCGGGGCCGATGTCCCCGAGCCCCAACACGCGCGTGCCGTCGGAGACAATCGCCACCGTATTGGCTCGGTTGGTGTAGTCAAAGCTCAAATTCGGTTGAGCTTGAATCGCCTTGCATGCCGCTGCGACGCCGGGGGTATACCAGATCGAAAAGTCTTCGAAATTTCGAATCGGGCATTTGGGAACGGTTTGAATCTTCCCCTTATAAAACGGATGCAGTCTCAACGCGTCGCGCGATGGTTGTAGAGCACGTGCGAGTAACTCATCCGTGGTCGGCATGATAAACTGTTGCCTCTAGAGGTAAAGAATGATTCCGGAAAGGAATTCGGCGAATTGATTATTCAATGTTCACATCGCCGGTACAAGCCTTGGGGAGAGACCGGCACGGCGAGTTACCCGTTCTTGACGAACCGTTTGAGGGAAGCTACCGTGAATTGCGACGCCGTCATCCATCGTGTAATGAATTCCCGATTCCGTTCGTTGTCACACCGACATTTAACGTTGCCTCGTCGATCATCGGTCCGGTTCGCGAGTGAAACATAAAATGGCCGATATGCTTCCGTTCAAACCGATTCGCATCAATCTCGACCTCCAACCGCGCATCGAGAAGGCGTTTGCCGAACTGATCCACGAACCGTGGGGCCGACTGTTGGAGTCGGCGTCGTGGGAGCCGGCGATCGACGTCTACGAAACCGGAGAGGCGTACCTGATCGAAGCCGATCTCCCCGGCGTGCCGCTGGAGAATATCGAAGTCCGCCTCGAGGGACGCCAATTGACGATCTGCGGAATCCGGCGGAGCGTGACGTGGACTCAATCGGGACAAACGTTGCACGTCGAGCGGGCACACGGACATTTTTGCCGATCGCTCCATCTGTCGCATGCCGTCGATCTAGCGCGTATGGAAAAGCAATGTGAGAATGGCATATTGCGCATTCGCCTTCCCAAAACGACGACGCCTGCGTGACCAGGCAACCGTTGAGAATGCCGCCCTGGAATTTCACCGCGTGTATGCACCCGGCGGACTCCAATCTCAATCGCAACTGGAGGGAGGTTTTTCCTCGAAGAAAACTTCATGGGGGGTGCGGAAGTCGAGGCATTTGCGGGGGCGGGTGTTGAGTCGTTTTTCCACCTGATGCACGTCGACATGGGAGACGTCGCGAAAGTCGGTTCCTTTGGGAAAGTATTGACG
>JBBECD010000103.1:0-30614 GCA_040881995.1 Planctomycetaceae bacterium
CCTCTCCCCGTCCAATTTAAGGAGTCGGACTGTCCGAAAATAGCGAAGCATCTCAGAGATTCCCCGCCGCGGCTGCAAATGGGGTAGCACTAATTGCTCGGCATTCAGTGTTGTAACGCGACATTGTGGCTCAACCGAACCAAGTGGTGCCTTGAATTCTTTCCCAAATCGAACTTGCGAATGGGAAAGATTGCAGATTAATAAGGCTATCGCTCATCGGCTCTCTGTCTTGCGTCTTGCAACAGGAATCGAATCTCCTCCGACTGAGGCTGGAGTTGTTGCGCCTGTTTCAGCGGCGCCAAGGCCTCGGCGGGGCGGTTTTGCGACAGTTTCGCCTTGGCGAGCGACACCAGCGCGGTGGGATTGGCATCGATTTCAATCGCCCGCTCGAAGGTCTCGGCCGCCTCTGCGTATCGCTTCAGCCGCATCAGACAAACGCCCAGATTGTATTGCGCTTTGAAATAGTCCGGTACGGCCGCGACGACGGCCTGCAGTTCCGAAGCCGCTTCTTCGAGTTCACCCTGGTGCAACAGGCGGACGGCGGCGATGTACTGATTGTAGTACGCAATCCGGTCCTTGATATCCGCGGGGCCGTTTTTGCCGGCATCGATTCCGTTCTGTGCCGATTGCATCGCCCCGTCGTTCCCGCCGGCGTACCCGAGGCTGGCCAACGTGCGCTGCGCGTCCGGAGTCAACGGCGCCAGCGGCGCATCGCGGGGCGTCATCGAACTCTCCCAATCGGCGAGCTGCGCTTCGAACGCCTCCACTTTTTTCGGATGATGCTCCGCCAGGTTCGTCAACTCACGCGGATCGTCTTGCAAATCGTAAAGTTCGCGACGCGGCGAGCGGATGTACTTCCATCGTTTGGTGATCAGGCCGAATTGAGGCGACCAATGCGCTTCGTATTCGGGCTGCAACGTTTCTGCATAACAGGGGAGAGAAGGAAACGGCCGGCCGGCCGCAGCCGCGGCGAGGCTGCGACCCGTGTGCGCCGATGAAGAGGGAAGATCGAGCAACTCCAGCACGGTCGGCGTGAGATCGACAAGCGAGACCGATTCGCTCACGCGAACCTTGTTTTTCCACAGCGCGGGGCACGAAAAAATCAGCGGCACATGAAGCGTGGCATTATACAACGTGTAACCGTGCGTTTGCTCGCCGTGTTCGCCGAGCGATTCGCCATGATCGCCGGCGATAATCACCAGCGTCTGTTCGCCGGCATTCGTCTCCTTTAGAAAATCGACGAGTCGCTGCACCTGCACGTCGACGTAGGCCAGTTCGGCGTCGTACGGGCGATCCTCGAATTGCGAACCGAATAACTCTTCGTGAGGCAGGTACGGAAAATGAGGATCGAACACGTGAACCCAGCAGAAGAACGGCTCGCCGGGTTCATCGTTCAGCCAGGCGAGCGCGGCGTCCACGACCTCGGCGCCCGGCCGTTCTTTGTGATCGTGGCCGTCGTCCGCGGGTGCACGAGAACCGGAAGCCGGTGCGACAACGTTCGCTCGTTCGCGGTCGCCGTGCAGGTCGTCGTTATACACATCGAACCCGCGGTTCAAACCGAATTGGCGGTCGAGCACGAAGGCGCCGATGAAACCTCCCGTGCGGTATCCAGCCTCGGAGAGTTGCTCGGCCAGTGTGGGAATGTTTTCGTCAAGGCGGTAGGCGCCGTTCAGTCGCACGCCATGCTCGGGGGGCAACAGCCCCGTGAACATGGCGGCATGGGAAGGCAACGTCAGCGGGACGGGGGCGTATGCTCGCTCGAAGAGAACCCCGCGCTCGGCTAGTGCATCCAAAGTCGCGGTTTTTGCGACGGCGGCGCCGTAACAGCCGAGATGGTCGGCCCTGGTGGTATCGAGCGTGATCAGCAGCACGTTAAGACGCGGACGGCCGCGCGGCGAATATGTCCATACCAGCCCCGCGGCGATGACTGCGCCGGCGAGGACAAGACACACCGCCATTTTGTGGTGACGCATGGTGGAAATCAATCCGTCAAGACGAAGTCCGCCTTGTTGCCGTCTCCCTCCTTCACGTCGTGTGTCAGCCCCGACGTGGTACCGGTTTCGTATTTTTCGGGCACGTGACTCTGTCCGAGCATGGGCAACCCGCTTTTTTCGTCGGTGAAATTGGGATCGCGGGCGTTAACCGTCACGGTGTTGGGACCGATGCCGGTCTCCAGTTCGTAGGTGCCGTCCTCTTTGAGTTCACCGACGCCCGGCGCACCATTTGCGGATTGAAAGACAATGCGACCTTTGGACAACGGTTTGTCCTGGTAGGTGACTTTGCCCGTCACTTTGCCCATGACCCGTTCCGGTTCAGCTTCTCCACAGCCGGAAGTGAATGTTCCGGCCAGAATCGTGGCGACGACAGCCGCGAAATGCCAACGCATGAGGAAATTCCTTGTCATGATGTGGAAACGTAATGCGGGGAAGCAGAGAACGATCAAGTCGAGCCGGGCTGCAACATGCCCGACTCGACCCTGAGTTCGTCGCCTAAGCTCGCATGTGGAATTAGAATTCGCCAATGATGTTTTGATCGGCACGATCCGCGAGATTGTATAAGGTCGCCAAGTTGATGTTTTCGCTGATAAAGCGGACGGCGCCGTCCATCAACAGGATATGGACCCCTCCTTCGTGCATGCTCTTCAGCGGCGCGTCACCGAGCGCCCAGGCAATGGGAGGATCGTTCGGCGCACCGCTGTAATAGTATTGAGTGTTCGGCGGATGGCGCATCACTCGCGTGTGGCTGTAGTTGCCGTAGGACTGATCATCGTACCCCCCCGCCCACGTGGCACAGTCGTACGGGGTGTGTCCGCCGTGGGCCGAAATCCTTTGCCCCTTGGCCAGACCCGAGAATTCCCCCACGCCCATGGTGTTGGAGCTGCCGTCGATAATATCCCCGAGGTCGACGTCGCTGTTCATGAAAAACGTTCCGCCGACGGCGCTGCGTGACGACCCCGGCCGCAATGTATTGATGGAGCCGTTGATTCCCACATAGTCCGACCGGGCGGTGCCGTTCAAGTACGGATAGGTTCCTGCTCCCGGCGCACCATCGAAGAGCTGCAACGGTTTGCAGGGCGAAGAAGTGCACAAAAACGCGGGAATGATGGTGCCGACCGCCGCGGTGTGCAACGGATCCATCGTCCCCCAGGCGGCGCTGTTCATCCATCCGACCACGTTCCAGTTCAACCGGTTGTAAACGTTCGTCTGATCGATGTACGGAAGAATGTCGGTCAAAAGGCCGTGGCTGAGGAAACCGTTCGACATATGAGCCTGCATGTCGGTCGAACCAGGCGGGAAGACCTTAAACGCATCGTGATAGTTGTGCAGACCCAGCCCGATTTGCTTCATGTTATTCTTGCACTGCGTGCGGCGGGCCGCCTCCCGCGCCTGTTGAACCGCCGGAAGCAGCAAGGCGATTAAGACGGCGATGATCGCGATCACCACCAAAAGTTCGATAAGCGTGAATCCAAAACGAGAACGCCTGAAATAGGACATGTCGACTCCCTCACTGAAAAAAGAATGCCGAAAAATTCGACCTCGCTCACAGAATGCTGCCCGATCGCGCTACCAAGAAATTCCAACACAACCTCTGTGCGCAACCGTTGTCCCCGGAATGTCAGCCATTCTTAACGAGCACAGCCGGTTGTGTTAGAGTCTCTAAAAATACGCCCTCATTTAGAATGGCGGCGTGTCAATGGTCAGTGATCTTCGTCTTCGCAGTCGACGCCGTGCGTGTTCATCGTGGAAATGTAACTCCATCAATACCTATGAATTTTCTGAAAGTCAACCACAATGCGCCTTTTTTCAGGTTGGCCTCCGGGTGAGATATTCGCAAACCGAATTTAAACAACGATTCGCTCGGCGATTGCGAACCCGCATAAACCATCCGCCCATACCGAGAAACCACCGCCGAAACGAATGCTCGCAAAGGCCCGGGAGCCGACGAAATAAGAGATTGCGCACGACGCCTAATGATGCAAATCGCGGCTGCCTGCGGAACATTCCGCCCATCGCGGCCTCACCGAAGGAGAGCGAAACAACCGCAATTAAAACAAAGCGTCCTCATCATCCGCCATGATCGCCTCGCGCAACCGTTCAAGTTCGCGGCGGAGATTCCGGATCGGCAGGTTGTTGTGGCCCGCTCCTTGGATTTTGAAGACTTGAAGATTTCCCGCCGCCGCTTGCGAGAGGATCTGCGCCTGCTCCACCGGAATGAGTTCGTCGGCGGTGCCGTGAAATGCAACGATGGGACACCGCACGCGGCGAATCCGCTCCTTCGATTCCCAGCGATCGAGCAAGAGATACTGAAACGGAAACAGCGGATACATCCCGCGCACCGTATCGGTCAGCGATGAAAACGTCGAATTGAGCACGACCGCCGCCGGTTCCGGATCATCCGCCGGGTCGCCCGACCACAACGACAGGGCCACCCCGCCGCCGAGCGATTCGCCGAACACCACGATGCGATTCTCGGCGTAGCCCAATTCGTCGCGGGCGTAATCCCAGATCAGCCGTGCGTCCGCCGTCAATGCCGTTTCCGTCGGCGAGCCTTCGTTGTCGCCATACCCGCGATAATCGAAGATCAGCACATCGAACCCGTACGAGGCGACTTCGAGCAGGTCGTGCCGCCGCGCGTAACGATGAACCGCGTTTCCGGGGAAGTAAATCACCAGCGGCGCAGACTCGTCGCCGTCAGGTTCCGTCACCGCTTTAATCAACCAGCCGTTGAGCGTGACGCCGTCGGGAGTTCGAATCTGCCGATCGCTCATCGTTTTGTCGTCCAGACCGACGTCGGCAACACGCAGACTCGCGGCGGCCGTCGGCTGATAAATCAGCTTCCGCTGCATCGCCGTGAAGATCACCACGATGGCAAGATACGGCAACAGGCCATAAAGACCGATCATCCGCAGAACGCGGCGACGGCGAGATTTTTGTACTGGTTGGCCGGACATGACGGACCTTGAAATGGAGGAAACAAGTTGTCCATACATTGTACGTCGGGAAGTTTATCGCCGTTGGTGTTTTTATCCGTATTCAGTTTAGCCGCGCCGCGAAGGCATTGCGCAGCGTAGCGCTTCTTCCGTGTGGCACTGGCGGCTTGTCCGCCAGTGTGATTTCGCGCGATCGGCGCAGCGGAACTGCGAAGACGTGCGTTCCCAAGCGGAGCGGAGTATTCATGAACTAACGATCGCCCAGAACGACGAAAATTGGCCGTTTCACTCACCTTTTGTATATGAAAACGGCCTATTTTCGTTGGAGCATGGGAACGAGGGAAACTCGCCATTCTGATTCATCCTTCATCCCTCATCTTTTGCAGATACACCAAATAATAGATCAACCCCGGCGTCGCCATCAGCACCGAAACAACCCGGAACGCCACACCCGTCAAAATGCCGTTGGCTTCGTCCGCGCCGGCAAGCTCATAACTGACACCGACGGCTCCTTCGAGCACCCCCACGCCGCCGGGGATGAACACCGCCATCACGCCGGCGAGTTCCGCGGCGGGAATCAGTTGCAGGTGTGTCGTCAAGTCGGGCAGCTCCGAGATCGGATTGACAGCCAGTCCGCAGAGATAAAACGTCGACAGCATGCCGATGTGTCCCAGCAGGCTGATCAGCATACACGCCACGATCACGCGCGGCCGCGACTGATAGAGCACGATCCCCTGCATCAGCTCGGCAAAAATCTTGCCTGCGACCGGCACCTTGAATAACAGCGTCCAAAAACCGAGCCGGGTGATTGCGGGAATCATCATCACCACGAGCCCGAGAATGCCGACGCCGCTCGCGATCCAGTACACGATTTTGTAGGTCGCGAAGATCGTACCGGACTGCGCATGCCACTCGCGCGGGATCAGACTCGCCATCCCGCCGACGATGAACAACGCGAGCAACCCCAGAATGCGATCGAGCAGCACCGTGGCGGCGACGACGGCCCGCCGGCTGGTCTGCCCTTTGGCGACGACGACCGCTTTCACCAGATCGCCGCCGGCGCTGCCCGGGCCGGCATAGTTGAAGAGATACCCGACGAAGCCGATGCGAATCGCGGTGTGCGGGGGGACGTCGAAATCGAGTCCCCAGATCAGCAGCCACCAGCGGATGAACGTGAGCAGCAGCGACACGCCGCACAACAGCACCGCCCCGATCGCCGCCGACCAGACGATCTGTCGGTCTCTGAGTTTGGCAATGTCGTCGGCGTTGCGATAGATCAGAAAACCGATGATCACTCCGCCCACGATCCACCCCAACACCGGCATCCACGGTTTCAATCGCTGCCAGAAAGTACGTCGCACCGGTTCGGACATCGTATTTTGTCGGGTCTCCGCAAGAAAGTTTGACCGAAAGAAATTTATCACGAACGACACAAAAAGATCGAAAGGGGAATGACATCATTTGTCTTTGTTCGTGGGCATTCTCCTAGATTTTGTCATCGACGCCGGCCATTTCGTGGATCGTGTTCCATTCATCTTTCGTGACCGGTTGAATCGATAATCGCGAGCCGCGTTTGAGCAGCATCATGTCTTTGAGTTTTTTCGAGGCTTGCATCTGTTCGCGGGTGACCGGTGCGGGGAAGATTTGAATCAGCTTGATGTCGACCATGTACCAGATCGGCTCTTCGGGAGTGCTCTTCGGGTCGTAATGCCCACTCTTTGGATCGAGAGCCGTGTGATCGGGATACCCTCTGCGCGTCACCTCGGCGGTCCCGAAGATGGCGAGCGGTTCGGTGTTGCTGTGATAGAACAACACCCGGTCGCCGACTGTGACGTCGTCCCGTAACAGATTACGCGCCTGATAATTCCGCACGCCATCCCAAAACGTCGACTTCTTGGGTTCGGCCGCGAGATCGTGGATGGAATATGCCGACGGTTCGGTTTTGAACAGCCAATAGCGGGGTGAAGCGGCGATTTTTTTGGTGGCGGCCATGCGGGCAAATCTCCGGAGCAGGGTCATTTCAAGTCGGAGTACAGGCTTCAGCCTGCGGTTTGCATTCGAGGTTAGACATTCACCCCACCAGCGCCTCTTCCGGCCAGTGCAGCAGTTCAAGACGGATGAGTTCTTGCACGACTTCTTTCACATCCGCAGGCCGACGCAGCGGATGCTTCGCCAGCAGGCGATTGACGAAATTGACGACGTCATCCGACACATCGGGACACCACGCCAACAACAACGGCGGGCGTTGTTCCCGGTGTTGCCGCATCACCTCGGCGGTGGTTGTCCCTTGAAACGGCAACCGGCCGGTCAACATGCGGTACAGCAGAATTCCCAGGCTGTAGAGATCGCGGCTGATGACCGATGAGCGCTCGCTGGTGAACGCCTCGGGGGCGGTGTAGGCGATTGTGCCGGTGAAGACGTCGGAGCGGGGGATTTCGGAGTTTCGCGCGACCGGTTGTGCGAACCCGAGGTCGATCAGCTTGATCGCTCCTTCCGCGAGCAGCGCGATGTTTTCGGGTTTGATGTCGCCGTGCACGTAGCCGGCGTCGATGAGATCTTTCAAGCCGAGGGCGCATTGCCGGGCGATCCACAAGCTTTCGCGGACCGTCAGGCGGGTGACGGCTTCGAGGTGCTGCGCGAGGGTGTTCGCTCCCAGCCATTCCATGAGAACGCCGGGACGCTCGAAATGTGTCGGAGCTTCCCAGACCCGCACGACATACGGACTCTGCACCGCGGCGGCGACTTCGACTTCGTTTTTGAGAAGCTGGCACGCCGTCGGATCGTCGGCCCATTCTTCGCGGAGCTGCTTGAGCGCGAACTCGGCCCCGCTCGCCTTGTCGCGGACAAGCCAGACGTCGGCGATTGGGCCGCGGGAGACGAGCTTGAGCAGTTCGTACTCGGGAAGCCCCCACGTGGGAAGTGACGACGTTTCGTCAACGTCATCGATCAAGAGTTCGTCGGCATCGATTTCGAAAGTCATGTGACACCCGCCGGCATCCTGGTGAGAGAAGTTTTTCCGCGCGAATCGCGGTGGACCGTATACAAGTTGTATCGGTTTCACGCGACGGCTGATTCATCGCGATCGAAAAACGTCGGATTGTTCGGGGTTCTTCCGTTTAGCCGCGACGCGAAGGGTTTCCGTAGCGGAGCGATTTGTGGACGATCGACGAAGCAGGAGCTTCGAAGACTTGCGTTCCCAAGCGGAGCATGGGAACGAGCAGAGGAGCGAGACGAACCTCGCTCCCCTTTTCGATTTGTTAAACGATAAACTCTAATCGCCGATTATTCGACGACGATCGTCAGCCAGCCGTTGAGCGGCTTGATGGTTTGGACGTGCGTCACGAAGTCGGGGCGATTGTTCTTTCGCTTGACGCGAACGGTGCTGTCGATCTCGCGATCGGGCAATTGCGCATCGAACTTCTTGCGGATCACGCCGGCCTGGGCAATCTGCTGGGCGACGCTCGCGGGCTGTTCGACCGGTGCGACCGCCACTACGCCGCGCGTCACCTGAATCGTCTCGCCGGTGACCTCGAACATGAGCGGAATGGTAATTTCCTGCATCGGGATATCTTCTTTCCCTTCCTGCTTGAAGCCGGTACGCATGATGAGCGAAAAAGCGCCTCCCGAGGCTTTGACCCGGATCGGATCGGTCGCGGCGAACACAAACGTGTTCGGTCCCGGTTCTTCGCCTTCCGGCAGCGGCGCCGGCTCAGGCAGTTCGACCGGACGACCGAGCAGATTGCTGAACTCGCTTTCAATTTCGGCCCGAATTTCTTCTTCGCTCATGGTACGGCCGGCAAAGTTAAGGCGATCGAGGGCGTTGTTCATGTTCGATTCATGAATCTGAATCACCAGACCGTTCGGACTGTCGAATTGACGCGGTGCGGTTCCCCCGCCGAGTTCGCCCGGCGACATCAGACGCTGATTCACCCACAAATGGGTATCGGTGGAGAGATAGCGCGCGGCCGAGGCTTCGAGATTTTTGTCTCGCAGCTTCTGATAGACGTCTCGCTGCAAGTCGACGGTGGCCTGCCCGAATTGCTTGTCGACTTCCTCGTTAAACTGCGGAAGCACGCGGTCTTCAACGCGGCTGGCGGCGATCGCTTCGGCTTCGGGCCGCAAGGCTTCGGCGCGGCTCAGGGCAAAGCTGCGACCGATGCCGCGGAGAATGGGCAAACCGCTCAGCGGAGTGTCGGCGTCGAAGTTATTGTTGTTGGCGTCGACCCCGATCGTCGCCGGGTAGGAGAAGAACTCTTCGTTCTTGAAGAGGATTTCTTTGCGGGCTTCGAAGTAGTGAGTCCCTTCGGTGTAAATCGTCGCCTGTTGTTTATCGCCCGAGGTATTGCTGTTGACGGTGCCGTTGACGGTAATTTCAAAGCGAATGCCTTCGGTGCCGGGGAGCAGATCGATGCCGACTTCGGAGACGGTCGTTTGTTCGCCGGTGACATAGGCGCCGAGGATGCAATCGATGACGTCGCCATGTTCTTCGCGATCTTCAGCGATCACGTGCTGCAGGAATTTCTCGGAAGCGATAACCTTGAGGTTGTAATTGAAGTACGTTTCGCGAAGGGCCTCGGTCAGCCCCGCGCCGCCGTCGGGACTCGTCGCCTTGATTTGTGCGTAAAGGTTGCGAACGGTTTCGGCGCTTTGGTTGCTGGAAGTTTGTTCGTAGTCTTCGAGGGCGGCGACCAGCTCGGCGAGCTGGGTACGGAATTGCTCATCCGATTCGGGCGAGGACGATGGGACGGCGGCCAGATAATCGGAAAGAGCGTGTCCCAGTTCTCCGAAGATCGGCTGCGCCAGAAACGCCTGTTGGGCCGGATCGGTCAGTTGAGCGCCGCCGCTTACGCGATTGGCAACGGACCCGATGGCATCCAAAGCGGCGAGGTCGGTCGTGGCTTGCTGACGCAAGACATCGAGATTTCCCACATGGAGATAATCGAGCCAGCCATCGCCGTTTCGCAGAGAACCGAGGTAGTGTTCGAGGGCGTCGCGTTTCGCGAGCACATTCTGACGAGCCGATTCGAGCCGGCCGTCAGCGTCGGCATAAGGATTCATTTCCAGCGTATCGAGAATCGCTTTGGCGATCAGCAATCGCCGATTCAACTTGCCGTGCAGGTCGATCAGTTTATCATGAAGGGAACGGTATCGGGGATCGGCGATCGATTTTTCCATGACCGCGAGGCGGGATTCCAATTGACCGATCAGTTGCCGCTGTCCCGCGAGGTCGGGCGTTTCTTCGTATAATTGAGAGACGAGGGCCGATGTTTCTTCACCCCACGTCGTCCAGTTCCCATCGAGAACCGCGAAGGCGTCGAACGAAAGATTGTCGGGAGCTTCACCGGGCAAGATCCCCTGAAGTCCCGAGGGGGACGCGGTTTCCGTCGTGGCGGCGTCGTCCTGAAGAGCATGTGTGACTTGAACCATTCCGGATACGATGAACGCCACAGGGACGAGGAGCAATATGCCGGCTCCGCAACACCACGCGATTCGTCTTGATTTTAAGCCCGTTAATACTGTCGGTCGGTTCATGCTGACGAACCTGGAAACACGGTGCATGGTATGGACCTCCCTGAACGAAAAGATGCTCGCAGAACCATAATGTCTATCGTCACGGTGACGAGACGAGGGGACTGCACTTGATGTTGCCGCAAAATCGCTTACTCTCGGCGAAGTCTAACGAGCCGGAAAAGCCTTCGCAATCTGCCCAGTTGCACAGTTATCTTTCTTTGTTATACCCATTCACCCCATACATCCCAACCCACTCCGGGAAAATAGGTTGAAAAGTCCCGTCATCCGCAGGTAAGGGAGCTTTTTTGAGACTTCTCGTCAATCGCTGCCGATTTCTCCTTGCCGCCGCGGATTGTGCCATCATTATTATTCTGCATGGTTTGCCTTCTCAACTTATTCTTTGTGACTTGAGCCAGTTGAGGATGAAGAACGGAGACGTAAAGCTGGAACTGAACGATCTGTTTTGAGGATCGGGCAAAGTGGGTGAAATCTGCGGACGGTTCACCCAAGCCTTTGGGTTCGCTAAGATAACGTGAATTGTTAAACAGAAATACGAATCGAAAAATTTCGATCGCAGGTTCGCGGCGACGCGGCGGAGGGGCGACTCGAAAACACGGAGGAACGGCATGGCCGAGTTTCGGTCGGAATCCGAATGGGACGATGACGCCGAACGGCGAGTCATCTCCACGGTCACAGATCGACCGCGCGATCTCACGATGAATCAATGGCAGGCGGTCAATCACCGGGAGGGGCCGCTGCTGGTTCTCGCCGGTCCCGGTTCGGGAAAGACACGGGTGATCACGCGCCGCATCGCCCGGATGGTGGAAACCGGTGTTCCTCCCCATCAGATTCTGGCGATGACCTTTACGAACAAGGCCGCCGGCGAGATGTCCGCCCGAGTCGCGCAGCTCATCAGCGGCGCGCATGTCGAGGTCACCACCTTTCATCGCTTCTGCGCGAAACTCCTCAGACGATACGGCTCGGCGATCGGTTTGCAGCCCAACTTTTCGATCTACGACACCTCGGATCAGATGGGGCTGCTGCGCGAAGTGCTGTATCGGCTCGATATCGACAGCGTGCATTATCCGCCGGGCAAAATCCTTTCGCGAATCAGCAAAATTAAGAACGATCTCGTCTCGCCCGAACAGTTCGCGCTGAAATACGCCGAGTCGATCGGAAATCACTGGCAAGCCGTCGTCGCTCGCGTGTATCCGGCGTATCAGCAAGATCTGCTCGCCGCCAATGCGGTCGATTTCGACGACCTGCTGTTACACGTCGTGACGATGCTGCAGGACAATCCCGAGATTCGCGGCAATCTCGACGAGCGATACCGTTACGTGCTGGTCGATGAATACCAGGATACGAATCTGCCGCAGTATCACATCGTGCATGCGCTGTCGTTCGATTATCCCAACTTGTGCGTGACGGGCGATCCCGATCAGTCGATTTACGGCTGGCGCGGCGCGCAGATCGAGAACATTTTGCGGTTCGAGCGCGACTTCCGCGACGTGACGATCGTCAAGCTCGAACAGAATTATCGCAGCACGAAAGCGATTTTGCGTCAGGCCGACGGCTTGATTGCGAAGAACGTGCACCGCAAACACAAAGAACTCTTCACCGATAACGCTGAAGGGGAACCGGTCGAACTGTGGAATTTCTTCGACGCCGCTCAGGAAGCCGACGAGATCGCGAAGAAGATCCGCACCTGCGTCGAAGAAGGGGACCAGCGCTGGAGCGGCTTCGCGATCTGTTATCGCGTCAACTCGCTGTCGCGGCAGATGGAAGTGGCACTCACCCGGCATCGGATTCCCTATCAGGTCGCGGGGGGCGTGACGTTTTACGAGCGGGCCGAAATCAAAGATTTAATCGCGTATTTGCGGCTGATACACAACCCGTCCGATCAGGTCGCATTTCTCCGCGCGGTCAACAAGCCGCTCCGCGGCATCGGCAAATCGACGCAGCAAAAACTCGTGCGCTGGGCAGGCGAACAGGGGATTCCGCTGCTCGAAGCGGCCGCGGCCGCCGGGAAAAATTCCGCGCTCAGTAAGCGGGGGGCGAAACAACTCGAGAATTTCGCAAAGCTGACGGAGTCGATCGCCCATGCCCAGGCCGACGGCGTATTCATGCTGCTGCAGGCGATCATTCTGCAGACGCATTTTACCAATGAATGGATGGGCGACTCGTCCGAAGAAAGCCGGCAGCGGCTGGCCAACGTCGAAGAACTGCTCTCCGCCGCCCGCCAATACGACGAGACCCATGCGGAGGAAGGCGATCTCGAAGGCTTTCTCGAAACGACCGCTCTCGCCAGCGATCTCGATCAGGTCGACCTCGAAGCGGGGGCGGTGACGCTGATGACGCTGCACTCGGCGAAAGGGCTCGAGTTTCCCGCCGTGTTTATTCTCGGAGTCGAACAGAATCTGATTCCGCACGAACGTTCGATCCGCGAAGGAAATCTTCGCGAAATCGAAGAAGAACGCCGGTTGCTCTTCGTCGGCATGACGCGAGCGGAAAAACGGCTGGTGCTGACGCAAACGTACCGCCGGGAGATGCACGGCCGGCCGATGATGACGATCCCGAGCGAGTTTTTGAGCGAGATGGATTTGACGTCCATCGATTTCATGAGCGGGTCGAACGCCGATGCGGTCTGGGGGGGACAGGAGACCCGCTGGACCTATTCGGATTCCGATGCCGGCTCAGACGATACCGAAACCGATGAGCGCCACGACGATGTCTCGGAGGAAGACCAAGACCTTGAAAAACCTCTGACACGGAGCAAATCCATGCGCGACGAACGAAAAACGCACGAGCGAACGAACACAGGAGCGGAATCGGCGCGACCCGAGCCCGAGCGTCATCCCTTCAAGACCGTCGACAATGCGGCTCCGCCGCAACCGAAAATCTTTAATGTCGGTTCGCGGGTGCTGCATCCGCAGCACGGGACCGGGACCGTGGTGTCGCTCAACGGCATCTCGCGGCGGCAAATGGTGACGGTCTCGTTCGATGCCGACGAACTGATGCGGACCTTCATCACCGACAAAGCGCCGCTCGAACCGCTCAAGGGTTGAGTCGTTCGCTGAAAAAGCAAGAACCCTCAAAGCCGAACGTTCGGCTTTGAGGGTTTCATTTCTGGTGTGAACAAAACGATTTGAGCTACGATTTCATACGACGGCGGTAACCGAACACGAGACCGGCGGCACCGAGGCCGAGCAGCATCAGGCTGGAAGGTTCGGGAATCGGATCCGGCGGGACATCGATCACTTCACCGTTGCGGACTTCGAAGATGTACCGTCCGAGGATGTCGCTGTTAAAGCTGTTCGAGATCAACGCCTGCGGTCCGCCATCGAGGAAGGCACCATTGATCGCCGAGCCGAACAGTTCGAAGAACGTTCCGGGGTCGCCGGTTCCGTTGGAGAAACCGGCGCGAGCCGAAGACCCTCCCAGGCCGTTCGCATCCCCGCCGCTGAAGGTGCCCGTTTCCCACTGAATCTGATCGTAGTTGAATTCGATGTCGAAATCACCGGCGGCGAAATCCGCCGAGCGGTCGATCAGCACGAGCTGAAAGAAATTGCGGCTGGTGTGCTCTGTGCTGCTGGCGAAATAATCCACATTCAGCCAGTTCACGCCGAACGCCGCATTGCCGTCGACGGTGTCGGTGCCGTACTTCACCGTATCACCGGCCTCGCTGGTGTCGACGTCCGCGAAGAAGGGAGCGATGATCTGTCGACCGGTGGAGGTGAGGTCAAACGGCGTAAACTCCGACAAATCTTCGTCCAAAGTCACATTGCCGTTATTGTTGACATACACGCTAGAAAACGAGAGACCGAAAAAATCGAACGTCGAACCGATCGAAACCAGACCGGCCACAAAATCAGACTGATGAACGTTACCGATTTTTGATGACCAGAACTCAATATTTTCCCACCCTAAACATTCAGTGATGGGGATTCAAGAGGTTACATAAAGAATTGTGATTAGTTCGTCAAAAATTGGTCGCATCGGCTGAACCGACTCAGGATACCTCATTCCGTATACGTATGTTCTGAATTCCCGCTTGCCACATAAATCTGCTTTAGCCTCAATTCGTCAAATGCCGATCGTAGGATAGTCCACTGCGCTGCGATCAAGTTGCTGTTGTCCTTCACGAAAGCGGGCAGTTTATGCCGCCGCGTAAACGTCCTCCCGAAAACTGGACCGGCACCGGCACCGCCGTCGCCGTTCGCCATCCGCGAATGTATGTCGATTCGTTCCTCAACTACTTGCAGGCGGAATGCGGACTGGCGCAGAACACCCTCTCGGCCTATCGCACCGATCTCCGCAAATTCTGCGACTGGATGGATCGGCATCCCGACGTCGACGTCACGCAGGTCCGGTTGCCGTTGCTCTCCGACTTTCTGCAATCGTTGCACGCGCTCGGCCTGACCGCCAGCACGATCGCCCGGCATCTCGTGTCGCTGAAAATGTTTTTTCGCTACTTGATTCTCGAGGGCATTCTCGCCGAGAGTCTCGTCGATTTGATGAACTCGCCGAAGCTGTGGCAGTATCTGCCCAAGGTGCTCAGCCCCGAGATGGTCGACCGTCTGCTCGCCGCTCCGGCACGGCAAGACCGTTACCGCCTCCGCGACCGCGCGGTATTGACCGTGTTGTACGCGACCGGCTGCCGGGCGTCGGAAGTCGCGGGGCTGAAACTCCGCGACGTCAAACTCGCCGAGGGGTACTGCCGCTGCCTCGGCAAGGGGAACAAAGAGCGGCTCGTGTCGCTCAATCCGGTGGCCCGCGCGGCGGTCGAAGCGTATCTGCAACACGAACGGCCGTTATTATTGGGGCCGCGCGAATCGGAGATGCTGTTCGTGACCCGGCAAGGGACGCCTCTCGATCGCATCATGATCTGGAAGCTCGTGAAACGTTACGCCCGCCGGATCGGTTGCAGTGCCGGTGTGAGCCCGCACACGCTGCGTCACAGTTTCGCGACGCACCTGTTGGCCGGCGGAGCGGAAATTCGCGCCTTGCAGGAACTGCTGGGCCACGCGAGCATCGCCACGACGCAAATCTACACGCACGTGGAACACAGCCGGTTGAAGCAGATTCATCAGAAATACCACCCGCGCGGTTGAATGGCGAGCGGAAGACCAAATACAAAAAGGGCGTGATTCTTGAGTTGAATCACGCCCCGCGCAGCGTTCGTATGGTGTGAAGACGCCGATGGCCGGGACTATTCCGCCTTTTCGATGCCGAGCAGCTCGATTTCGAAGACGAGCGTCGCATTCGGGCCGATCGTCTGGCCCGCGCCGCGGGAACCATAGGCAAGTTCAGCCGGAACGACAATGCGCCATTTGTCGCCGACTTTCATCAACTGCAGCGCTTCGGTCCAGCCTTTGATGACTTTATTCACGCCGAAGGTCGCCGGTTCGGCGGGGTTGACCGAACTGTCGAAGACGGTGCCGTCGATCAGCGTTCCCTCGTAAAGCGTCCTAACCGTATCGGTTTTCTTCGGCGACGGTCCGTCACCTTTTTGGAGAACCTCGTATTGCAGACCGCTCTTGAGCGTTGTGACGCCCTTCTTCTTACCGTTCTCGACGAGATATTCTTTTTGACTCGCTGCCCGTTTGGCTTCCAGTTCTTTAAAGAACTCTTCCATGGCCGCGACCATTTCGTCGGATGACACGCGCGGCTCGCGTTTGGCCAAAGCGTCGCGGAGCCCGAGCAGGAATACTTTCTCGTTGAGTTCGATTCCGTTCTTGGCCAGGTCGGCACCGATGTTCTGGCCGATGCCGTAGCTGACCTTATCCGCTGTCGACGTGATTTCCGGAGCGTTTTCTTTGGCTGGTTCGGCGTTTTCCTCCGGCTGGTCCTGCCCTTGAAGGGGACCAAACGAGAGGAACAATCCCACACCCGCCACCAGGCAGCCTGCGATGATGAAACGATACATTTGCTGTCCTTAGGAAAAAAAGTTGGTGCGAAATCATCTCAGAAACCGACGGGCTGCCGGAAAAAAGCTGCGATTTCGCCGAGGATCAACCGTTGAGTTCGTCCATTGAGTTGCAAACACTCTCTTCGAGCGACCGCTGCCATGCGATGGATTGACGCACACCGCGACATGACAACTGTTGAAGAAATCCTTTCACGCCCCCCCGGTTCTGAAGGTGAATCCAGAAGGGGTGTATGTCGATTATCATATGCGTTCTCTCATCGGAAAACTACGCCCAAACCGCCTCGCTGGCGAAAACTTTCGCGGCGTTGTCGTTTCTTTCACTGCGAAAATCGCGACAATTTCTCGACGTCGCCGGTCAAACGATGTCGCTCTCCGGCGAAGCCGGAGTACATTTTCCGGCTTCCGCCCTATTTTTCGCCAGGCCGCTCTTGCCAATGCACCCACGAATAGGCAATATGGATGCTTTGGGTGAATCCGTCAAAAGTGGCACGATGTCTCGGTTTTGAGGAGCAGTTTCCATGGTGACACGTCGTTGGTTGGCTTGCGTATTGGCTTTGGTCGTCTCGGCTTCGGCCGGGCTGGCGTCCGCTCAGGAGGACAAAAGCAAAATGGCAATGACCGACCTCTCGCAGGTCGATGAAGATTTCGCTTTCCAGGGCGAATATGTGGGCAAAGTCACCGTCGGCCAGCGCGGCACGGTCGCCATCGGACTGCAAGTCGTCGCGCTCGGTGACGGACAGTTTCAGGCGGTCGAGTATCCCGGCGGATTACCGGCTGCCGGATGGATCGGACATGGCCGGGTGCAACTCGCCGGTGCGCGCAGCGGCAACGCCGTGCGATTGGAAGGTTATCCGCTCGAAATTACGCTCGAAAACGGCGAAGCCCACGTCGCGTTTGTCGGCGGTTCACCCGCCGGTTTGCTCCGCCGCGTGCATCGCACCAGCTCCACGTACAATGCCGCTCCCCCTGCGGGAGCCGACGTGTTGTTCGACGGCAAGAACACCGATCAATTCAAGAACGGCCGCATGACCGACAACGGCCTGCTGATGGTCGGCACCGAAACGGTGAAGAATTATCAGAACTTCCGCCTGCATGTCGAATTCAAACTCCCGTACATGCCGTACGCCCGGGAACAAGGCCGCGCGAACAGCGGCGTGTATCTCAACGGCCGTTATGAAGTGCAGATTCTCGATTCGTTCGGTCTCGAAGGAGCCGACAACGAAGCCGGCGCGCTGTATCGTTACAAGAAGCCGGACGTCAACATGTGCTTCGAACCGCTCGTCTGGCAGACCTACGACATCGAGATGACCGCGCCGAAGTTCAACGCCGCCGGCGAGAAGACGGCGTCGGCCCGCCTGACGGTCCGTCACAACGGCGTGGTGATTCACGATGATATCGAAGTCACCCGCAAGTCGGGGGGCGGAGCCGAAGAAGGCCCCAACGCCCTGCCGATCAGCCTGCAAGACCACGGCAACCCGGTCGTTTTCCGCAACATCTGGATCGTCGACTACGACAAGAAAGAAGAATGCTGCTGCTACGTCTGCAATCGCCGCGGTAACAAATGCTGCTGCGTGTCGTGCGGGAAATAGTTATCGCCGGGGCGTCTGTGGTTGTAGAGAGCCATGCTCTTTGCTGGGCATGGCTTTTTTTCGCCCGATGGGGAGATGGGGCGATAGGGAGTTAAGGAGCGGGACGATCTGACTCCCCATCCCCCACTCCTTTTCACCCCTTCTTCGCTTCCTTCGCCCACGTATCCTTCAAGGTGACGGTGCGGTTGAAGACCGGCTGGCCCGGTTTCGAGTCTTCTGAGTCCGCGCAGAAATAACCGAGCCGCTCGAACTGATAGCGATCTCCCGGCTTCGCATTCGCCAGGCTTGGTTCGACGTAACAGGTCTCGCGGATTTCGAGCGAGTGCGGATTGAGATTGTCCTTCCACGTTCCCCCCTCCGGCACGTCGTCGGGGTCGGGCTTTGTGAAGAGGTTCTCGTACAGCCGCACCGTCGCCTTCAGGGCTTTCGCCGCCGAGACCCAGTGGATCGTCGATTTCACCTTGCGGCCGTCGGGGGCATTGCCGCCGCGCGTCGCCGGGTCGTATGTACAACGCAGTTCGGTGATTTCACCGTTGGCATCTTTCACGACGTCGGCGCACCTGATGAAATACGCATACCGCAGGCGGACTTCGATCCCTGGCGAGAGCCGGAAAAACTTCTTCGGCGGGTTTTCGAGAAAATCAACGCGCTCGATGTACAGCTCGCGCGAGAACGGCACCAGGCGTGTTCCGGCTGATTCATCCTCGGGGTTATTGATTGCTTCGAGTTCCTCGACCTGCCCTTCGGGGTAGTTGGTGATCACAACCTTCAGCGGGTTAAGCACGCCCATTACCCGCGGTGCCCGTTTGTTCAAATCGTCGCGGAGCGCATTCTCGAGCACCGACAGGTCGGTCCAGCCGTTGAATTTCGTCACGCCGATCGTCTGGCAGAAATTGCGAATCGCTTCGGGGGTGTAACCGCGTCGGCGCAGGCCGCACAACGTCGGCATCCGCGGGTCGTTCCATCCCGAGACGTACTTTTCCTGCACGAGTTCGAGCAGCCGGCGTTTGCTCATCATCGTATACGTCAAATTGAGCCGGGCGAATTCGATCTGCTGCGGATGATAGACCTTTAGCTTATCGAGATACCAGTCGTAGAGCGGTCGGTTGTTCTCGAATTCGAGCGTGCAGATCGAATGCGTCACCCCTTCGATCGAGTCGGACTGCCCGTGCGTGAAATCGTACATGGGGTAGATGCACCACGCATCGCCCGTGCGATGATGATGGGCATGACGAATGCGGTACATGATCGGATCTCGCATCGCCAGATGCTTCGACGTCATGTCGATCTTGGCGCGCAAAATATGGGCGCCATCGGGGAACTCCCCTGCTTTCATTCGACGGAACAGATCGAGATTCTCATCGACCGATCGGTTTCGGTAGGGCGATTCCGTTCCGGGTTGCGTTGCCGTACCTCGTCCCTCCCGAATTTCATCGAGCGACTGCGAATCGACATACGCCAGCCCGTCGCCGATCAACTGTTCGGCCCAGGCATAAAGCTGATCGAAGTAGTCGGATGCGAATACAGCCTCGCCGAAGTCGTACCCGATCCAGCGGACGTCTTCCTGAATCGAGTTGACGTATTCGACGTCTTCCTTGGTGGGGTTGGTGTCGTCGAACCGCAGTTTGCACAGGCCGTTGTATTTCTCCGCCGTCCCGAAGTTGAGGCAGATCGACTTGGCGTGGCCGATGTGCAGATAGCCGTTGGGCTCCGGAGGAAACCGCGTCTGCACGCGCCCTCCGAACCGCCCCATGCGGTTGTCTTCGTCGATGAGTTCGTGGATGAAGTTGGTTGGCGTTTTTTTTTCGGCTTCGTCGGACATCGTCAGTCCTAATTGAATTCTGTTTTTCACCACAGAGGCACGGAGAAGAAAAGATGGAGTTAAATCTTGAACACAAAGATCGTCCGCAGATTTTCGCAGAGGGACGCAGATGAAATACAAATAGGATTCTTATTTTCCCTTTTCCATCTTCTAATTAATCTGTCTTGGTACTTTGATTGAATTTGCTTTATCATCTGCGCTCATCTGTGAAAATCGGCGGACAAACCGTTTTAGTCTTCATTTTTCCAGCCGAGCGAGAGAAAGCCGAATGCGATTGAGACAACGTTCGCGGCCAAGTAACCACAGCAATTGAAACAGGCCCATTCCCACAGCCTTCCCCGTTACCGCAACTCTAAGCGGATGAATGACGTCTCCCAACTTCAACTGCTTTTCTTCAACAAATTTATGCAATAAATCATCAAGGTCGTTGATATTAAATGATTGATTCTTTTCCATCTCAGCAGCAAATTCTCGGACCAAATCAGCCGCACCGGGAGCCCTCAGTCGCTTATCAAATGCTTTTTCGTCGTAAATAATCTTGTCGTCATCAACAAAAAAATCGTCGTATTCGAGGATGTCGCTGAAGAGCTTCAACCGTTCGCCTAATTGGCCAATAATGTTGCTTACATAAAACTTCGTTTCATCATCCGGCTCGGCGGGAATGTACTTCGCCGCGATCAGAAACGGCAGACAGCCGGCGAGTTTCTCATCGACGGGCAACTGCATCATCCAGTGGGCCTGAAAACTATTGAGCTTATCGGGATCGAGCCCCGCCGGACTTTTTACCACCCTATCGAGCGTGAAGTTCTTGACGATCTCATCGAGCGACATGATCTCGGTCTTGTCGTCGAGCGACCAGCCGAGCCGGGCCAACGCATTGAGCACTCCCTGCGGCAGATAACCGATTCGCTCGTAATACTCGACCATGACGGGATCGAGCCCGCCGACGTTCGTCAGGCCGATCTTCGGGAAAACTTCGTCGGCCCGCTCGAACATTTTCTTGAACTGCGGATTCTTGCGGTACTGTTCGAGTTTGCGTTTGCTCAGTTTTTCTTTCGACGCCGGAGCCGCCACGTAGGGGATGTGAGCGAAAATCGGCAGCTCGTTCCCCAACGCCTGATGCAGCAGAACCTGCACGGGCGTGTTCGAGAGATGTTCCTCCGCCCGAATGACGTGCGAAATCTGCATCTGGGCATCGTCGATCACCGAGGCGAAATTGTACAACGGCGAACCGTTCCCCCGCATGATCACCGGGTCGGGCATCAGCGAGCAATCCCACTCAACATGGCCGCGAACGACGTCGTCGAGCTTCACCACCTGGTCCCGCGGCACGAGAAAGCGGATCACATGCGGATCACCGCGGGCGATTCGCTTGTTGCGATCGAGTTCCGAAAGTTCGAGCGATCGCCGGCTGTTGAGAAACGGCCGTTTCTCCTTCTCCGCCGCGGCCCGCTCGGCGGCGAGTTCTTCTTGCGTGTCGAAACAGTGATACGCTTTCTTCTCGTCGATCAATTTTTCGACGGCTGCATGGTAGAGCGGTTTTCGTTGCGACTGAAAGTAGGGAGCATACGGACCGTCGATTTCGGGGCCTTCGTCCCATGTCAGCCCGAGCCATTTGAACGCCCGCAGAATCGGCCCGAGAGCCGCGTCGAGATTGCGCTGCTCGTCGGTGTCGTCGATGCGCAGAATGAACGTCCCGTTGTTATGCCGGGCCCAGAGCCAGTTGAAGAGGGCCGTCCGCATCCCGCCGATGTGCATATAACCGGTGGGACTGGGGGCAAATCGCGTGCGGACGGGGCGGGGGGTGTTCATGTGGTGCAGTTCGAATTCAAAGTCAAAGTAGGAGTACAGGCTTCAGCCTGCCCGAATAATAGAAGACGCCTGATGACAGAGCAAGACAGGGGAAGAAGGGATGAAGGATGAGTCAGAACAGACGACTCATTCGCCCTCAATGATGTTCGCTGATAAAATGCCGTTTCCATGACCGAACTCGAACAGGACAGGAAAACCACATGCCCTCCAAAACCTTCAACATCGCCGTCATCGCCGGCGACGGCATTGGGCCGGAAGTCATCGTCGAAACAAAAAAAATTGTCGAGACCGCTCTCGCCGTCGACAACGCCGCGGCGATCACCTGGACCGACTACCCCTGGGGAACCGATTACTACTTCGAACACGGGCGGATGGCACCAGACGATTATCTCGATCATCTCGCGAAACACGACGCCATTCTGCTCGGTGCGGTGGGACATCCTGACGTACAAGACCACATCACGCTCAACGGTTTGCTCCTGCCGATCCGTCGGCGGTTCAATCAGTACGTCTGCCTGCGGCCGTCATATTTGTATGAAGGAGTCGAAAGCCCGCTGCGCAACAAACCGGCGGGGTCGATCGACATCTGGGTCTTCCGCGAAAATGTCGAGGGAGAATACGTGAACGTCGGCGGCCGGGTTTATTCGCAGCATCCCGAAGAACTCGCGATTCAAACGGCAGTCTTCACCCGCATTGGCTGCGAGCGGATCATTCGGGCGGCGTTCGACGCCGCAGTGAATCGACCGAAGAAGAAAGTCACCTCCGTCACCAAAAGCAACGCCCAAGGTTACGGCATGGTGCTGTGGGATGAAGTTTTTGCCGGCGTGGCGAAGGAATTCCCCGGCATAGCGACCGAATCGCTGCTGGTCGACCGGGCCGTGATGGAGTTCATCCGCCGGCCCGAAAGTTTCGACGTCGTCGTCGCCAGCAATTTGTTCGGCGACATTCTCACCGACCTGGGAGCCATCATCGTCGGCAGCATGGGCCTCGCCGCCAGCGCGAACATCGATCCGAGTCGAACCTACCCGAGCATGTTCGAACCGGTCCACGGCTCGGCCCCGGACATCGCCGGGCAAGGGATCGCGAACCCGTTAGCAGCGATGCTCTCGGCGGCGATGATGCTCGATCATCTGGGGTTAAAGGGTGCCGCGAAGCGGATTCAAAATGCCGTCGCCGAGTTGTTACGCAGCGATGGCCTGCGCTCGCCCGACCTGGGAGGAACAGCGAAAACGTCTGAAGTGGGCGATGCGGTCGAGGCGATCATCCAAAAAGGCGAGCGGGGGACGTAAGTCCCCTGTGCCTTTCCACGAACGCGATCGTCTCACGAAAACGCGTTGTTTCTTCTCCACAACCAATACGACAGCAGCCCCACGACGACGCAACCGTCGAAGATGATGAACGCGCGAGTCTTTCCATCGAACGACCCGGGTTTCGCCAGTTTCATGGGCGTCGGCTGTTTGGGTCCGTAAGGGCTGACGAAATGTTTTACATTGCCGGTCATAAATTCGTGCGCTTTTTGCATGTGCTGTTCCAATGCGCGACCGTCGATAGATCCGTGACCGTGCGTCAGATCGTCCCGCATGCTCCGCGCTGCGAACAACAACTCCCGCCGGGCGTGGGCGGTGGCGATATCGGACGACCAAAAGTACGCCCGATTCGTGGGCATCTCCCGAGCCCTTTTTTCCAGGTCGTCGACGTGCGGCGTCAGCCAAGCCAAGGTCTGCTCGGCAAACGCGGCGTGTTCCGCCTCCGTCGCGGATCGACTTTCCATCGCCTCATAATTCGACCACGTCGCCGCCAGCTTGGCGTACGTATCTTTATTCACACTGTGATCGAATCGAAGGTTTTTAAAGAACGTAAACAACAACACCGCGACGAGCACGGCGAGCGTCACTTTCGCCCACAGTTGCGGAACGTGCCGCACGCTGCGAAAGATCGCTGCCGCCGACCACTCCATAAAACTCGAAAACATGCCTTGGATGCTATCGAACGCATCACCAAATCGCTCGGCGATTGTGCTGACACCGCCGGTGAAGCGAAACGCGCGGCGCGGCCCGCTGGATACCTTGCGCGTGCCATCGCCGCGAAAGATGAACGATAAGATCGCCTCGCGAATCGAGGAGAAGACATCGCCCACACCCCCGGCGATCCTGGCAAACACTTGTGTCAGCGAACCACGGGAACGGCCGTCGCCTCCGGTTCCCAGAATCAGCCGGTGTGTATTCGCCGCGAGCACGTCGGCGGCGCTGCGCGCGGCGGATGACGCTTCCTCGGCCTGAAACAATGCGATGATCTCCGCCGCCAAGAGCCATTGCTCGGTTTCTTCGAGCTGAAACGAATCGCCGTCGCGCACGCGATGCTTGCGGATGTGATCGTGCACCTCCGCCGTGGTGAGCGGCCCGACGAGATCCCCTTTGCGTTTCCAATACCAGCGATCGGACATGCAATGGCCCTCGCTTTTCTGATTCGCCGGTGAGATTCGTCCTTAACGATTTTGTCAATGGACATTCAGCAAACAGATCGACAACCTAATATATCCGTGCAGTAATCGAGCAACAAGGTCGTTATCGATTTTTCCGCCGCTCCGAAGGGGGATTGATACAGTGAATCAGTCCTCATCCCGCGGCGGTTCGCGATGGCGGGGGAAGAGCACCCAATCCAACCCTTCGCCGGGCTTTGTCGCCTGGTTTGGGTTTCGATAGTCGAGCAACATGGCGTTGCTGCGGTCTCGGTCGTTATCCGACGTCCGGCCGCCGTCGTCCAGGCGGTCCATGCCGACGGAGTACACGATCGGCCGGCCACCTTTGACCTTGTACATCAGCGGCTCGCCCGTGATGCGATCCATCGGAACTTCGGGCAAGTAGCGCGGCACAAGATCTTTTAAGGTCGCCGGCCAATTTCCTTCGTCGCGATGGAATAAATGCAACGCGATGAAGGTCAACACGCCGTCGCGGTTCTGCGTCATCCGTTCGCCGGCAACTGTCGTCTGGCGTATGCTGGGAAACAATAACAGCGCCGGGAAGTACTTGATCCTGAGATATTGCGACCGCTGGATCTCTTTCAACCGGTTGTGCTGCGATTCGTCTTTCCACTGATAGTACGGCCCGGTAGTTTCGTTTATGCCGCGATCAAAGATATCCATAAGCACATCGTGATTTGCTTTGCGCGAACCGACGAGCGCCATGAGGCCGGGGCCGAAGATCGAACGGTAATCGGCCTCAAACGCCTGGCGCCGGTGGAAACTGCCCTCCATATATTGTTGGAACAAAAACTCCGCCCCGCGCGGAGTCAGTCGGCCGTCGCCGGTTCCATCGTCGGTGAAGTGCCGTTGCAGAAAATCTTCGAACATCCACAACTCGCGATCGAACGATGCGCGAATCATCCCGCCGCCGGCGTAGGTCGAGATCTGATGGGCCAGGTCGATCAACTGCCGGTCGGTGAGCAAATCGGGATAGTCGGTCATCACATCGGACATCCGAACTATGCCGATGGTGCCGGTGGCATATGAGATCAAATCGTGAATCACAAAACCGTCCTGTCGCGCATGATCTGCCAGCGCGAACACCGACTGCAAGTCTTTTGCCACTCGGTCGCCGTCGCCCTGATGGGCGGCGTAGCGAATGTCGATTTCCAGCAGCCGGGCCAGCGAACGCAGTTGCTGAGCCGCGGCGTAATAGAGTTCAATGAGCATGCCGTCGGCACCGATCCGATCGGTCTCATGCCCCGTCTCCTTGAGAAGAAACTCTTTATTTGCCGGATCGCCGTACATGTAACCCAATTCGGGCCGTTCGGCTCCTTGATGAATGAGGGCAATCGCCTGCTCGCGGTCTTTCAGATAGTTCGCCAGTTCCTCCCACTGCGGCGAATCGGCCGGTGGTGGAAAATCCGTCTTGCGCCACCAGGCGTCCTTGAAATCTTTCGATTCGAAATCGGGCGTCATCAACGCCTCGCGATAAAACGGCCAGGCCCGGTTTTCTTCGGGAACCTTTTCGACGACGGCGTTGAGTTCCTGCTGATAATTCCGCGCAATCGTCGCCGTCGCCGTGAAGAACCGCGCCGCGATCACGCCGTATGATAGCAGCACCACGCACAACAGAATCAGCACCGCCCGTCCGCTGTAGTGATACACCTGCCAATACGCCGGCCGGCAGCGGATGCGGGCCCTTCGCATCATCTTCGCGGCTTGTACCGGATCGCCGAAACGCTTGATAAGATGTTCGACTGTCGCGCCGCTGTCGAGGCCGTCGCGAAAATGGCCGGCGAGTTCTTTGGCGACGTCGACTTTCTCGCTGCGCCAGAGTTTGGTTTTCTTGGTAACGTCGAGAACGAACGCTTGCAATGTCGCCGGGAGGTCGAAACCGGCGACGGCCAGTTCGAGGTTCAGCCCGCGGGTCCATTGCCCCCGGATTGCATCCAGCAGCGGCGTTTCGCGCAGGCTGGACCAAAAGCCGGCATGAATGGAATTCGCACGGCCGTCGCTGGAATCGGGATTGATCGCGTTCATGATGTGATCCGTGATTTAATAAATCAAAGTCAATGACTTAACGCAGAGACATAAAGCCGCGGCTGCACTGAGATGAGAACGCAATAGTTTGGTTATTCGTCTGCGCCCTTGCGCCTCCGCGAATGCGTTAACAAATTCAGCATCATTCGACTCTCGCGTCGTTATTCCGCTTTTCGCGATAACGTGGGAAGAGCACCCAATCGTAACCCTCGCCGATCGGGCGCTCGAAGCGCGGCTTGGTGTCGACGCTTCGCCAGTTAAATGTATCGGACCATTCGTCACGGTCGGGGGGCATCCGTCCGCCGTCGTCCTGGCGATCCATGCCGACGGCATACAACACCGGGCGGTCGTCCCTGACGACGTATTTGATGGAATCTCCCATCACGCGATCGATCGGCACCGCGGGAAGATAACGCGGCACGAGTTCTTCGAGATGCCTTGGCCATTTCCCCTCGCCGCGATGAAATAATTCTAATGCGATCGCAGTTAATAATCCGTCGCGCGTCTGCGAGATTCGCTCACCGGCGGCGGCCGCCTGTTGCATGGCGGGGAGAAACAACAGTACGGGCGCATATCTCAATTTTGTCGTTAGCGACTGATTCAATTGACGCAGCTCGCTGTCGACCGAAGATTCCTTCCAGGTGTAGTAGGGACCGCTGCGTTCGGCGATGCTGCGATCGAACAGTTTCATCGCGAGATCGTGATTTTCGGTTCGCGTGCCGACGAACGCCATGAAGCCCGGCCCCAACACGGTAATCAGCGTGTCAGAGGCATTCGGAGTCGCATCCTCATTGCTCATCACGAGAGCTGGTTCTAACTCGTCCAGCAACTGGAGCCCCTCGGGTGTCAGTCGGCCGTCGCCGGTGCCGTCATCGCTAAACGAACGCTGTAAAAAGTCGTCAAACGCCCAGCGTTCGAGTGTCATTGGCGCACGCAGCGCTCCGCCGCCGGCGAACGATGAAAATCGATGAGCAAGGGCGACCAATTGTTGATCGCTCAACAATTCGGGTTGCTCGTATAAAACGTCGGTCGTGCGCGCCATCGCCATCGAAAAAATGGCGTACGCGACAAACTCTTCGACGATGAATCCGTTCCCGCGACTGTGCGATGCGAGTGAGATCATTGATTGCAGATCGTTCGCCGTTCGTTCCGACTCTCCACGCGAAGCTGCGAGTATTGAATCCGCCATCAACAGCCGGGCCATTGATCGCAATTCTTGAGTTTGCGGTAAGAGGAAGTGAAACAGCGATTGGTCGGGCTTGAGCAGATCGCTTCCTTCGAGGGTCAATGCCTTATCGAGGAAGCTCCGATTCGCCGGGTCGCCATAGACATAACCCAACTTTGAGTATTTTGCTCCCTCGTAGACCAGCGCCACGGCATCGCGATTGGCATCGACGTGGTTTTCCAGATCATGCCATTGGGGAGAATCTATCGCCGGTGGAGCTTCCAGGTTGTTCCACCAATGTTTTTCGACGTCTTCGGGAATTTGCCGCGACTTCAAAATCGCCTCGCGATAAAACGGCCACGCTCGGTCTTCCTCGGGGACCGCCTTCGCCACCGCATTGATCTCGTTGAAGTAATGCCGCGTGACGGTTGGCGCAGAGTTGAAAAATTGAATGGCCAGCACACCATAGGACACCAGCATCACAAAAAACAACACCAGCATCGCGCAAATACCGTAATGACCGACCTGCCAATACAGCGGCCGGCAGCGTTGTCTCGCCCGGCGGATCATTTTTGCCGATTGCGTCACGTCACCGTAGCGTTCGATGAGCTGCTCCGGAGTCGCCCCGGAATCGAGGCCGTCGCGAAAATGCCCGGCGAGTTCTTTGGCGACGTCGACCTGTTCGTTCCGCCAGAGTCTGGTTTTCTTCGTGACATCGAGGACAAACGTCGGCAATTCTTCGGGCAGTGCGAAGCTGGCGACGGCGAGGTTGAGGTTGAGAGATCGTGTGAGCTGCCCCCGGATGGCATCCGACAGCGGCGTCTCGCGGAGTCTGGTCCAGAGACCGGGGTTAAGCGTTTGTGTATGGCCGTTGCCGGAATCATGCGAGTTGTTCATGACGTAGACCACCATTTCCAAGATGTTTTAACGCCGAGTCGCGGAGGCGCGAGGGCGCGGAGGAAGTGTTGTTCGAGTCCGTTTTCCGCGAATGGCACCTCCGCGACTCGGCGTTAAACATCTTTCGCCTCAGTTCTTCGGTTTTTCTTGATACCGGGGGAAGAGAATCCAGTCGTAGCCTTGGCCTGCGGTGCTATTAGATTCAGCCCGCTCGTGCGGTTCTTTCCATTGCCAGGTGGCGACGTAGTCGTCGAATTCGACGGGCATCTTGCCTCCGTTGTCTTCGCCGTCCATGCCGACGGAGTAAATCACCGGGCGGTTTTTCTTGATGGCATATTTGATCGGCTTCCCATCGAGTCGATCGATGGGAATTTCATCGAGATACTTCGGCACGAGTTCATCGAGCGTCTTCGGTAGTCGGCCGTTCTCGCGACGGAAGAGTTCGACGGCGATCGCCGTGAGGATGCCGTCGCGGAGTTGGGTTTTGTGTTCGCTGACGAAGGCATAATGCCCCGCGCCGCCCACGATCAGCAACGCCGGCATGTATTTCGTTCGCGTCGTGAAAGACTGCATCAACCGGCCGATCTCGGCCTTCATCGACGAGTCGCCCCACGTATGCATTGGCCCGCTGTGCTCGGCGATGTCGCGATCGAACAACCGCATCGCCAGATCTTGGTTTTCCATCCGGCTGCCTACGAGAGCCATCAGCGCAGGGCCGGAGAGTGTGAGCGACATCGACATTTCGTCGTCTCGCGGCCCGGCGGAATTGAATTCATCAAGTATTTTGAGCCCTTCCGGCGTTAACCGTCCGTCGCCATTGCCGTCATCGGTAAAGCATCTTTGGAAAAAGTCTTCAACGATCTGCCGATCGCGAGCGAACGATGCCCGCAGAGTTCCGCCGCCGGCGAATCGAGATATCAGTCGCGCGAGATCCCTGAGTTGTCGATCCGTCGGCAACTCGGGATGTTCAGAGAGCATGTCCGATACCATCGTCAAGGCGACGGCAAAATCGCTGTACGACAGCATCTCTTGTGCGACAAAGCCGTTGCTTTGCTGATGTGAGGTGAGGCGAATCAGCGTCGCCACGTCTTCTGCTGCCATGTCTCCATCGCCGTGATGCACGGCCAATAACCATTCCGCGCGCAGCAGCCGGCCGAGCGCTCGCAAATCGCCATTCTGCGGCATCGAGATGTCGAATAAGGCATCATTTTTCGGTGCGTCGGGACGTTCGCCGTGCCACTTTCTTAAATAGTGGTCATTCGCCGGGTCGCTGTAGACGTAGCCGAGTTGGTTTCGTTTCACTCCGTCACGGATGAGCGTCAACGATTGGCGGTTTTTTTCGATGTACGAAACAAGCACTTGCCATTTAGGAGAACTCGGATCGGCGGGCGGCTCTTCGCGGTCCCACCATTGTTCATCCACGTTCTTGGGAAACGACTCGTACTTCACCAACGCCTCCCGATAAAACGGCCAGGCCCGATCTTCTTCCGGAATTTCCTTCGCCTCGGCGTTGATCTCGGCGAAGTAGTTTCGCGAAATCGTCGGCGACGCGGTGAAGAATCGCACGGCGAGGACGCCGTAGGTGACGAGCATCACGCCGAAGAGGAGGGCCATCGCGAGCATTCCGTAATGTCGAATCTGCCAATGCAACGGCCGGCAGCGCATGCGGGCGCGGCGAATCATCTTGGCGACTTGCACCTGTTCGCCGAAGCGGGTGATGAGGTGCTCGGGGGTTACGCCGCTTTCCAGCCCATCGCGGAAGTGGCCGGCGAGTTCCTTGGCGACGTCGATCTGTTCGCTGCGCCAGAGTTTGGTTCTCTTCGTGATGTCGACGACGAAGGCTTGGAGTGTCGCTGGCAGGGCGAATATGGTGAGTGCCTCTTGCACGCTCTGTCGTGCGAGTCGGCGGCGAGCCCAGAAGCCGGCATCGAAACGGAAAGAACGGGAATCGCGATCGAGATGGAACGAGCGGGTTTCGCCGTCCGCTGGAGGTTCGGTCATGATGTCTCTCCTTACGAAACGGCCGGGGATTGCTGCGGCGCCAGAACGCCCAACGCGGAAAGAGCCGTCACGACCGACTTCCATTGCTTGACGTCGGCGGCGAGGCGCTTTTTGCCATTGCCGGTGAGGGCGTAGTATTTTCTTCCCCGGCCTGATTCGCTGTCGCGCCAAGTCGCTGTGACGAGGCCCTGGGCTTCGAGGTTGTAGAGCATGGGATACAGCGTCGACTGCCCCATCGCCAGGACTCCCGACGATTGCTGGTCGAGGGCCTCGACCAGTTCGTAGCCGTATTTTTCGCCCGCTTCCAGCAACTTGAGGACCGCGACCGGTCCGGCCCCGCGCATCAATTCACGTTCAACTCGCATGATTCGTCTCCTGAACGGTGTGAGTGATTCACTATGTGTTACATAGTATGCGAACCGGGGTGAGTTGTCAAGCGGAAATCGGGGGTTGG